>NZ_AP025028.1:680000-1000000 GCF_003114835.2 Leptospira kobayashii | reverse complement strand
CCGATAACACGACTGACTCCCGAATTTGTTTTTAGCACTTCCGATTTAACTTCTATTTTCATTGAAAACATCTTTTATAACAACATCGTAGCCGATGCGAAAAAATCATCTCAAGCAGCAAATGCCCGTTATCTGGGAAGTTTGGGAGGAATCGGGCTGATTTATATTTCCAACCTGATTCATGCTTATTGGATCGGCCGAGACCAATACCCAGAAAGACCTTCCGTCTTTCTGGGTGGTAAGGAAATTAAGGAAGGATTCGACTTTGAAACAAAATTCGACCAACCCATGGGGCAATTCGGCTGGCAACCGAGACCGTCAGCGGTTTACGGAGAACTTCGTTACTCGATTTTATTTTAAACAAAGGAGCCAAAATATGCGCACAATGATTCAATCCGCCATACTATCGATTCTCATTCTTTTTACCTCAGGATGTTTGATTTTCAAGGAATCCGAACTTGACCCGAACGGAGATTTGGCGAACCTCTTGATGTTGCAGAAATTATCAGTCATTAGCAGCGCAACTTCGCCGGGAGTAGCGCTGGGACTGAGCCTGAAATTCCAGCAAGCCAGCGGAACTACTTATGCTGATTCCTTTATCAAATACGGAAAACCGAGTGCTACAAGTCTAAGTACAAGAAATACTTCCGTTTCGGAACTCACACAAGGGGCTGATGAAACGGTAACTATCATCAATTCCAAAGGAGAAGCCTCTCTTAAATTTACTTCACCCGGTTATGTGAAAGTGGAACTGTATTCGACTCTATCGGATGTTTCTCCCAAAGCCACCATTACATTCAAAGTCTTTAGCACTTTGAACTCTTCCAATTTTAGAATCCTATCCCAATCGGGAGACATTGTTGCCATTTTCCAAAAACTAAGCGTTTCCTATTCCACTCCCGTCAGTCTGGAGTCCACTTTGTTTCAACCATTAGGTGCAATCGAAGGAAGATTTTATATTAGTCTTAAACAAGCAAACTCGGAGAAAAAAATAGATACCTATATCGCGTCTTCCCCGGACGGATTCACCTACGATCGTATAACAAAAATTACCGATTTGCAAGGAGTAGATCCTGTTTTTCCAAGCACCGATCAAACCACGATCACCCTGGGAGCCCCCGGTTACGACGGAACGGACATTTTATTTTTTATCAGAAAAGATACTACGGTGAGTAGCGTAACAACCACTCTCAATTACTACGTTAAACTTTCCCCTACAAGCCCCGCAAAAACAGTCACTTCAGTTCAAATGTCGCCTATCAATGCTTCCCCCGCGTCGATATTGGTCACTCCCGCCACCATCCCAAATAACATTTATTATTCGGGACGATGGATTGTTTTTGAACTTGTGGGTGGAGTTACAAAAGCATACGCCAGAAATCTGGAAGGCACAGTCTCTACCGATTTAAGTTCCAGTTGCTTGAGCGGGTCTACGGTTCAACCGAACGCATTTTATGTTTATTCTTCTTTTCTGTTATGCGGTGTCACAGCATTCAGCACACCGAGTCCGTCCTATAATTACTATCTATCCAATTTTTCCGCTGGATCCCCTTATGGAATCGTCGGGGGAGCAAGTACCCAGTCCAACCTGTTTCCGGTCGGAGGAGGTAAATTGGCAATGATGGAAGGAACCGTCACATCAAGCGCTTATGCAATGAGTAATTCGGCGAATATCGGAATAGGTTCCCTTTCCTACGGCTCGGCTCTTACCGGGCTCACCTATAGCCCTTCCTCTGCAGGTGCTTTTAATTATATAACAAAGGTTATATCTTCGGAATCGACTTACGGAGTCATCGCTCAAAATGGGGGCACCTTTGTTGTGTTTTATGCCAAAGACGGGGGTGGAGGATCTTTTACAAAGGTTACCGCAACCCCTTCCTCCATCTATATCGGGATTCCTCCGGAAGCTTACCAGTCTGCGGGAGGAGAAATTTTTCTCGCAAACTATGCCACCGGATCAAACCTATTGGGCGGTTATATCACAAAATTAGATTCCAACGGAAATTGGACTGATCCTGTCAAAGGAACTTATTTTCAATCCAATCAGTAAATCGTTTATCTGAATTCTGCGGGTGCATACTCTTTTACAAATGCATCCACCGAGTTTTCCACTTCTTTGTAATTCGTATTGATGGACTTGGCGTGTGGGGCACCCCACTCCGTGATGAATAATTTTTTCTTTTTGCCGGGGATAGCTTCGAAAATTTCCACCGAATGTTCGTAAGGTGTCAACTCATCCGCTTTGGAATGAATGAGGAGTACGGGGGCGGATATATGGGAAGCCGCTTTTAGAGGAGAAGTTTCTTCTACTGAAAAATTGGCTCTTAGTTCGGCGATTTGAAATGCAACCGAAGATACGATCAAAATGGGGTAACCGTACAATTCGATCGCTCTTTTCTGAATGATGGTCCGCATATCCTTGTAAGATGATTCCGCGATGATGAAAGCGACATCCTTTCTGATATTTGCGAGTTGTAAAACGGTAGCGGCTCCGTAAGACTCCCCCAAGGCTCCGATTTTTTCTTCGGGAATTCCACTGACTTCGGAAAAATACTCGATCCCTTTGTCCAAGTCGAATTTTTCATAATAACCGAACGTTCCGAATTCCCCACTGCTTTCGCCGTGGTGTCTCGCATCGTATACGAAAAGACTGCAACCTCGTTTCCAAAATAACGGTGCGTATTTCAGAATGCCCCACCTAGTCCCGGAGTGGCCGTGCAAAAGGATCACTCCGCATTTTTTCTTTTTGGGATTTTTAAAAAACCAGCTTTGGATGGAAATGGTTCCGTTTTGGAAACGAAGAGTTTCCGGTTCCGACAGACCGATTTGTTTGAAGTCTTTGATTCTGGATTTTTCATGATCTTCGTCGATTGTTCGAACCTGAAAAGCCACCATTTCCGTGGAAAAATAATAACCGGCACTTAACAGTAATATTACGAATATGATTGTGGTTAAGCCTAAAGCTCTTTTGGTTAGATGCATTGCATTAGTACGAAAACGAGTCTTACGGATTTTGCAAGGCGAATTTTCATCGGGAGACGAAGAGAATTTCGAAAAAGATTTGATTCTTTCTCATTCTCGTAGTCACTCTACCAAAACACCATGAAACACATCCGTCTCCTTCTTGCCCTTTTTTCCCTGATTTCACTCGTCCGTTGCACGACCATGGAAGCGGCAGTGCAGTTTCCTGATAAAACGAAAAGGGAATTGGGCATAAACAAAGTGGCAGTTCTATTATTTGATATCGAGGATGCCAAATGGGGAGACGAATTTACGGATGCTGTTGCTCTTTATATTTCCAAATACCTGAATGTCAGAGTGATCGAGAGGGAACAACTTTCCAAAGTGGTAAACGAGCAGTCTTTTTCCAAAACAGGCATGATCGATGAACAAACAGCCGTTCGTATCGGAAAAATTCTAGGAGTAGATGCGCTCGTGTTCGGAAGAGGATCCGCACTTAGAAAATACGATTTAAAAAACAGCGTCATTCCCAATTTAGTGGACACAGTTTCATTAAAAATCGTTCAAATAGAATCCGGCCAAGTGATAGTCAATGCCCGCAAAAAACCGGGAGCAAATTGGACCATCTTCAAATTAACAAAATTTACCTTGGGACTTGGTTTGATATGGAATCGAGAGGACATTCTAATCGAGTCAAGCGAGTATGACTTTGTGGCAGAAAACTTGGTTCAGAAAATTGCAGGAGAGCTGAAATAGCTTTCCTTTAAATCTTTTCTTTTCATATATTTTCACTTACCGGTTTCTGCTGTAATCAATACATATCAGGACCCTATCATGTCAGAATCACTAAAACGACGCAGTTCCATGACAACCGGAGGAGACAATCGCGCGGCAAACAGAGCGATGCTTCGTGCCGTAGGTTTTACAGATGAAGATTTTGAAAAACCCATGGTGGGGATCGCTTCCCTTTGGGCGGAAGTCACACCATGCAATTCCCATTTGGACAAACTGGCGGAAAAAGTAAAAGAAGGCGTAAGGGTTGCCGGAGGGATCGCTCAAATTTACGGAACCATTACCGTCTCTGATGGAATTGCAATGGGGCATGAAGGGATGCGTTATTCCCTTCCTTCCCGAGAAGTGATAGCCGACTCCATCGAACTTGTTTCGAACGCAATGAGATACGACGGAGTGGTCGCCGTAGGCGGCTGTGATAAAAATATGCCCGGTTGCCTCATGGCACTTTGCAGATTGGACGTTCCTTCCATTTTTGTTTACGGAGGATCCATTATGCCCGGAACTTGTGACGGTTTGGATGTGGATATCGTATCCGTATTCGAAGCAGTCGGCAAATTCAATTCGGGAAAAATCTCAAGAGAAGAATTCATACGTGTGGAACAAAATGCATGCCCCGGAGCCGGTAGTTGCGGAGGAATGTATACTGCGAACACTATGTCCACAGCCATTGAAGCGTTGGGAATGAGTCTTCCCGGTTCGGCTTCCATGCCCGCAGTTTCCGCAAGAAAAGTAAACGACTCCTTTGAAGTCGGAAAGGCTCTTATGGAGCTGATTAAAAAAAATATCACTCCCAAACAAATCCTGACAAAAAACGCATTTGAGAATGCGATTGTCACCGTTATGGCGTTAGGTGGATCGACGAATGCGATCTTACATTTGATTGCAATTGCAAAAGAAATCGGAGTGGATCTTAACTTGGAAGATTTCAACCGTGTGGGAAAAAGATCCCCTCATCTTGCCGATTTGAAACCGGGAGGAAAGTATGCGATGTACGACCTGGACCGAGTCGGTGGTGTACACGGAGTTATGAAATATCTTTTGGAACAAGGCCTTCTTCACGGAGATTGTTTGACTGTAACCGGAAAAACTTTGGCAGAGAACCTAAAGGAAGTTTTACCATTGGCAAAAGGACAAACCATTGTTCGCGACATCAAAAACCCTCTTTTCCCAACCGGCCCTCTTGTAGTTTTAAAAGGAAACTTGGCTCCGGAAGGCGCTGTTGCCAAAATCTCAGGACTCAAAAAAATCGATATCACAGGTCCCGCAAAAGTATATGATTCGGAAGACGACTGTTTTGCGGCGATCATGAAAGACGAAATCAAAGCGGGAGACGTAATCGTAATCCGATACGAAGGACCGAGAGGCGGACCCGGGATGAGAGAAATGCTCGCAGTCACCGCTGCGTTAGTCGGAAAAGGACTGGGAGAGGAAGTGGGACTTTTAACCGACGGACGTTTCAGCGGAGGAACTCACGGACTAGTGGTAGGACACGTGTCACCGGAAGCATTTGACGGCGGACCGATCGCACTCTTGAAAAATGGAGACCAAGTCACTATCGATTCGAGAACACAAATACTGAAAGTAGATTTAAGCGATACGGAACTTGCAAAAAGAAAATCGGAATGGAAACAACCGGAACCCCGGTTCAAATCAGGGGTTCTGGCAAAGTATGCTAAGTTAGTTCAGTCCGCAACAAACGGTGCGATCACAAACACTCTGTAAAAAAACCTTTCAGTTTTCCTGTAAGGCTGTGAGTTCAAGATGATTGAGTCGCAGCCTTTTTGATAAGGTATAAGCCAAAGATTCAAAAAATAAATTTCCGAATTCGGGAACTTCCTTCACATAAAGATCGAATTTTTCCCGCGACAACCCATATAACAGACATTCACCGACAGCAACCGCATTTGCCGACCTGGGTTCTTTGTCTAAAAAAGCCATGTCTCCGAAAAAATCTCCCTTGGCAAACGTTGCGAGATGATGCATTCGATTCCCTTCCAAAGGCAAATCGATCCGGATTTCCCCTTTCCGGATGAAAAACATCACATCGTTGATATCCCCTTTGTGAAACACCGATTGCCCCGCAGAACATTGGATAGGATAAGTGAATTTTTCAAATTTTACGACCAAGTCTTTCGGAAACGGTTCAAAAAATTCAAACTGATCCAAATGAAGCAATTCATTCCCTTTGGAAGAATCCAAATTTGCTTCCGATAAAATCTCTTCTTCTATGAATTCCAATGCATCATCCAATTCATCAAAGAACTTAAGATGAGGAGTGGAATCGGTGAGTCCCAAAGAATTGAAATAATTTCGAATTTCCTGGCCTGTCGTCAGATTGCCGGGAAGACAAGTTAGGATAAGTGTCCCGCCCCTGGATTCCAACCGGGAATGGATCTGCTTCAAAAGATTGACTGCGGTAAAATCAATATGAATCACTCTTCTGAAATCCAAAATGATATTTTTCGATGTCTGCAAATATGCTTCCAAGTGGTGAAATAACTGATCGGTGGTTCCGAAAAACAATTGTCCCTGCAATTCGAAAATGGAATTTCTAGATCCCCATTTCTCCAATTCTTCCAACTCGGAAGGAAGTCTTCGTTTTTTGGAAAATTTTTGATTTCCCGAGAAGCTTCGCTTAATCACTGTTGAACGGATTTGTTCCCGCAGGAAAAGTAAAATAGCAAGCCCGATCCCAACTCCTGCTGCTAAAATCAAACTGGTGCTAACCGCAGCAACCACCACGCACAAAATCACAAAAAAATCGAAAACGGTGGATTTGTTTTTTAAAAGTCCGACGGATTTCCAATCGATCATCCGAAATCCCACAACGATAAGAACCGCCGACAAGGCCGAAACGGGAATCCATTTCAGTAAACCTACAAAAAAGAAAATCGTAACCAAAGAGAATAAGCCTACAAAAAAACCGGACCATCTTGATTTTGCTCCACTCGCGATATTTACAAGAGTAGGTGCAAGAGTTCCGGCTCCTGCGATCCCACCAAACAGAGAACTCGCGCAATTGCCCCAACCTTGTCCGATCAATTCGCGATTCGAATCATGTCGTTTTTTAGAATAGATATCAACGATCAGACAGGTTTTTAAACTATCGATGGAGAGAAGTAATGCCAATGTAAATCCGGGGAGTAAGATGGATTTGAAATGAGTGAAATCCAACTCCCGTAAGTGGGAGAAATTTTTTAACGAATTGGAAAAAAGATTTTCTCCTTCCGGAATAATCGCTCCTACAATATAACGGTTGTTTGCAAAGTATCTCAGATCATGATAAAAAAAACTCAATAACCAATAGATCATAACCCCCGCGAGTAGTGCCATTACACTTGGAGGAATTCGTTTGGTAAGCCGGGGCAACGCTACCATTGCAAGTATCGTCCCGATTCCAATGATAGGAGGAATCGGGTTCGCTTGCAAACTATCAATATCTCCCAATAGATTTCCTACCGATGACATGCCTAAAAAACGGGGAAGCTGGCTGAGAATGATCAAAATCCCAAGCCCGCTCAAGTAACCCGTGACCACCGGATAGGGAATGTATTTGATAAGTTTCCCCCCACCCAAAAACCCCAAAAGAATTTGCAAGCTTCCTGCAAATAAGATAGCAAAGGCAACCAAAAGAGGAATATAAACCGGGCCGATCTGACCTTTTCTCATCTGATCCAAAACAAATACGGAAAGTACTGCGGCCGCAGGGGCACAAGGCGCGGAAACCAATCGTGGCGTGCCACCTAAGAGGGGTGTGACGAGACCGAGGACAATCGTTCCAATGACTCCGGAAAGTGCAGCTTGGCCTGCGAAAGACTGCCCTAAGGGACTATAAACACTGATTCCAAAAGCGATCGCTGCGGGAAGAGCCACGAAGGTAGCGGCGGAACCTGCGAAAAGATCTGAATAGAGCTTGGAAAAATTAACTTTCAATTATACCGCCCGGTGCAATGATTTAGTAAGATTCAATTTCATCCGTTTTATTTTTGCTTTGAGAAAAGAGAACCAATTTCTTTTCCACTTTGCCGAACTAAATCGGTCTTAAAGATAAGAAGGAAAACAATGCAAATCAATATAGGAATTCCGGAAGCAGAAAGAAGTGCCATCTCCGAATCACTGAAAAAACTATTGGGAGATACGTACACTCTTTATCAAAAAACCCATAGTTATCATTGGAATGTGACGGGTCCGATGTTTCAAACCTTACACTTGTTATTTATGACTCAGTACACCGAGTTGTGGAATGCAATTGATCCTATAGCGGAACGGATCCGCGCTTTAGGATACTATGCTCCCGTCAGCGGTTCTGAATTTGCAAAATATTCTTCCATCGCAGAAGATAAAGAAGTTCCCAAAGCGGAAGACATGATTCGCAACTTGGTGGAAGGGAACGAAGCAGTGATTCGAACCGCAAGATCCGCTTATGCTCCCGCGGAAAAAGGGAATGATCAGGCAAGTCTTGATCTACTCACACAAAGATTGGATATCCATGAAAAAACCGCATGGATGCTGAGATCCCTTCTCGCTTAACAGACAGATAAAGACAGTGCGGCAGAAATTTTGCCGTTCTGTCATTTGTTTCCAAATAGCCCATTTATAATATCAGTCTCATTATCATAATCGAATCATGGAATATTTAAAAATCAATCCGTTCGGAAAAACGGGAAAAAAAATTTTATTTTCGAAAAAAAAAGAAAACTTCAGCAATAAATATAAACACAACCTTCGCTAAAAACCTGTTAGTTTTTCCGTTTTTTCTTGCCTATCTTAGCTTCGTTTATTTAAAATCACTATAAAGGATTCAAATAATGAAAAAACATCTACAGATCAGCTCATATCTGTTATTGGCTATTACTCTCTTCTTTATTACTTGCAAAGAAGATAAAAAAGACGACAACTCCCTTCTCATCGGTCTTGCCCTTCTCAACCGTGGTAGTTCCGGAAGCCAAACCAGCGATATCAACACCACCGTTGGAAAAGCAAGTGCAACAGCGAACCTTGTTTCTACGATCTCCAGCAGTGTCGCCACAAACAGTCAAAGTAGTAACTTTACTTATAATACAAAAAATTCACAAAGCCAAAGATTGATTGCAATGGTTAGAGAAATCTATGAAAACGGGAAAGATCCCGTTATTGCAAAGGAAGCAGTTATAAAGTTTATCAAAGAGACGAACATTGCAAATAGAAACTCACGTGAGCTGACTGCATGGTCTTCCTCTAGTGTAAATGGAAACGGAGAAACGGTTTATACTTATAGCGGAACCGTAAGCGGATACGTATTTACAAAAACAACCACCAACTTAACCATTAGCGGTGCTTCCTGTCCTGTTGAAACATACATAGGGTATAGTTCCACTGTTTCCAGTCTGACTAAACAGGGAACCGCTGTTTTTACGGACGGGGAGTACAAGACAAAAACAAGTTCTGGAGTCACCACAAGTTCAAATAAGGCGACTGCAAAGTTTACAAACTTCGGATCTATTTATACAGATAGTTTCGGGTATTACAAATACTTAAAAGACAAAGGTACAACGTCGTTCTCCACAACTGACTGCGCAAGTTTACAATCTTTATATAAAGACGCTTTAGTGTTTTCAAAACCTGTGACTGTGAACGGAACTCTGGTATTCGACAATCAATCCAGCGTTACAAGCGGTTCTTCATACAGCTTTACCATCACTTCACAAGCGGATTCAAATGATTTGGTAATCACTCAAGACGGAACAACTACTCCTACCTTAAAGATTGAAAGCTTGAAACTGATAGCAACATCCACGTTGACATCTTCAGGCAGTTCTTTCAAAGGAAAGTTCAATATTACGATCACAGGAAAGATCAACGGCGAAACACTCGCTGAAACCATTACTGTAGATTTCAACTAACACTGATTTCCGGATTGCCTTTTCTTCCTATAAAGAAGGGGCAATCTTTATCTTTAACTCACGGTTCTCCCGAATGATGATTAAAACAATATTTTGGCTTGCGGGAATTTTTGCCATCTGTGAATAAAAATCTTCCGCATTCGCAATTTGATTTTCATTCATACCGGTGATCAAATCGTATCTCTTAATTCCTGCCTTTTCCGCTGAAGATCCGGGTTCAGTATAACTTACAAGAACGCCTTTATTTTGCTTTAATCGTAGTTTGTTGATCAAATGAGCGGTTAGAATCGGAATCTCAACAATTCCTCTTTGGATATCTTCTTTGGTTCTGCCGGCAATAGGGATCGATTTTACAAATTCAATTAAAGTCGTTACAGGAATGGCAAAGCCGATCCCATCTCGTTTGGATCCGTCGGAAGACAATTGAAATCGCGCCATACCTAAAACTTTACCCTGTCCATCAAAGATGGCGGCGCCGGAAGAACCGGAAAGAACCATCCGATTCAATTGCACAAATGCCTTGTCCCGCGCAAATACATCCGCTCCCAACCTGGAATGATTAGCGATGATGCCTAAATCAAAAGACTCTTCCATCCCGAAAGGAGTGGATATCATATAAAACAAGGCCCCTGTCTCGGGTTCATAGGAATCAATTACATCAAAAACAGATTGATTTTTCGGACTTTCGTTCTCCCATTGAACAATTGCTAAATCATTATCGGCGTCGCGTTTGATTACCTTGGCGTAGAATTTTTTTCCGGTTCCGCCCATTCGGATTATAAATTTTTTATCGTCAGGCACAACATGGGAACATGTCAAACCTAATCCTTGTTTATCGAAAACGAAACCGGAACCGGTCCAGACTTTGGATTCTTCCAGAGGACCGGAGTCCAAAGAAACGGAGAAACTCGCTCCCACATAAGAATTGAATATTTTTTTAGGATCGGGTAAATCTCGATTCGAATCACAAGACAAAGAGCCGAAGAAAATTAAAATGCAAAGACTTAAGTTCCATACAGGTTTGGAATGTTTCAAGCAATCACCCCTTTGATAAATCTTTCGATTCTATCTAAAAATTGGCTCGCATGCGTATAATGAATGTAATGCCCTCCTCCTGCAAGCGTTTCTATCTCTGAATTCAAAAATACGGAACGGATCAACTCACGATCTGAATCCGTTATATAAGTGGAATCTCCGCCTACGATAAACAATGACTTTGTTCCGGAACTCATATGAGGGAGAAATACGTTCTCAAACATATGACGGGCTTTGGACAAACCTTCTACGTTCAGTTTCCAAAAGTATCCTCCCTCCGGCTTTCTTTCCAAACTCATTTGCAAAAACTGGCGGATAAAAGCGTCGGGAAGAACTTCGCTCATAAACCCATCCACTTCCGCCCTTGTATTTGCATGGTCAATAGGAATCCTCATGGATTGAATTTCTTTATCATAAGCGAAAGGATAAGGACGGGGAGAAATATCCTGAATAATCAAAGCTTTCAAAAGGCCTGGATGAAGAAGATCGTATAACATAGAAACGAGTCCTCCCATCGAATGTCCAAGTAGTATCGTATTTTGCAATGAATGGTCTTGGATAAACTCATCTATATCCTCAGCCATAAGCGAAATGGAATGTTCTTCAGAATGGGGTGAGTCCCCGTGATTTCGGAGATCTATAGTGTATACGTCTCCATATAACGATAGTTTTTTGGCGATCGAAACCCAGTTTTTGGAAGATCCGAAAAGTCCGTGAAGTATCAGGATGTTGATCCCGTCTTTGGAATTTGGATTTCCTGAGGAGCTTTCTTTAGGATATAATTTATAGGCTAGTTTCAAGGGAAATCCAAACCTATACTATTTCAGGCATTCCTTCTGAAGGATTTGAATGTAAGGAAGAATTTCTTTCCGGTATCTCAGACTATAATCCTGAACATAGCGGTACATTGTATTGATCTCCACCTGTATATTTTGCGGCGCCGGCTGAAAACAAGCAATGGATTCGGGGTCTTTTGTAATTTCCTTTAATTTGGCGACTACGGACTTTGAATACATGGAAACATAATTTCCATTGGGAAAAAAATAAATATATTTCATCTTGGAACGTCTGAGTTTTTCCAATTCACAAGCAAGATCTCTTTGACATTCCACATCGGGAGAAGCTTCCGCCGCCAGATAACCAGCGTAATCCGAATGTTTTGTATTCGGATGATTTTCAACCAACTTCCAAAAATAATTCGCATCTACGTAATACTTACCGGCTGAATAATCGAAGAGAAGCTTTGATTCATGGCGTTTCAAAAAATCCAAAATTTCTTTGGAACTATCCGCTTTGATATTTTTTTCATTTAAAATATCTATGGATTTGATCAGTGCAAAACCTGCCTTCGCTTTAATCAAAGTAAAGTCGTCTCCACGGAACTCACCCGTACCGGCATGACGAAACAAAGAATCTGCAATTTCCATCCTTTGTTCCAAACCGGTTGAATTTAGCTTCAAAAGTTTGTCCGCTTCGAACAGAACGGTGGATAAAAATTTATTCTTAGAAACCAAAAGCAATGTATTACGAAGTAAAAACCCCGCTAATTTTTCTTCCGTGACGACAGGAACCCATTCCGCAGAATTCGGCTCCAGACTGGAACTGTCATAAAACAACCGTTCTCCGAACTGGATCGTTTTTAAAACGTTGCTCTTTCTATCGGGGAAGAGATAAAGTTTCACTCCGAAATGATTCACAACAATCTCGGATTTTGAATCCGTATTATGAACCGATTTCGGCGCGGCTTGTTTTAGGATCGGTTTGAGAGACTTAGGCTCGCCCCCTAGGAAACTAGGAAGAATCACGGCAAGGAAGAAAACAAATATGATTAGAATTCTTCCCATACCTTGCTACTTTATTTACTTAAGTCCTCAACCATCTGTTTGATCCGGGACACACCTTTCTCTATGTCTTTTTCACCCAGTGCATAAGACAAACGGAGAGCATTATCATCTCCGAAGGCAATTCCGGGAACGGCAGCTACATTGTATTTGTCCAAGAGCACGTCACAAAACAATTTCGATAAGGATTTTTCGTTTTTCTCTTTTTGCAATCTTTGAAAACCAGGAAGAGAATAAACACCCGTTAAATAAGGAAATGCATAGAAAGCGCCTTCCGGCATTCTACAATCTATTCCGGGAATAGCGTTCAAAAGAGAGACAATCAACTTACGACGATTATCAAATGCCTTTTTCATTTCCAAAACGGGACTTTGATCTCCGGTCAACGCAGCTTCTGCAGCAGCTTGGGAAATGGAAGAAGCGTTGGAAGTGGATTGGCCTTGCATCGTATCCATGTTTTTTATGATCTCTGCATTTCCCGCCGCATAACCGATACGCCATCCGGTCATGGAATATGCTTTGGAAACTCCGTTGACAACAAAAGTTTTTTCCTTCATCTTCGCGGAAATCATCGCAGGGTTTACGAATTCCAGACCGTCATAGAGAATCTTTTCGTAAATATCGTCCGAAACGGTAATGATTTCTTTCGGTTCCAACACCTTTACCAAAGCTTCTACATCGGAACGGGTATACGCCGCACCTGTAGGGTTGGAAGGAGAATTGAATATAAAAACCTTTGTCTTGGGAGTGATCGCCTTTTCCAACTGCTCCGGCGAAATCTTGAACCCGCTTGTAATATCGGTTGAAACGATGACAGGAACACCTTCCGCAAGACGCACTATATCCGCATAACTAACCCAATACGGTGCAGGGATGATCACCTCATCACCTGCATTCAAAGTCGCCATAAAGAAATTATACAGAACTTGTTTTCCACCCGTTCCCACAATGATTTGATTTTTTTCGTAAGTAAGGCCGTTATCCGTTTTGAACTTTTGGATAATGGCTTCTTTCAAACTTACGGTTCCACTCACAGGAGTATATTTGGTCTTCCCCTGATCCATGGCTTTTTTTGCTGCCTCTTTGATGTGGGCTGGAGTATCAAAATCCGGTTCTCCTGCACCAAAACCGACAACATCCAAACCACTCGCCTTCAGCTGATTCGCTTTGGCGGTAATGGCAAGGGTGGGAGAGGGTTCTACTACATCTAACCTTTGTGCGACGAGTTTCATTTTATTCCTTTTTATTTACTTAATACTTCTTCTGGTACTGTTTCTTTGAACTGATCAAGAGTATAAATTTCATACTCATAACCTTGCTCCGTTAAAAACAACTGTCTGTTTTGTCCGAATCTCTCTTCGTTCGTATCACGGGAAATCAAAGAGTAAAAAATCGCGGTATTGTCTCCTGATTTCGGTCTGAGAATCCTTCCGAGCCTTTGTGCTTCTTCCTGTCTGGAACCGAAAGTTCCCGATACCTGAATGGCAATGTTTGCATCCGGTAAGTCGATGGAAAAGTTCGCTACCTTAGATACTACCAATTGTTTGATCTGACCGGAACGGAATGCCTGATATAACTCCTGTCTTTCGGGAAGAGGTGTTTTTCCCGTAATCAAAGGAATCTTAAACGTTTGGGAAATCTCTTCCAATTGATTGATATATTGCCCGATCACAAGTATGTTGTTAGTCGCGTGTTTTTTCAGGATATAACTGATCGCTCTGAGTTTTTCAGGATTTTCGGAAGCTAGTCTGAACTTTTCACGATCGTCCGCAACAGAATAGCGCATACGCAAATCTTCTTCCATCGGAACACGAACTTCAATACAGTTTGCTTCCGCAATCCAGGCTTTGGCTTCCAACTCTTTCCAAGGCACATCGTATTTCTTCGGTCCGATAAGTGAAAACACGTCTTCTTCCAATCCGTCTTCCCGAACAAGAGTCGCCGTCAAACCTAACCTACGTTTTGCTTGCAATTCCGATGTCATACGAAAAACGGGTGCCGGTAACAAATGCACCTCATCATACACAATCAAACCCCAGTTATTTGCACTGAAGATATGAAAATGCGTGAAGTCCCCGCCTTTTTTCTTTCTGTGAGTCAGAATGTTATAAGTTGCAATCGTAATCGGTTTGATCTCTTTCATCTCACCGGAATACTCTCCGATATCCGATTCAGGGATGTCGGTTTTGTCTAAAATTTCATTTCTCCACTGACGAATGGACAAAGTGTTCGTTACTAAAATGAGAGTTTCTGCTCCCACGATTTGCATCACACCCATACCCACGATGGTTTTACCCGCACCGCAAGGAAGAACCACTACCCCGGAGCCGCCTTCGTTCCTTCCACCTGCATGGAAAGCTTCGACAGATGCTCTTTGGTAATCTCTCATTCCGAACTTGGTACCGCCCCCAGTAACAGGCTTTAGGTTGAAAGGGTATTTATTCCCTTCGTCATAACCCGCCAAATCCTCTACGGGAAAACCGATCTTGATCAAAGCTTGTTTGATATGGCCACGGTATTCTTTTTTGATTCGGATTTTATCGCCTTCCATTCCGTCCACGAACGGTTGTACGGCTCGGTTGTTTGCGATTTCAGTGATAAATCCCATTTCATTGGAAATGATATAAAGTTCGCCCGATTCTTCTTTTACGAGCTTCACTTTTCCATAACGGGAAATCTGCTCTTTGATCTCATTGATCACGTTTTTCGGAACAGAGTAACGGGAGAAACCAACGAGTCCCTCTACAATCTCCTCTGCCGTCATTTTGATGGATGCCGCATTCCAAAGAGATAGAGGGGAAATGCGGTAAGTATGCATATATTCCGGGCTTTTTTCGAGCTCTGCAAATTTGGAAATAAGATCGCGACAAGCCTCGTATTCGGGGTTATCAACCTCTAGAAGCATCGTTTTATCGCTTTGAACTGTGAGTGGCTTGGTCATATAAATTTCCCTCTCAAAAAACCAGGCTGAGAAGCGAAACTCTCCTGTCAACCAATTTGATTTTAACAGATTTTGGATAAACAAACTTCGCATTATAGACCGTTTCATGAGTCTAAGGAATAAGTGACCGCCTAATGTGAGTTTGCTTACAGTAAATATTAGTTTTTATTTGAGTTGACAAACCGAAGTTTCAAAGAATTTGCGACTGATGCTCCTTAGCTTTCCCAATTAATTCGTCTATGATCGTATAATTTGTATTTGGTTTGTGCATATTTTCCGAAAGGAACCTTCGGTAAAACCTGGCTCCCGGATTTCCATGATAAAGCCCGAGAGTATGCCTTAAAATGGAATGAGGGCGGATTTTTTCCTTTCCCATCTCCTGAAGATAATCTTTCAATCTTTGCAAAATTTCCAGTCGGGAAAATCCGGGCGAAGGAGTATCCCATAATAACGAATCCGCATTTGCAAATAGAAAAGGGTTTTCATAGGCCGCCCGCCCGATCATCACTCCATCCACCCGAGAAAGTTCCTTGCTTGTTTCCTCTAGAGACTTGATTCCCCCGTTAATGGAAACGGAAAGATCGGGAAATTCGTCTTTCACCGCATAAACATCGTTATAGCGAAGAGGAGGTATTGTCCTGTTTTCTGCAGGAGACAATCCTTCCAGTATGGCGATCCTTGCATGGATGATGATACGATCCACACCCGCCGAACGGATGGATCTTACAAAATAAAGTAAGTCCTCCAGACTTTCCTTTCCATTTACCCCTATTCTATGTTTTACGGTAATGGGAAGTCGAGTGGAAGATTTCATTGCGGAGACAAGTCGCGCCACCTTATCCGGCTCTTTCATCAGGCAGGCACCGAAACTTCCGTTCTGCACACGGTCGGAAGGACAACCTACATTCAAATTGATTTCCGAGTAACCGTAGTCTTCTCCGATCTTCGCACATTCCGCGAGATCGTTCGGATCATCACCGCCCAATTGCAATGCCAATGGAAATTCTTCCTGAGAAAATTTCAGATACCTGTCCCTATTTTTCCCCCTTAATATGGCTCCTGTAGTTACCATCTCCGTATAGAGGAGCGTCTTTTTGGTAATAAGACGCATAAAGTATCGATAATGTCTGTCGGTCCAGTCCATCATAGGAGCTACCGACAAACGGTGATTAGGGGTCATTTATTCCAAGCCTTGCGTTTAAGCTTCTTGGCTATGTTCTTCCTTGGAAACGAGACTTAATACCGAAGCTATCTCGGTAGGCACAGATCTTTGGATTTCTTCCGAAGCCAATACGGCAAAGTTCCTAGGAGGGATTTCCTTGGCGAGAAAGAAAGCGAACGGTTGGCGCAAGTAACGGGCAATGACGAAGATCAGGAAACGGTTTTCTTCCAGAGCTTTTTGAAATTCCGCATAGAGAGATTCCATAATTCTGGTTCTGACCTCATGAGGTAGAATGATGATTTTTCCTTCCACTTCATCTTGCATCAAACTTCGATTCAAACGATCTACAATGCGAGGGTCAATGGTGACCACATGCAATTTTCCGTCGGCTGCAAGAAAATCATTCACGATCTGTCTGGAGATTGCCTGACGGACCGATTCGGAAAGAAAAAAAGGATCCAATGACTTCGTGATATTGTTCGCAATTGCTTCCATGATTTTGGGAAGATTTTTGATGGAAAGACCTTCCATAAGAAGATTCTGAAGTGTTTGTTGAATCACTCCAAGCCTTCCTTGTTTATCATAATCCAATTCCTGTACAAGAGTCGGATGAGTTTGACGCAAATGTTCGAGAAGTGCTTTCACTTCTTCTCTTCCCAAAAGTTGAGATGCATAAGTGGAAATCAATTCCTTCAAATGAGTGATGATGACCGTAGACGGATCGACTACCGAATAACCTTTGTTCTCTACTTCCGGTCTGGTTTGAGGATCGATCCAAGTTGCCTTCATGCTGAAAGCAGGCTCAACGAAACTTTCTCCGGAAATCGGTTCCAGTTCCCTTTGAGAACTGTTCATCGCCATCAGCCGGTCCGCTTTCACAACGGATTGACCTACCACCACTCCGTTGATCCGAATCGTATAATTGTCGTGAGGGATTTCCAAATTGTCCACAATCCGGATCGCGGGAATCACCAAACCAAAGTCAGTTGCAAATTTTTTGCGAGTGTTCGCGATTTGTTCCAGTAAATGACCGCCTGACGAAGCATCTACGAGAGGGAGCAAATCCCTTCCCAGCTCCACCTGGATGGCTTCGACCGAAATCTCTTTGATATAATTTTCCGGTTTCCGTTCCTGTACTTTTTCCTGAGCCACAGTTTCGATTTTTTTGATTTCTTCTTTCGCCACTTGTTCGATGGAGTAACCTAGATAACCGATGCCGGCAGATAAAATGATGAGAGAGAAAAAAGGAAGACCCGGAATCAAACTGGCAAGACCCAATGCTCCCGCTACTACATACAAAGTTTTTGAATTTCCGAACAACTGATCCTTTACTTCCAAAGTCAGTTTTTTCTCCGAACTGGAACGAGTCACAATGATACCTGTAGCCGTTGTGGAAAGTAGTCCTGGGATTTGGGATACAAGTCCGTCCCCGATCGTAAACTTACCGTAAGTTTCAATCGCCGTTAAAAACGATTCTCCACGAATGGTGGATCCGATGATGATCCCTCCGATCAGGTTGATCGCAGTGATGATGAGTCCCGCTCTTACATCTCCTTGTACGAACTTGGAAGCTCCATCCATCGCCCCGTAAAAATCCACTTCTCTTTGAACTTTTTTACGTTTGATCTTCGCTTCCTGTTCCGTGATGGAACCGCTGTTCAATTCCATATCGATGGACATTTGTTTCTGTGGCAAACCGTCCAAAGTAAACCTTGCCGCAACTTCGGAGATCCTAGTCGCACCTTTGGTAATTACCAATACCTGAACGATCGTTAGTATGATAAAGATGATAAGACCCACTACGTATTTTCCGAGTCCCGATTCGCTTCCCACAACGAATGTTCCGAATGCTTCAATCACACTGGAGTTCATCGCAGGGCCTTTCGAAAGAATCGCCCTGGTAGTGGATACGTTGAGTGCGAGCCTGAATAAAGTAGTGATTAAAAGCAAACTCGGGAAAATGGAAAACTCGCTCGGTTCGGTTACGGAAAGAGCATTGAGTAGAATAAGTAATCCCAGCCCGATACTGATCACAAGCAGAACATCCAGTATGAACCCCGGCAAAGGAACAATCAACATTCCTAGTATAACAAGTGTTCCTATACCAAGAACAAGATCGGATTGTTTCAACATATCTCGTAAATAATTCATATTCGCCTGCTTATACCATGCCTACTTTTCTCTTAAACTTTTCAAGAGTCATCAAAATCGAGCTGACCGCTTGAAAAAACTCATTCGGAATTTCCTGACCTACTTCCACTTGCGCGTACAACAACCTAGCCTGCGCCGGGCTTTCGATGATGGGGACATCGTTTTCTTTTGCTATGCGACGGATCTGCAAAGCAAGTTGATTCTCACCTTTTGCAATCACACGAGGCGCCTGATCTCTTCCTAATTCATACAATAACGCGACGGAATAATGGGTGGGATTTGTGATGACTACATCCGCCTTGGGCACTTCTTTCAGCATATTGCCTTGCATCATATCGCGTGCAAGTTGCATCCTTCTGTTTTTCAAGATAGGATCACCCGAATCATCCCGCATCTCACGTTTGGCTTCGGAAGGAGTTTGTTTTAAAGAATCTTCAAACTCGGATTTCTGAAAGAAAAAATCGGCAACCGCGATCGCAAGTAAAATGACACCCACGGTCATCATGATCTTAAATCCGGAATAGGAAATAAGAGAGATGGATTCCATCACTCCCATATTTCCTGTAAGTAGAACTTTTAAAAAATCTCCCGATATCAAAATAAAACTGACCACACCGATCAGAATCACTTTCGCCAAAGACTTAAGTAGATTGAATATGGTTTGTCTGTTCGGTAAAACTTTTTTAAAGTTAGGTGTAATGCGATCAAACCGGAAGGACAATGCTCTCGGAGTGAACATAAACCCGACTTGCACAACATTTCCCGCGATCGCAAACACAACGGTAATCGCAAAAATAGGCCAAAGGACCGAGAAAAAGTCGCGGGTCACGGAAGCCATGATCACACGAAATTCCTCAGCGCCGAAACGTTCTACTCCGACTCCCATGGATAGATATTTTTTGATGAATACCGCAGTATTCTGAACGAATTTATCTCCCAACATAAAAATAGTGGCAGTTCCACCTAACAAAACTAAAGTGGAAGAGACTTCGTTCGACTTGGGAACATTTCCCTTCTCTTTCTCTTCCCTTCTTCTTCTCTCACTGGGAGGCTCGGTTCTTCCTTCGTCTGCTGCTGCAAACAACTGAAGATCGATTAAATAATAAGGATGTTTTAAAATTTCTTCAGGAATCATTCGTTCGGCCACTCCCTGATCATCAAACTCGCCTTATCCAAAGAAATCTGAATCCCTTGCGTCATCTGGGAACTGATAAATGTTAAAGTCGCTATCAATGTCAAAGTTCCGATGAATACTTTCAAAGGAAAGGACATAGACATAACATTCATTTGTTGAGCTGCTTTTCCCATCAGTCCTTCCACAAGACTGACCAAAAACAAAATCCCCATCACGGGAAGTGCGATCTTGAAGGCGACGGTAAACATGGCACCGATGGATTCTTCCAATAAACGAAGTAATCCCGCATTGACTTTTCCGGTAAAAGAAATCAAACGAATCTTTAAAAAAGAAACGGCAAGCGTTTCGATTAAAAAACGATGGGCCCCTATCACAAGAAAGATGGCTGTTGCCATCAGGTTTTTGATCGTTCCTATGGCAGGAAGGGAATTTTGGGTGATCGGATCCAAAATTTCAGTATAACCGAATCCTATCTGATTGTTGAAAAATTCTCCCGCCATCTGAAAGGAAGCAAATACGATCGATACGATAAAGCCGATGATCACTCCTATCAGTAATTCGGAAAATACCAAAAGACCGAAATTGATCATATGACCGGGCACAGGCGGCATGGAGTTTGCCACGACCGGATATACAATCAATGCCACAAGAAATGCAAAAATCATCTTGAAAGAAAACTGAATGGAATCGGATGAAAAGAAAGGTGCAACCAGGAATAGACCGAATAACCGGGCTAATACGAAAAGGAAGGATTGGAAATGAAGTAAAAATGGTTCCATATCATATCTTTTCGATCATAAAAAATATCTCACGGGTATAATCCATCATCACCCGAACCATCCATGCGGAGAAAACAATGATCACCGCAAAGATCGCAACCAGCTTGGGAACAAATGCAATCGTAGGTTCTTGGATGGAAGTAGTCGTTTGAATGATACCCACAACAAGGCCCACAACGAGAGCAGTGATCAGGATGGGACTTGATATTTTCAAAGTCACGATAAAAGCCTCCCGTATCAGATTGACCACGTCCAGCTCCGTCATTTATAACTCTTCACAAGCTCAAGTACGAGCAGGTTCCAACCGTCGATCAAGATGAATAAAATCAACTTGAGAGGAAGTGAAATCATCACAGGAGGCAACATCATAAAACCCATGGCGAGTAAGGCGGAAGCAACGATAAGATCGATGACGATAAAAGGAATGAAGATATAAATCCCTATAATAAATGCTTTTTTGATTTCAGAAAGCATAAATGCGGGAACCAAAACATAGGAAGGAACATCCTCGAAAGATTTGACATTTTGGACCTTGCCTATCCTGAGAAAAAGCGCCACATCTTTGGTTCCGTCTTTTCCCAACTGACGAATCATAAATTCGCGTAAATGTTTCATCGAACCTTCCATAAACTGGGTTTGGTCGATTTTGCCGTTCAGAAAGGGTTGCAAAGCCTGATCATTCACCTTACCGATTGTAGGTGCCATAATAAAGAATGTCACAAATAACGCAAGGCCCATCATTACCTGGTTTGGCGGCAGGTTTTGCAGAGACAACGCCCTCCGAACAAAGTCGAACACGATTACGATTTTCGTAAATGATGTGAGACTCATAACAATCGCAGGAGCGAGGGAAAGGATCGTCACAAGAAACAGAATCATCAGGGAAAGGCTGGTTTCTTTGGGCGATTTCGCTTCGTTTACATTAAAAGATAAATTCGGAATGGGAATTTTCAAACCCTTCGAGCCGTTGTCTTGGGCGGACAGAGCGATCGGACTCGCCAAAAAAAATCCGATAAACACGAGTAAGCCGATAGAGAAAAGAATTTTCCTGCGAGCGGAAGGATTTGCCAAAATCTTTTTCATGGCTGTCCTCCTTCCAACATCTCTCTGTGTTTGCGCAAACGATCCAGACTTTCCCGAGCTTTTGTTTGGATTTCCAAATGAGCATCCGAGTTGGATTCAAACGAGTTTTTATTGATACGTATTTTTTTAGAAAGCGCCTTGGATTGCAGACTTTCTAACATTGTTTCAAGGAAGTTCGGAACATAAGGATCCGCTTCCTCTTTTAATTTCAAGATTTGTGATTTTTCCTCTTGGGTATTGATCTCACTGATAAGACTTACCGATCCGTCGGCAACACCGACCACGAGCAAACGATTTCCCACTTCCACAATCTGCAAGGATTGGTTCGGTGAAAGGGAAAGGCTGGATAGAACTTTCATAAACCCTTTCACAGGGTATTTTGCAGACTTAGTCGCCTGCATCTTGATCACCAAATAATAACCGGCACCTACAAGTATGAATAATACGAATAATATCTTTACCAAAATCCATGTGGCGGAAGGAGAATCGTCCGACTGATCATTATATCTTTCCTGAATCAGATTGGGTTCAGCTTCTTTGGATTCTTCCTTGGAAGGACTCGACTGACTTTGGTTTTGCGGTTCCGGCTTGGTTTTGCCTTCGGAAACTCCCAATTCGTTACGCAAAACCTGATCCAATTCCTTCTGATCCGGATTTGACTGTGAAAATAAGGATGCGGAAACAAAGAAAGATAACAGAATAAAAAAGTACATAAGTACCCCGCTTCTCTTTAGTTTCCTGAAATTTGGGATCATTTTTCCCCTTTTAATCTATCCGTAGGACTTACGATATCTGTTACACGAACACCGAAGTTTTCATCGATGACCACAACCTCACCTTTGGCGATGAGTTTACCGTTTACAAGAAGATCCACCGGCTCACCCGCGAGTTTATCCAACTCAATGATGGAACCTTCACCTAACCCAAGTATATCTTTGATATACATTTTGGTTCTTCCGAGTTCAACGGTAAGAGCCATCTGTACATCCATAAGGAGATTGAGATTTGTCTGTCCCGGACCTGCTCCTGCAGTAGCGAGAGAAGGGAAATTGACTCCCTTGATCCCGACGGAACTCTGAGACATACCCATTCCGGCCCCGGGCATGGCAACGTTCATACCGCCGCCACCACCACCGCCTGCTGCTTTGGCTCCTCCGCCTTTTTGGATATCCAAAATGGAATGGGCCATGGAAAGGGAGATCACATAATATACCTTAAACGAACCTACACCTTCGATATTCAAACTCAAAGTGGTTTTTACAAGATTGGAATCGTCGGGAAGTTGCAAATCACGTGCTGCATTGACTACTGCGATATCAGCCGGAGTTCCCGACATAGCTCCGCCAAGCTTCATACCGATTTGTGCGGTAATCGTGCCGATGATCGGAGACATGGAATCTTTTAATGTTTGTAATTGCGCATTGTCCAATTGACCCGGAGGAGTCATTCCGCCCATCATCACACCTGCGACCTTTGCCGCATTTTCCTGTGCCATGATGAGACTCACTCTTCCCGTCAAACTCCCGCTCAAGTTGGAGTAGAGGCAAACTGTTTTGGTGCCGAGTTCCTTTTGAACTTCGGTCGCCAAACTGGACTCAGTTGCCGGATTCATAAAACGGGTGTTTTTTGCTAAAATGGTTCCGAGAGTATTTCCGGCGACCTGAAATGCAGAACCTACTACATCGGAAATGATATCTCTATCGATGGGAGAAAGGGTGTCTGAATCAGAACTTGCAGCTCCGCCAAGCGAGGACAAATCAAATGTGTCGTCGGCACCTTGCAAAAGCGCATCTATTTCATCTTGTGAGAGCGAACCTTCACCCATACCCTATTTCTCCGAAAAAACTTAGGATAATGTGACATAATACGATTTTTTCTGTCACCTACTTTTTTCTAGTTTGACAAAAAGTAAGGGTTTTTAGTCGAAAGCTTCCTCTTTGCCCTCGGAATATGCCCGAAGGTGGTCGTAAGAGTAAATTCCAGTGTTGTGATAATCGCTCCAGACTATGGAAATCGCATATCTCCCTACTTTTGTCCAAGAAAGAAGTTTGATGGACTGGATCTGTTTGGTAGCCGCACCAATTTTCCCCCCATGCCCACCTCTACAAGTAGCACAGGGACATTTTTTACGCAAATCCAAAAGGGAAAATTTCGATTCAAAACCGTCTTTCCATTGGATGAAAAGACTCTCATCATCGAAATGAATTTCTTTGGGGAATGTGGCTAGTTGAGAGCTCATAACCTATGCCTTAACCGGTAACTGAACGATCTTTTTTTTGAATTGGCCGATGACGGTTCCGTACTGAATCTTTTCCCCTAATCTTACATTAGGCGAAAGTTCGATCGTATCATTTTCAAATACAAGTATGACAGTAGAACCCATTTCAAATCTTCCCATCTCGGAACCTTTGTCGATCATGATGGAAACATCTTTATAAATATGTTCTTTGGAAAACCGAATCCAATTATTGGTGACAATCTTGTCGTCATAAGTCACCCTAATCTTACCAACGTTAGATGCTCCTACTTTAATTACCGCGACTTTGCCGTATTCTGTTTGCAAAAAAGTGATCAATCTTTCGTTTTTCGGGAAAAGCCCTCTGATATTCAAAACCGCCAAATCGTTCACAGGAAATAATTTACCAGGCTCATAATAATAACCCAAAATCTGACCGCCAAACGGAGAGTGGATGCGATGATAATCCTGAGGAGACAAATAGAAAGTGATGTATTTTCCGTTCGTGAAAGCGGAATAATATTTTTCGGAACCGAGGAGCTCCTTCACGGAATAATCGATTCCTTTTGCCTGAATGATCGTGGATTGATTGATATTTCCGAAACTGGTGATCTTGGAATCCGTAGGAGATACCGCCGCATTGGAAGCCGAATCAATGATACGTGCTTCCGCACGAAGTGCACGCGTAAAAAACTGATTGAGAGATGCGTATTCCTGTATTTCCAGTTCCGCTTCGTTCAAATTGATCTTATACGCTTTTGCAAATGCTTTCAGTAAAGGAATCATCATAAAACGGGGAAGTTTCAAAGTGGAAAAATATCCGAAAATCTTGGAAATCAGGTTTTTGGGAAGTAGAGTTAAAAATAGCAAATAGATGTCTTTAAAAATCTCATACCTTGCTCCGGATTCGGAAATATATTTTTTAAGTTCGAAATTTGCCGATTTCCCAAGCAAAATCAAAGATACAAGAAGAGGAATGGAAGCGATCACAGCCACAGTATAACCGATCTTCATTGCAAAAAGGAATACATTGCTACCGTAAATATTATACACAAATGCGGATAGTACGATCACACTGATGAAAAGGATTCTGAAAAAATTGGCGAACTTTTCCCCGAAGATATAAAATGCGTTTTGTTCTCCCGTATAAAACCAACCGGCAAGACTGAGAATCCCGAAACACATAAAAGATGTGAAGAGCACAAGTGCAGGAACCGATTCCCTGCTTTCTAAAATTCTTGCCGGGAAACTGAATATAGACTCGGCAGTGACAGCGCCGAACGAATACAAAACGAATCCGATCAGAGTGGCCATGATGAAACCTTCAAAGAAGGTAGCAAGCATACTCACTAACCCTTGCTTTGCGGCATAATCCGTACGAACCACACCCGCTACCCCGGAAGATTTTCCCACTGCAGTTTCCGTAGAAAGAAAGAACACTCCAAGAGAAACGGAGATAGCACGCAAGACTCCGAAAACCCCACCGCCTTCCAGCGCTTTCATGGAGAAAGCCTGGGAAACTACGTCTTTCAAATAAGGAAAAAAAGCAACAAGACCTTCTCCGAACAAACTGAAATAAGCGATGATAAATAAAATGATTCCGAGTGGCGCTAGAATGGATGCGGTTCTTCCTACCCTACGAATCCCACCAACCACAATAAATAATAAAATTACGGCAATGGCAATCGGCCCGGACATCCCCCGAAAATTCAATCCTTCCTTCGCGATATAGGTCAAACTTAAGAAAGGGAATATTCCCCCGAAGCTGAGAACCGTAAATATACTTCCCAAAGAAAATGCAACCGCAAGCCACTTGGCACGCAATGATTTTTCAATGAAATACATTGGTCCCGAAAGATAACGCCCGCTAGGTAATTGATTTCTGAATTTGATGGCAAGTGTGGAAGACACAAGTCGAAGAGGCATTACAAACAAAGATACCACCCAAATCCAGAATATAACACCGATTCCACCATAAGCAATTGCAAGCCCGGTTCCCAAAACGGACCCGGTCAGAAGGGAAGATCCGATCCCTGCAAAAAATGCCTGGGAATGAACCAATTGTCCTTTGGAACTTTTGAAGTCCATATTCCCTGTGAGAATTTTCAAAGAAAGAAATAGATACCGAATTTGCGGAAAACCCAAACGCAGAGTCAAATAAAGACCTGCAAGCAACATCAGGTAAAAATACGGGCTGAGAATATCTGAGCCAAGGATGAGGGTGAAATTCGAATCGCCTTGAAAGAATGTTTCCATACGAGATGAACCTTACGAAATTGGATGAAATTGTTATGTCAAGATGTATTGGGTTCGTTTCTCTCTTCCTTTTCCACTTATGTTTTACCATTTCCCTCCTGGCAGAGACAGGAGCTTGGGAAGTCGGGCTTAGGACCGGGGTGGGCCGGAGAGTTCCGGGAAGATTCGACGGGAATTTGAATAGTTTTTCTTCTACCTTCAACCCTTTGATTTTTTCAGACCTGAATCTGAACGGTGGAAAACAAACAAATACTTATGAAGCCTTCATTCGGTTTTTTCTGGACCCCAGAAACAAAGTGGGCGCCATCATCGGAAGACAGGATTTGTCCAATCTGTATTTAACCGAAAGCACAAGTGATTACTACTATACTTCTTTGAAATCGGAGATATTTTCCTATCATATACTTGCTACTTATCATTATGTAACGGAAATTTCGCGGAACTGGGAGTGGGAAAACGGGGGAGGATTCGGGTTCGCTTCCGCCGACTGGCAAATCAACGGATACAATGTGGGGGCGGATTCTGTAAATACTCTTTCCATGCAAAAGGGAAATCTACGGGGAAGCGGTCTGGCATTCCGATTGGAAACCGCCGTCAATCGCAGATTAGGTGATAGTAACTTTCTACAAATCGGATTAGGATACCATCTGGTTTCCATTGCAAAGTTTTCAGGACCTTATAACGGAGAAGAATCGAGTTTTTACATCCAACAAGATGGAAAAGTAGGAGTCTTTGATGATACTCGCGTTTTGGATGTCAGTGTAGGAACCAATCAATCCTTGCGCAGATTAGATATGAACAGCGGTTCTTGGAATCTGTATTTTTCAGTCATGCATAGGTTTTTGGATTGACATTGAACTGGTTTAACTATGATTCAGGAGTAAGAATCGAATGAAAGCCCCAAAAATCATCACAATCGGGATCAAAGAACTCGCCCATCAAAAAGTGATTCTTGCTGCATGGTACAATTTTCTAAAAGAAAGTTTTGATGCTAAAAAATTAACGGGCGACGAATTTACACAATACTTGCAAGCTCATGTGATGTATGATTTGGACAAAGACCAGATTGAGCTTATGCTTTCCGGCTCCGAACCTCTGTTAGAGGAATTCAAAAAGTCAATTTTCGGATGAACCTACAGATCTTTGGCACAAAGAAGTGCAAAGATTCAAAAAAAGCACAGCTCTTCTTCCAAGAAAGACGCATACCTTTTCAATTTATCAATCTTCAGGAAAAAGAAATGAGCAAGGGAGAATTACGTTCCATCCTTGGCTCGGTCAAACTGGATGATTTGATTGATACGGAATCAAAAGTTTACGAAGACAAAAATTTAAAGTACATGAAGTACGATAAAGAAGAAGCCCTTTTGGAAAACCCGTTACTATTCAAAACACCGATCGTACGGGACGGGAAAAGAGCCGTAGTAGGATATGTTCCCGACGTTTGGAAAGCCTGGATCGAAGAAAGTAAAAAATAACTTTCTTCCGATCCGAGACTTGGATTAACTTTCTTTTTTCTTTTTTAAAAATTCTTTTACCAAATCGGGAATCATTCCCAAAGAAGTATGGATCCTATGCATTTCCAAAGCTGGTCTTGCGGGAATTCCGAAATACGCTGTTTTTTCTTTTGAGTCTTCCGTAAGTCCGGAAAGGCCCATCAGAATTGATCCTTTTCTCATTGTTAGGTGTTCGGCAACGGCGGACTGTCCTGCAAGGAAACATCCGTCCTCAATCGTAACGGAACCGGCAAGCACTGTCGCTCCTGCAATATAAACGTAATTTCCCACACGGCAGTTATGGCCGACATGAACATGATCGTCAAACTTAGTAAAGTTGCCGATAGTAGTCGCTTCAATCGCTGCACGATCCACAGTGCAACAAGCTCCCATCTCTACATCATCTCCGATGATTACGTTCCCGATTTGAGGAACCTTATAACGAACTCCTGCATAATCATAAAATCCGAAACCGTCCGCACCGATCACAGTGTTTGCATGAATCAGATTATTTTTTCCCAACTTGCAATTGTAATAAACGATAACACCGGATTTAAGAGTTGTACCGGCACCGATTTCCACCCCAGGTTCCAAAACCACACCGGGAAATAATGTGCAGCCATCCCCTACTATCACATTTTCTCCCACATATACATTCGCCATGATCGTGACGTTTTTTCCTATCTTGGCCGAAGGATGAATGGTAGAAGAAGAGGAAATTTCCTGTTTATAATCCGGCTTTTTTTCAAAGAGAGCGACCACTTCTATGAATTTTACCTTGGAACCTTCTTCGGGAATAATGACCGCATTCGGAAAGTTTTCACTTAATGACTGGACAGTTAATGAAATTTGTACGTCTTTTGACTTCTGATGTTTCAATAAATATTTTTTCGAAGCTACGTAATATATGGAATTCGGATCTACCGGAGAGTGATGTTCCAGATCTTTAATGCCTGTTATTTCCAGTTCCCCGTTGCCATGAACCGTGCCACCTAAACGATTTGCCAAATCTTTCAGTTTCATTCTAACCACCCTTTTCGAATTAGTTTCAAGGAATTGTTTTCGGGACATATTTCAATCATATTTTTCCATTTTGATCTTAGTTGTAAGCCCCGGAATTCCGAAAATAATAATGTGAACCCTCGAAATTATAAATTCATTCCTTTTTTCTTATACTTATTTGCTCTAACTTACACTGTTCAATATGATGGAAGGTCTAGTTCACTTTTCGCAGACGAAGGACTACTATTCGAAGAGCCCTTCAAAAAAATACAAAGAGAAGAATCAGAAGAAAAATTAACAATCCACTTTCCCAAAAAATCCTTTCTGATTGTAAAACCCGAACAGTTGAAACTTCAAAAATTCACCGAACTTTTGTTAGTCGATCAAAACAAGGAAATATGGATTTATGCGCATTCTTGGGACGGGGGAAATGAAAACCAAGAATTGATTCTAAGCGAAAAAAGATCCCTCGAGATCTCCCGGTTTTTACTGATACATGGTGTGAAAGAAAATCAAATCAGAAGATTATTTTATGGAAATACGAAACCATTGAATCATGGTTTCACAACAACCGATCAGGCATTATTGCGCAGAGTAGAACTGCAAATAGCCGATAAAAAATAAAATCTAAATCCCTTTCCAGGTTTTATAATCCCTGGCATCATCAATATCACCCAATTTCGGCAAATTGTAAAAGGAAAGATTCAAATCCTTCCCGCGTTTGGTCGTAATTTCATATACCTGATCCGTACTCCAAACCATATCCTGAAACAATTCGGTAAAAACCCTTTTTAATCCGAGTAAATAATACCCTCCGTCCAGTGCAGGTCCGATCACATAATCAATCTTGTCCGAAAGATGATCGTAAGCATTCATTAGAATCTCAGAGGATAGATAAGGACAATCCGTACCTATAATGCACACTAACGAATGTTTACCTAAGACTTCGGAAAATGCTTCCGCCATTTTTAAACCTAGATCCCCATCCACTTGTTTTCTATGAATGCAATCATCTGAAAAATAATTTTGATTCTCCGGAATTCCTCCGTCCCAATAAATATATTTCGCTACAGGCAGTGAGCGGATAATATCATCCGTAGTCCGCAAAAGTTCTATATAAACTTCCAATGCCAAAATCTCACCAAGTCCCTCGGCAAGCCTTGTTTTTACTTTTCCCAATCTAGGATTTTTTGCGAAAATAATTAATGCACGGTCTTCCATAAATACAGGCAAATAAACTAACTCCTTCTATCATAAAAAAAAACTCGGAGAAAAATGTATATTGAATTGAGTACAATAAGTACGAAAATCCGGAGAAAATCGAAAAAACAAGAAAAACTCCCGAATAAGGAATTTTAGAACTAAGAAGTGCGAATAAAGGTAAGACATACCATGGGTGGATCACCGGTGAAAACGAAATCATAAGAAGAAACCCTACAAAAATTGCTTCCTTCAAATTTCGTTTTTTATAATATAAATAGAATAAATAAATTAGTCCCCCCGTTACCAATGCGATAGTTCCGGATAAATACGTATAATCAGCAAACGGAGATAATGCGAAATATATCAAAAACTCGAATAAAGAATGGAAACGGAAAGAGTGAAAAAATAAACCGATCCCTGAAGAAGCTTGGTTCCCCAATTTCGAAAATAAACTGAAAAGGAGGATGGTAAATGACGAACAGATCGCAAAAACAAAAAAGATTTTTTGTTTTTTAGAAAGTAGAAAAAAACTTCCGGGAATCAAAAACAACAAGCTCAACTTAACTTGCAAAAACAAAGAAAATACAAAATGAAAACCGCCGAATTTTCTTGCTTCAAACAATCGGTAAGAGAGTAAAATCAAAAACACCAAAATCGGTTCCGGGTGAATCTGTGAAACGGATTCGATGACCACCAAAGGATTACCTGCATAAATCCAAAATTCCTTTTTCGATTTCTCCTTATCTTCACCTATCATAAATAAGTTGGCTGCTTCAAAACACAAAAGAATAAATTGCAAGAGTGATATTTTTGCGAAAAAAGATAGACCGAAAAACCACGGAAGATAAAACAAAATTTGAAGTAACGGCGGATATACGGAATAATATGCTTGGCTGTTCATGTTTCGATAGAGAAACAGCGCCTCCTCAGTCACAGAACCACCCTGTTCCAAAAACTCGTGAGGAGAAAATACGAACGGATTAACCGAATGTGAAACTAAATACCCGTCCCACAAAAAACGGTAAAAGTCATCGGAAAGAGAAGGTATCGCTCCGATTGTAACGATTCGGAACAGTATTCCTAAATATAATAATTGTTTGGTTGTAAAATCCGGAAGATAACGAAAAGAAACAATATAGATGCCAAAAAGAGAAAACCAAATGACAAAGACATTGATCGGGTCGTTTCGATCAAATGAATGGACGGAGAAAAAGATGGCAACAGAGTAAAATACAAAAAATATTTTCGACAAACATCCTGCCTAACGGCCGCGAAGAATCAATAGTTTGAAAAAAGTATAAAGGATCTTGATTCCTACGCGAATTGCCATGACTAAATTACCCGAGATTTTCGATACGCCTGCATGCCTTCGTCTGTACCAAACACCCACTTCCACAATTTTCATTTTTTCCTGCAAAGCGCGCACATGCATCTCAATATTCCAGCCCCAAGTTTTATCTTTCAAGTTAAGTTTCAAAAGGGACCCGTACCGAATGATCCGGAAAGGACCCAGATCCGTGAATCTTTGCCGAAAAAAAATCAATATCAACAAACAAGTCAGCCAATTTCCGAATTTTTGCAAAAAACCGAGTGACCCTTCTTCCACTTCCTTTATGGTTCTGGAACCAATCACCAAATCAGCGTTTTGTGAACGATAGGTTTTTATCAATAAATTCAGATCTGCAGGATCATCAGAACCGTCTCCGTCACAAATAAGAATCCAATCGGGAAGTTTTTTCCTTTTTGCGATTTCAGAAAGAGCGCACAAACAAGCGTTGCCGTAACCTCTTTTCTTCTCAAAGAGTACGTTCACTCCGAAGGATCGGGCGATCTCATTGGTTTTGTCAGTGGAATCGTTATCTACTACGTATACGTTTTCTTTCGGGATGAGTTCTGTGTCCAATAGACCTTTGAGAGCAAAAGCAATGGAACCTTCTTCGTTTTTTGCCGGGATAATAACACAAGAATTATTCTCCACGACGGCTCTCATTTAACTTAAATAAGTCGGGAAGCGAAGTATTGAGGACCTTTTTCGTTTTCCAGCTGTATTTCGATTCCAATACCAAAGAACTATGTGGATAATGTTTCTTCAATTCCTTGATCTTATCTTCGTATTCTTTCGGAGCACCTGTGGTATATTTTTTCACATAATCGGAAGTGGAATTGGTAAGCCGAACATGATAAACGCGAAGTGTCACTGACACTGCCTCAGCATTCGGAATCTTTGCTTTCCAATCTCTGATTTCTTTCGGCTTCAAGCGGTTGTCTGCAACTTTCCTTGCCTTCGGAGACCATTCCCAATCCTGTCCGTAACGGATTTTATCTTTCGCAATTTCCTTTCCGTCTTTATCGAACCATACCAATTCCAATTTCAGATGCCTCTCAGGATCGGCGGAAGGTAAATAGTGTCCCGCATTCTGATTTTGAATTGTAACGATGATATCGGAATCTTTCCACTCCCAACCGACGAGTGCAATTCCCGGCTTGTAACCTCCCGGAATTTGTTCTTTATAAAGTTCGAACTTTTTCGGAACTCCACCGCCAATAAACGCATGTTTGTGGGCATTTCTTTTGGGCTTATTCAAAGACGGAATTACAAAGGATCTTTGTACGGAAGGAAGATGGCAATTCACACAGGTTTTTTCGGAAAAATGTTTTGATGCCTCTTTCAATTCTCCGCCTGTCTGAAAGGAACAAACCAGACTTGCATTCAATTCGTAAGTCTCATTATGACAATCATAACAGCGGTTACGTAGAGCTTCCGCGTCTATTTTTACCGGATGAGGAGGACTCGTGTTTCCATTCGCTCCGATCACATAAGAAGCACCTTTTCCATCCACACGCACATGGCAAGTGGCGCATGTGATCGCTTCTTTTTGCATGATCGGATCAAATCCGGGGTTTGGAATTTCTATCGGCTGAAAATAGTCTCCGTGATTCAAATTCAATACGATGTTCTCTCTCTGATTTTGAACAGGGATATGGCAATTCAGACAAATCCATTTCGGTGAAGAAGTTTTGGAAAGTTCCGCTTGGAACTGCAAATCGGAAAGAGCCTGGGAATGAGTGGAAGTTTTCCATTCCTTATAAATTTCCTCATGGCATTTTCCGCAATTCTCGGCTCTAGGAGCACCTACTCCTTGCAAGTCGGGAAGCTGCGTCACAGTCTTTGCCCATACTTTTCCGGGAAACACCTGTTCCACAGGAACAGGATTGGGAATCAGCTTCTGTCCTATAAAAACGATAAAGGCCGATAGGACGGATACGGAGAGAAAAATCGAAACGATTTTGAATCTATTCAAGTTTTTATTTCACTAACGGATAATCGGATGCATTGAGTGACGACCACTCCCACATGGACCCGGAATAATTTTTTGCACTGATACCGTAAGATAACAATACCGAGGTGGTCCAGGCGGATCTGATTCCTCCGGTGCAATAGGAAACGATTGTCGCATTTTTAGAGATGGATTGTTTGTTCAAAATGGTTTGGATTTCTTCTTTGGATTTAAGGTATCCTTTCTCATCCAAAAAATCTTTGAAATAAATCCATTTTGCTCCGGGAATATGACCACCTCTGGATTCTCCGTAAGGAGTTTCACCTTTGAACTCTCTCTCTTCCCTCACGTCCACAATGTACAGGTTTTTGTCGCCTGCTTTCCAAGCTGATTTCAATTTGCTGTGATCGATATCCAATTCCAGAGAAGATTTATCAGGGAGGGTGTTTGATTTCAATTCCTGTTTCACGGGAGATTTTTCTTTGCCTGCTTCCACCAGATAACTAGAGTAAGCTTTCGCACCACCATCGATCCAAAAAGAATTTTGATATCCGACGGAACGCAAAGTCCAAACGATTCTACCTTCTTCTCCCCAACCGTTCAAAGGATCTCCGATGACCACTACGGTAGCTTTTTCATTTACGCCCAGTTTTCCCAATTTCGATAAAATATCTTTTTTCGCGAGCAACTTACCATTATTAGGTGACTTATCAAGAGAGAATTCCTCCCAGGTTACCGATTTCGTATCCGCGATTTTGGGTAAAAAACGAAGCGATATATCACGTGCATCTAAAAAAACAGCTCCCGATTGTTTCAATTGGTAAGCTTGTTCCGCAGAAATGATCCAGGATTTTGCCAAATCCCATTTTTTTCTTTGGTCCGCACTGATTAAGTCGGAACCTACTACAAATACAAAAGCCAGCAAAAAGGCCCAAACCCCGTAGGAATTGAATACGATTTCCGCTATTTTTTTCATTCCATTGCCCTCTTCCGTTTTCTCTCAAACTTAGACGTCTTCTTAAAGAATCTTTAAGTATTATGAAGATAAGGCATAAAAATAGCCCATTTACGTCAATAAAATAAACTTTTCATCTGCAAAAACGAATTTTTCTTGCAGATCCAACCCTACTTCGAAGTCTAAGCTTCAGGTAGAATTTTATGAAACTTGGCTATTATCCGGATGTAGTGAACGAAAATGCGACCAGAATTGTTGCCTTTTCCGTTGTAGTGATCGGAGTACTCTCGATCCTTTTCCCCAATCCATACCTTCTCGGCTTTCTCCTTTTTGGATTTACCGCAAGATTGAGTTACGGACCGAAATATGAACCGTTTGCCTGGCTCACCGCCAATTGGATTGTTCCCAAATTAAAGATTTCTTTTATAGGAACCGCAGGACCGCCCAAAAGATTCGCGCAAGCCATCGGATTTAGTTTTGCTCTCGCAGCATTGATTCTTTATTTTCTCAACTTAGGAACCGCTTATCAAATCGTACTGGGTATTTTGGTTTTTTTCGCTTCCTTGGAAAGTTTCCTTGGGTTCTGTGCAGGATGTTTCTTTTTCGGGATCTTAATGAAGTTAGGTGTAATTCCTGAAGAAATATGCGAACGATGCAATAACCTCAGCTTTAATAAATAATGCGTGTTTAAAAATCTGCAAACCGAATGGGGAAGGACACTTCCCTATCTTTTTTTCGTCTTATTTTTTTCAATATCCTTATCTTTCGGTTTTTATACGGTCCAATGGGGAATTCTCTCCTATATTCTAATCCTACTTCTTTTGACAGGATCTTTTTATCTACTAACAACCGTTTCTTTAGAGTTTTATAAAACCAATTTTTTCAAATTCGTCTTTTTCGGTTTGATTCTACGGGTCATTCTCTCTTTTTCAAATCCCATCTGGGAAGATGATTGGGCGCGGTATCTATGGGAAGGAGGTCTTGTTGCCCACGGAATTTCTCCTTATAACCATCCTCCGGAGTCTTTTTTCTCGGATACCACAAAACTAGCATTTAATGAAGCGGGCAGCGGAATACTTTCCAGGATCAATCATCCAGATTGGACCACTATTTATTTTCCACTGATAGAAGTTTATTTTTTTCTCTCGTACAAATTTTCCTATTATTCTTTAATCACATTAAAGATCGGTTACATTTTCTTTGATCTTGCGGTTCTATATTTTATATTCTCTTTAAAAAATGCAAGATCCGCTGTTTTGTATTTTTTATTTCCAATTCTATTGAAAGAAGTTTATGCGAATGCGCATTTTGAACTGATTCCCTTGTTTTTTCTTTTATTCTCCATATGGCTGAACGAAAAATCCTACGAAAGAATCGCTTGGTTCGTATTCGGTCTGGGAATTCACTGTAAATTGTTTATCGTATTTTTCATACCCTTGCTGATTTTACGATGGAATCCGGATACATTCCCGGACCGTTCCTATTTTATCAGACTGATAAAAAATACCATTTATCTTGCATTAGGTGCAATATTCCCGTTTATTTTTCTTCCCGCCCTATTGGATGGGGACTGGAAATGGAATCTATTTTCCGTTTTTGCATTTGGAAAAGAATTCGAATTCAACTCCCTTCTGTTTCCCATCATCAGAATCTTATTCCAAAACCAGGCAAGGCTTGCCGTTGTTCTTATTCTGTTAGCTGTAGCGATCTTTCTCTTCTGTATGAGAAAGAACTTGTTTCGAACAAAAGAAAAGGCATTCGAAATCACAGGCTATTTTTTTCTACTTTTCCTCATCCTCGCCCCCATTGTAAATCCTTGGTATTTTCTTTTTCTGCTTCCCTTTCTTTGGAAAAACATGGATGAAAAACCTTCTTTGCTCTGGCTCGTTGCAGTAGTCCCTCAAATGGCGTATTTGACCAACACAAACCTAGGACTTTCCCGCACGGAAGCAATGGGTTCCTCTGGGTTTTACAACCTTCCCATTTCGTTAAGAATAACAGAATTCACCCTCTTATTCATTATTTTCTTACTAGAATTTCGAATATTTTCTATTATACTTTACAAAATATCTAATATATTAAATTCATGGAAAAAGCTCCGGCCACCTATTAAAAAAGGGAAGAGAGATTTTTATGAAGAAGACAGAAGTTTTAGAAAACCAAACCAAAACTGAAGCGGAAGAACTACTAACAAGTGTTCTAGGGTTAACCATTAAAAAGCGCAGAATTGAGCTTGGTTATTCCATGGAAAGGGTTTCTCAAATATCAAACGTTAGTCGGGGAATGTTGGGATTAATAGAATCCGGCAAAACAACGCCTAGCATCGGAATTCTCTGGAAACTCTCGAAAGCTTTGCGGACTACAATTGCAGAAATGGTTCCCGACTTGTTTTTAAGAAATCCCAAAATCATCAAAAAAGAAGAAGCCAGGATTTTAAAATTGCATAAAGGAAATCTGGAAGCAAGAGCACTTCATAAAGACGAAAATGAAAAACTGGAGTTATATGAGATCAAGGTGGCACCTGGTTCCTACCCTCTTCCCAGCTGGTTCGAAAATCAATTTGAACAAAATGTTGTTGTATTGGATGGAAATCTGGAGCTGAACTTTCGGGATCGCAATTACTTTCTGGAATCAGGTGACAGCGCGATTTTCCTCGCTTCCGATCTGCTACAAATCAAAAACGCCGCCGATTCCATCGCGAAAATTTTTTGGGTCAATTCCCTCCAACACGACAAAAAATAACCCCCATCAGGGGAACTTATCATAGCTTCCCCAAAATGCTGAACATATTGTACAAATATCCAATCATCTGTTCGTAATAGCATATTTTTATTCATTATAACGGACTAATCTGATTGAATTCTAACCCCCTCCGTTTCAGTTTGGCTTATCTTCCTTTAGGGACAGAAACCCTTACCGGAGGAAATTTGCATTTAGAGGAAAATACCATGAAAAATATCATCGGTAAATTAGCAGTTGGTCTTGTCCTTTTTGGGTTTCTAGGAGCCTGCAAGAAAGACAAAGACGACAATACAGGGTTACTCGTTTTGGCAGCACTACTTGGAAACGGCGTGAAAGTAAATTCCGCGGCAGATCTTGCCGTCGAATCGGCAGACAATTATGATAACAACAATTACGGCTTAGTGACTGCGACCACAGTTAAAAAATGGATCGCGAACTGGGCAGGAACAAAGCCTGACGGAATTTCAGGAAACTTAGTAATCCTTCAATCGAACACAGCTGGTTCAGGACAAGAATACATTAAGCCGGCGACAGGAGTATTCGTTTACGATTGGAACCAAGGTGGTGGAACCGATATCAACTTTCGCCAAGAAAGAAATAGCGGGGTTACTTATGTTCCTACCGCTCTTCCTGACGGAGCAAGAACAGATGCATTTCTAAAATTTTATAATATCGATCTAACTAAAGATTTGGTTATATTTGCAGCGGGAACTGATACTGGAACAGGCGTTAATGGTGGTTCCGGAGCGAACGGTTATTCAACGGATCTTCCCAATGCACCGAAAGGCTCTATCTACCAAACTACTGCTCGCGGATTGTTCTGGTTAAGATATTGGGGGGCAGATAAGAAGAACCTAGCAATCTTAGACGGAGACATCAAAACACAATTTTCAGCATCGGAATTGGTAGCATCCGGCGGGCAAAGCTCACCAACTAATACAGGAACATTCTCCGTAAAATCTTTTAAGAATGTGGACAACTCGGTTTTAGCTCAACCAGTGGAGAACGTAATTGCCCTTGTGAAAGCAGGTGGAAATTCATCAGCAACTGGATTTTCCGGATCAGTGTTTATTGCTGACGCAAGATTCAACGGAAGCATAACAGCAAATGCCGAATATATCGGAACTGCAACAGCAACCGGAGTTAGTGAATACAACGGTAGCAGTTCAACAAATAACAAAAGTGCGATCGAAGGTCATATCAAAGGTGCGGTTTTTGCTCCATGGCCGAAATTCATCAACCAAACAACAGGTAGATTCAAAACAAAAGCGGAAATCGCTGCGCTTTGGAAAGACGTAACTTGGCAATCGGATAACGCAGGTAAATCGGGATACAAAGACGGACAAGTGATTTTACAATATTGCAGAACAAATGCAAGATCAATGATCACAGGAATGTCCACATTTATCATCCTTGGTAAACCGACTGCATTTTATGACAACTCTTGGATCGAATGGAGTTCATTGACTTCGACTACAGGAGGAAAACAAAACCTTCCTTCCGGTTCCAAATTCGCAACGGATTCTGCAGACCTTACTGAAAGCTTGCAATTCAATGCAACCGGTGTAGTTGCAACTTATGCTAACTTGAAAGTGAACGCTACTCCAACTACTTCCAGACAAATCCAAATCGACGACTTGACCTACAAAAACCAATAGTCCGATTCATTATACAAACCGCTCAATTCATTGGGCGGTTTTTCTTGCAATTATCCAATAAATTATACTTTTTGTCCTTGATAACAGACATTTGTTCTATTTTGTGGAACCAAGAGGCCTAAAACAATGAAAAAAATAATAACTGCATTCACTATATTCGTTATTACATCCCTCACTCTCTCCATTTTCCCCTCAGGAGGATTCGGAGGAGGAGGTGTCGCTCAGGTTCCCCAAGGAAAGGATAGGGAAAAGTTTCACCTGGGAAAAGCAGTCTTCAACCAAGAAGTAGAACTTGCCACAGCAACGGATAAGACAAAAGAAGTCGCCCAAGCGGAGAGACTGGATTATCTACAAGGTGCGCTCCCTAATACGGAAAAACGCAGAGTCAGTCTTCCCGACTTCGCAGGCAAATTGACGGAAGAACAATTGGATGCTTTGGAATATTTCGTTAGCATTCGGTTTAACGTAAAACTGGATAAGAAGTAATAAACTTACTTAAGTATATCATTATATACAATATTAATATGAAACATATAAAAAAAATCTTTGGCACAGTCTTCTTTCTATACTCTTCTCTGTCGGCGCAGCAGGCTTGGGCGCCCTACGAAAGACAACTTTGGGTACGACCCGTTTTCGTTCATTCGGAATATAACAGTGCTTATTTGGCAAACAATCATTCCAGCTATGACGATAATGTTCGGATCAATGCAGGAAGTTTGATTCTTGAATACGGAATCACCGATAGACTGACTGCGGACGTGAGCTCCGGTTTCGGAAAATTAGGACGTCATAAAATCTTTGATCGATTTTTCGGAACTCAAACAACTCCGGAATCTCCGGATAAATACGGAGTATTGGATAGCCGATTAGGACTTCGTTATAAGCTGATCGATGAATTTGATTCCAAGTATTTTTGGATGCCCACCATATCCGTTCGTGCAGGTGCGATTAAAAAAGGGGACTACGATCGTAACCCGCAAGCTTTGGGAGACGGTGCAAGTGGTGGAGAAGTAAATCTTTACCTCGCGAAAGACTTCAACTTCTGGGGATTAGGTGCTTTGGGAGAATGGAGTTATAGAAAAAGACAGGCTCCGGTACCGGAAGATATTCTTTACTACGGCGCATTCTATAAAAGATTTCTGGAGAATATTTTTTTCACCGTCGGGGGGAGAGGGCAAATCGGACAAGGTGGATATGCTTTTGCAGATCCAAGACAAGAACCTCCTTATAACTATTTTGATCTGAAGATCCCGGATCTAACCACAGGTGTAAACCTGGCGGATCTTTGGGTAGCAAATGATAGACCTGCTTGGGGAAGAAAAGAAGATTTCCATAACGTAGAAGTAGGGCTTGGTTTTTCGGATTCGTTCGGAAATTTTTATACCGTTTTCTATTCAAAAACCATATCGGGTTACAATACCGCCAAACTGGAAACAATCGGTTTCGCTGCGACTTTACCATATAATTTATAAAGGAATATACATTATGCGATCTATAAAAATTCCAATTCTTTTGCTAAGTTTATTATTAGTAAACTTAGAATGTAAAAAAGTTCCGGAGTATGCTTTTGTGCCTGCTGCATTAAAGCTGCTCATTCCTATTTCTCCGAAAGTAAACTCTGCTGCCGACCTTGCAAGTGAATCAGCTGAAAACTATTCAGAAAATAAATACGGACTCATCACCGCCGCAACCTTGGAAAAGTACAGATCCGATTGGGCGAACTCCAAACCGCCGGGAGTCACTGGCAGCTTGATTATATTTCAAATACAGACAAATTCATCCGTTGTATCCAATAGTTACGCGGTTCCGAACGGAAAAGATGTATTTACTTACGTTCTAAACAACCCAAGTAGCTTTTTCGGCCAATCAAGAAGCAATGGAATTATAGAAACCGAATCGATCTTGCCTGAAGGAAAAACAATAGATTCGTTTTTTGGAACATTCGGACTCGACTTACGCCAGGATTTGGTTGTATTCTCCGCCGACACTGCAACGGATGACAACTTATTACAAGCGTTACGTGGTTGGTTCGCCCTTCGTTATTGGGGTGTAGATAAAAACCATCTTGCAGTTTTGAACGGTGCGGTAAAATACCACGCAACTGCGGGAACACTTACGACATTTACCGTAACATCTGGGCCTCAATTCGGTCGTACTGCTTCCGCAAAAAATATATTTACGGACAATACAATTTTACATGCAACCATAGGAGATATCATTCATATTCTGAAAAACGGTGTAACAACTTTTGAAAAGGTAACTCCTATTCCTACGGGAGGAGTATTTTTTTGGGATGCAAGGACCGTGAGTGAATACAATGGAACCGCAAGTAGCACGGTTGCAAGTGCATCATTAAGCTGTGTGAATAAATTGACTACCCCGATTACATCGAATACTTGTTATACGAACCACGAAGGACGCATTTCAGGGGCCAAAAATGTTCCTTCTTCTTCTCTTATCAACTCAAGCACATCCGAATTCAAAACAAAGGCGGAAATCAAAGCACTTCTGGCTGGTGCCGGTTATGCTCAAGGCAAAACCGTAATTACATACGGGCAAACAGGCGTGAAAGCAGCAGCAGCATTCTTTGCTTCGAATTCCATTGCAGGTTACCCGACTAGAAATTATGAAGGATCATGGGTAGAATGGGGGGCGTTGGGAAACCGCAAACCAAGTACAGATCCTGCCGATCTAAATCCGGTCACTAACGCAGCCTATCCTGCACCAAATGCATTGGATACGGGATCTCCTTGGAGAACTGATTATGTTTTTCTTACGGAAAGTTTGCAGATTAATCCGGCGTTTTCCGTACCGAATTATAACTTAACAACAACCAAACAGTTTTCTACTTCTTCCTCCGCACTCATAGAAGCGGACAAAAAGTATTTATTGCCAGGAGGAAGCAGTAGTAGCGGCGGTGCTAGTGCCGGCGGAAGTGCATCCGGTGGTGGCGGAAACGCCTGCGGAGGATAAGCGGGTAATCTCATCTGTTAGATTTTATACAAACTTTGACAAAGATAAATTTTCAAAGTTTGTATAAATCATTTGTTTAAATCGCAAATAAAAATAGATTAACTTCTTTTATCGAATTTTCTTCTTAACCGATCGCCCGTCAATTGGATGAGTTGCACCAGTAATATAAGAACAGCTACTGTGAAAAACATAACATCATCTTCATAGCGATAATAACCGAACCGGATCGCCAAATCTCCTATCCCGCCTCCTCCTACAATTCCGGCCATTGCGGAATAGCTAAGCAAACTAATGGTCGTTAACGTAATACCGGAAATAATTCCAGGCAAAGCCTCTGGAAAAAGTACAATCCTAACGATTAACATTAAACTCGCTCCTGTTGAAACGGATGCTTCCAAAATTCCTTCCGGAATTTCCCGAAGAGAAGATTCCACTAATCTCGCGAGAAAGGGAATGGCTGCCACAGACAAGGAAACGGATGCAGCAACCGGTCCGATCGTTGTACCCGTCAAAAACAAAGTAAGTGGCAATAAAGATACTAGCAATATCACATAAGGAATCGACCGGATCAAATTTGCCAAGGTGCCGAAGAAAATATAAATAAATCTATTTTTAATGAACAAATCCTTATCAGACAAGAAAATCAAAAAACCCAAAGGAATTCCAATGAATAATGCAATCGAGAGAGAGATGGATAACATTAAAAAAGTCTGTCCGAATGCGGAATACAATTCCGGTAAAAGTTCAGAGAAACGGCTTAGAATCATAAAGTCACCTCTTCTATCTCAGCACCCAATCGGCTAAATGTATCTTTTGCCGACAAAACATCTTCCTTTTTGCCCATGACTTCGATATAAAATACTCCGATCGGTCTGCCGGAGATATACTCAATATTACTCATCAAAATATTCAAATCCACATTCACTTGCCGGATGACATTCGTTAGTATTGGATCATTTGCAATAGATCCTTTAAAAAGAACGGAAAATATCACACCTTTTGTTTTAGCATAAACTTCGGGAGGCAGTTTGGGAAAAAGAATACTTCCTGTCATTTTTTTTGTGATTGCCACTTTCGGATCAGCAAATAAAGAATAGGTGGAGCCGAGCTCGGCGACTTTTCCGTTTTCCATAACTACAACGGAATCACAGATGTCTCTCACGACTTCCATCTCATGAGTAACAATCAAAATGGTGACGCCCAGATCCCTATTGATTCTTTTTAGAAGTGATAAAATGGAAGCCGTCGTCTCAGGATCCAATGCAGAAGTAGGTTCGTCACATAAAACAAGACTGGGATGATTTGCAAGTGCCCTTGCGATTCCCACTCTTTGTTTTTGACCTCCGCTCAATTCATTCGGGTAAGAATTTCTTTTTTCAGGAATACCTACCAGTTCCAAGAGTTCCAAAACCCTTGATTGTATCTTATCTTTTTGCCAACCTGCGGCTTTTAAGGGAAGTGCGATGTTATCATAAACAGTGGAATTGGAAAGCAGATGAAACTGTTGAAAAACCATTCCTACATTCGACCGAAGATTACGAAGCTCTTTGCCTTTTAGTTTTGTAATCTCCTTACCTTGAAAATAAATGGAACCACTGTCAGGTGATTCCAAAAGATTGATAAACCTCATCAAAGTGGATTTTCCCGCGCCTGTTTGACCGATGATGCCGAAGATCTGGCCCGCAGGTATAAAAAAACTAACATCACTTACACCGGAGAATTTTTCTTCTCCGAGTTGGAAGTTTTTCGTTACATTTCTAAATTCGATTAAATTGATTTGCAAATCGGCCAAATGAAACCTAAATTATTTTCCAAACCAATCCGGTTTTTGAAAACCTTGAAAGTCGCGATTGATTACTTCTGCAAATTCCTTGGAACGAACGGCTTCTTCAATATCTTTCGTAAACTGAGAATTTTTATCCTCATCCCGAATGACGATTATATTTTTATGTTCTTCCGCCAATGTTTCCAACTTTACCGCTTTGGTTAGATCCAAGCCGGAAGCGATCGCAAAATTACCGTTAATCGCCGTAAAGTCGGTGCTCTCCAAAGAACGCGGAAGTTGGGCCGCTTCCAAGGGCAAAAACTGGATTTCTTTTTTATTTTCTATGATGTCTTTAAGCGATGCTTTGGCAGGATCGGCATTCGGATTCACTTTGATAAAACCCAACTCCTGAAATAATTTAAGAGCGCGTAACAAATTGGTAGGATCGTTAGGGAGAGCAATCGATGCTTTGTTTCCAAGAAGATTCGGATCTTTGGTTTTGCCCGCAAAAACAGACATCGGAGCAGTCGGAATATTTATAACAGAAGTTAATTGAAGATCCTTGTCTTTGGAGAATTTCGTAAGATACGGCTGGTGTTGAAATAAATTGGCATCAATGTCCTTATTTGCCAAAGCCAAATTCGGTTGGATATAATCGCTAAAAGAAACAATTTCGATGGTATAACCTTTTTTAGAAAGAGAAGGTAACACTGCCTTTTTCAATAAATCACCGTAAGGACCGGGACAGATCCCGATCTTTAGATTTTTTCGATCCGCACCGAGAGGAGTGGAATTTGATTTTCCACAGGCCACCGAAATAAAAACCAAAAGCCCGATCATAACCGGGAAAGAAAGTTTGGAAATAAAATGTATCATCTGAATCGTCCTTCTTCGTTCCAAGATTTTTAGGGATGGTTTTTTTTAGATAGCAGAAAAATATACAGCTTAGAAGATAAACTGTCTTATATCGCGAACATGATGTCTGCCAAACCAGTGTCCATAATTGCCTTCCTTCTTTGTTTTTCTCTGAGCTGCGGAGAAGAAAAATTTTTGGCAACACATTGGAAAGATCCGATTCCCGAACAAGGCCCTAGTCCCGGTCATTTTTCCAAATTGGAATCCCAACTGGATCCCGGTTCTTGTGGTACCTGTCACAAGGAACAATTTCAAAAATGGGGACAAAGCCTTCATGCCCGAACCATCAGTCCTGGTGTTCTTTGGCAATTGCCGGGGCTTGGCAAAGAACAGGCCGATGCTTGCTTTCGGTGCCACAGCCCTTTAACAGAAACAAGGCGATATTTGGCTGTCAATGAAGGCTGGGAATCCGATTTTCCAAAAGAATGGGCAACTTACCTTCCCAAGGGTACGGAAAAGCAAGGCCTAATATGTGCTAATTGCCATGTAAGAAATCACAACCGCTTCGGTCCTCCTTCCAAAACAAATTCCGCCGCCTCAAAGACATCACCTCACAATGGTTTTACTGCCAAAGAAGAATTCGAATCCTCAGAATTTTGCAAAAACTGCCATGAAACCCCCGAATCAGGTAAAATGATCAACGGAAAACGAATGATGGAAACTTTTTCCGAATGGAAAACCTCCAAGTTCGCAAAAGAAGGAACGAATTGTCAAAATTGTCATATGCCTGACCGCAACCATGAATGGAAAGGAATTCATGATAAGGAAATGGTACAAAACGCTTTGGATGTAAAATTGGAAGTCTCCGAAAAAGATAATTCAATTTTCGTAAAAGGAACGTTAACTTCAAAGAATATCGGTCATAAATTTCCCAGTTATGCGGTTCCGAAAATTTATATTCGTTTGGTTTTGGACTCACGGCCAAAGTTCAAAGAACCGATCATTTTAAGGGAAGAAATCATCGGAAGATTTGTAGATATATATATCGAAAAGGAAAGTTTTGATACAAGACTTTCTCCTGGAGAATCTTTTCAGATAGAGGGGAAACTTGCAAAAAGTCAAATCCCTCCGGGATCTACCATCAAACTGGAAATAGACGTAAGTCCCGGAGAAATGTACAAGCGTATGTTTCAGCATAATTTGGAAAATAAAGAGACCTTATTCATTTCACCGAACGCCATCCCGATACTGGAACAGGCATTAAGTGAAAAGAAAAAATCGGATTATCGTCTCTTTACTTTGAGCCGAGAAGTGCTTGGTTCACTTCGGCAATGATATCATCGATATGCTCAAGACCTACTGAAATTCGGATTAGTCCCGGCAAGATACCTACTGCAACTCTTTCCTCTTCCTTTAGCTTTGCATGTGTCGTTGATGCGGGATGAGTTGCCGTTGTTCTGGAATCTCCGAGATTTGCCGTTAAAGAAAACCATTTCAAAGCATCCAAAAACTTACGTCCACGACCCAAACCACCCTTCACTACAAACGTAACCACACCGCCGCCTAACTTCATTTGTTTTTTAGCCAGCTCGTATTGAGGGTGAGATTTCAAAAAAGGATATTTAACAAGTTCAATTTCAGAGTGTTTTTCCAAATACTCTGCAAGTTTGGTAGCGTTTTCGGAATGTCTTTCCATGCGAATGGCAAGAGTTTCCAAACTTTTGGAAATGATCCATGAATTCATAGGAGAAAGAGATGGTCCTGTGGCACGTGCTATAAATCGAATTTCTTTCATTAGGTCTTTACGACCTAAAACCGCACCTGCAATCACTCTTCCTTGTCCGTCCAGGAATTTTGTTCCGGAATGAACTACCAAGTCGGCACCCCATTCGGAAGGTCTTTGGATATAAGGAGTACAAAAACAATTGTCTACAATTAGAATCAGATTCCTTTTCTTACAAAATTCCCCAATCCATTTCAAATCAATAATGTCCAAGGCGGGATTGGAAGGAGTTTCAATGAATACGATCTTTGTATTCGGTTTTACTCCTTTTTCCCATTCCTCCACCTTACCGATGTCAGCATAAGTATGATCGATATTGAATCTCGGAAAGATTTGAGTCAATACTTGGTGAGTGGATCCGAATACGGATCTGGATGCCAAAACATGATCTCCTGTTTTCAAGAGAGCGAACATAGAAATAAAGACTGCTGCCATTCCGGAAGCGGTTGCAATCCCATCTTCTGTTTTTTCCAAACGGCAAAGTTTTTCAACTAACTCGTTGTTATTTGGATTTGAAAATCGGGTATATATATTGCCTTGGATTTCATCCGCAAATAGAGCACGTGCTTGCTCAGCATCATCGAAAATAAAGCTCGATGTCATAAAAAGAGGAGTGGAATGTTCGCGTTGAGCGGTTCTTTCGGTTTGGATGCGGACTGCATCAGATTCAAAATTTTCAAACATGGTATACTGCAAGGTTCGGCAATCTTAGTTTGAGCTCACTTTTTTTTTTGAATTTTATCTGCTATATCTTCGAATTTAGTCTACTATAGCGGATTTTCTCAAAAAAAACGACGTCTCCGCTGAATGAAACGACTGTTATTTCGAAATTCCCTTGTTCTGCGGGGACCAATCCTATAAAAAATCTTCCTTTTATCTATATGAGAGTTCGTAACCGGCGGCCTATTCGTTTTCGTAAAATTGCATCTTCAGTAGTGAAAGAACCGCTTCAAAACCAAAGGGCGTTTATGTTTCTAATTCCCGAATATCTTTTCCGTCATTTTCAGTTTCTAAAAAAGAATCGAACCTGTTCTCAAGTTTTATTCGAATTACTGAATCGATACTACAAATCGGTTTTCTCAGGAGGTCTATGGTTCAATGAACGAACTTCCAAACAATATCAGGAAGTAGGATTGGATTTGATGGGCTGGGGGGAGAAGGTGGAGGAAGCGGGGTGGGTTAGATCTCTGACCTCCCCTCCCCCTCCTCTACCACTCCCAATTCCCAAAATACAAACTTAAAATGACTTACTTATACTAAAAATCTGCCCAGGCTTCAGCTCTTTACTTCCTCAACTCAAACTCGCAAATGCCTTCCTTACCAGCGTTAGTCGAACTGTATCCTGTAATTTTAACATCCAAAAACTGTCCGTCCGTTAAATATTGATAGTCTTCTTGATTTTTCAGTTTTCCTTTCAGATAATTTCCCGTAACAAGTATTCCATCGTTTTCCAAGATAGCTTCTTCTACGGATCCGATGCGAGACTCCGCATATTTTTTATGCAAGTCGGCACTGAGACTCATCAAATCCAAGACTCTTCTTTTTTTTATATCACCCGTAATAGGATCTCCCCAAGTTTCAGCTGCCGTTCCTTTTCGAACGGAATAAGGAAAAGCATGAATCTTTGCAAAACCCAAATCAACTAACATATCTTTAGTGATTTCGAACTCCTTTTCTCCTTCTCCGGGAAAGCCTACAATGACGTCAGTTCCCAGAAAAATATCGGGAAGTTTTGATCTTACCGCCTCCACTCTTTTACGAAAAGATTCAGGGTGATAAGTTCTGCGCATTGCTTTTAAAACATCGCGACTTCCGCTTTGCAAAGGAACATGCAGGAATTTGGAAAAACGAGGATGGGTTAACAGATCGGCCAAATCGGTTCCCACATCAGGGGGTTCGATAGAAGATAGGCGAAGTCTTGAATACTCAAGAATTTTCAGGATACTTTCCAAAAGATGGATAAATCCTTTTTCTCCGTTTTCAAGCCTATACCATCCCAGATTAACGCCGGTTAATTGAATTTCTCCGACCCCATGATCTTGCAGAAACCGCACCTGGTCCAATACATCTTCGAATTTCCGACTAACACCCAAACCGCGGGCGGAAGGAATTTTACAATAAGAACATTTGCGGTTGCAACCGTCTTGGACTTTTAAATAAGCCCTGGTATGTCCTTCCGGTAAAACATCCGAATAGGAAAAACGATCCAAAGCCTTTGGCGAGCTCTCTACACCGTCCCCTTTCCAATCTTCTAAAATTCGATAAGGCAGTGCGCTTTTTTCGGTGTTTCCATAAACACCCGTTACACCAGGAATCGCAAGGATCGCTTCCTTGTCGGTTTCCGCATAACAGCCTGTTACAAAAATTTTCGCTCCGGGATTGGAACGGATTGCATTTCGAATGATACTTCTGTTTTTAACGTCCGCTTTGTTCGTTACAGTGCATGTATTAACAACTATATAATTTGCGGATTCATTTGTGTCCGCCAAGCTAAACCCTTTATCTTTTAAAACGGAATAAAGCCCGTCCGTCTCAAAAAAATTGAGACGGCAACCCAATGTATGAAATTTGATCTTCACGAATTAGTGATGGAGTGAATGCGTTTATGATTTTCTTTTACGGAACTGTCATTGGAATCTATATTCTCCGCTTTTTGAATGCATTCTTTCGCTTCTTCCAAATATCCGACTGCATCCTTCTTTTTTCCCAATTTCAAATTTTGACGATATAACGCTTCCTGAACCAAAGCCAGGTTATTCCAAATCGATACGGACTTTTCATTCAAAGAAGACGCCCAACGAAGGCTCATATCCGCTTTATCATAATTTTTTAATAAATAATAAATCTTTCCCTCTAGTTCCAAAAAACGCACATCATTTGCATTACCGGATTTTGCCTTTTCAATTTGAGAAAGCGCAACTTTACCGGCACCTTTTTCCGATAAGGCGAGAGAATAAAAATATCGTATTTCCGCGTTTGTAGGAAACAAAGGAACGAACTTTTCCGACAACTCGATCACGGCCTTCCATTTTTTATACTTAGCCAAAATCCCTAATGTATCTGCTGCCAAATTTTCATCGTCCGGTTTTCTTTTGCGGGCTTCCTGAATGGAACCGTATGCATTTTCGAAATCATTCAACTTATCGTAATTATAAGCTAGGAGCGCATAACTTTCGAAAGTTGCCTTACCTTCCGATTGAAGTCCTTTGAGTAATTCTATGGATTTGGAATAATTTCTTAATTTGTATTCTTCAACTGCTTGAAAATAAGAAGAACCTGCAGGGCTTTGCGAAAATACCAAACTAAATGGAGCCAATGCAATCACAAAGGCGAGAAATTGAGTTTTCATGTTGAATCCGAATGAACGCTGATGGAATTTAAATTCACCTGATCAATCCTAGAATGATAGGGTTCGATCGGGTCTATGTATAGAAAAACGCTCCCCGCGTGGGAAAGCAAGTAATGTTCAATATGTTCTTCGCTCGTGATTTCAAGTTCATCTACATACATGGTAGGCAAATCCGCCTCTCCCAAATGCATATGAAATTCTTTTCCAGGTAGAAAATCAGACACGTTTAAGTAGCCCGATCCGAAATACAAACCCGATTGAAAATAATATTTATAATGAACCTTGGCTTCGGGAAGAATCAGATTGGGTCTTATGATCCCAATCTGAATTCTTTCGATGGTTCCGAGCGTTCTCACCTTTCTCAACTGAAACCATACTTTTCTGATAAAAAAATAAGAAAAGAGGAATAGTAGAGGGATGAGAATCGCCATTTACACTAAGGCCAAATCCTTCTGTTCTTCACTGGAAGAAGAGTCATCGTCCTTTTTTACAGGCTCTTTAAAATCTTCCCAAGGAGTTTCGCTAAACTGAAGTTTCGCATCTACGGAATCTACAAAGATTTTCGTAGGGTTATCATAAACGCCTTTCAAAGACTGAACTGCCATGTAATCTTCCAATTCGCGTTGGAACACTCTGCGAAGCGGTCTTGCACCGTAGTTTTGGTCGTAACCGATATTGGCAAAATGTTCTTTCGCGGTTTGTGAAAGTTCAACGAATACTTTCTTCTCAGTAAGTCGTTTGTTGAAGTCTTTCAACATGATATCCACAATCTGAACGATCTCTTCTTTTTTCAAAGGCTCAAAGTAAACAACTTCATCCACGCGATTCAAGAACTCGGGATTGAAATGTTTTTTCAACTGTTCCCGAGCTTGGTCTGCTTTGTATTGCTCTCTTTCATCTTGGAAATCTTCGAAACCGAGACGACCACCCTTGGAAATCTCTTTCGCCGCGATATTCGAAGTCATAATGATGATCGTATCACGGAAGTTAACTTTTCTTCCTTTGGTATCGGTCAAATTTCCTTCTTCCATGATTTGCAATAGAATATTGAACAAGTCATGGTGGGCCTTTTCGATCTCATCCAAAAGCACCAAGCTATAAGGTTTACGTCTTACGAATTCGGTCAATTGACCGCCGTCATCATAACCCACATATCCCGGAGGAGCACCGATCAAGCGTGATACCGCGTGCGGTTCCATATATTCGGACATATCGATTCGAAGCATCGCATCTCCGGAACCGAACAGTTGTTCCGCGAGAGCTTTTGCAAGCTCGGTTTTACCGACACCGGTAGGTCCTAGGAAAATGAACGATCCTGTAGGACGTTTTTCACTTTTAAGACCTGTGCGGGAACGGCGAACCGCGCGAGCCACTTTGTCGATGGCGTCTTTTTGACCGACGATTCTATCTTTGAGAGAATCTTCCAAGTTAAGAAGTTTGTTGTTCTCGCTTTGTTCCATTTTTTTCAAAGGAATTCCGGTCCACAAACTAACAACGGATAATATATCTTCTTCTTCAATGGAAACGGCATAACCTTCCATGCGTTCTTGCCATTGTTTGGTTTTGTCTTCCAAAGCCTGTTTTTTACGGTTCACATCATCGCGAACTGCTGCAGCTTTTTCATACTCCTGACCACGAACCAAATCCTCTTTTTTCAAAGAAAGAGCTTTGATTTCTTCTTCGATATCTTTGATTTCGGCAGGTCTCTGGCAATTGGCAAGACGAGCTTTCGCTCCCGCTTCATCAATGATATCGATCGCCTTGTCCGGGAGAAAACGATCATTGATATAACGGTGAGACAATTTTACGGCTTGCTCGAGAGCTTTTGCCGTATAACGCACCTTATGGTGAGCTTCGTATGCTTTTTTGAGTCCGTCCAAAATCAAAATCGCGTCGTCAACGGAAGGTTCCGCCACTTTCACCATTTGAAATCTTCTTTCCAGAGCGGAATCTTTTTCGATGTATTTGCGATATTCGTTGCTTGTAGTCGCACCGATACATTGTAGCTCCCCGCGAGCGAGAGCAGGCTTCAAAATATTAGCAGCATCTACGGCGCCTTCTGCGGCACCTGCACCGATCAAAGTATGCAATTCGTCGATAAAGATAATGATGTTCTGAGATGTAACGATCTCTTTCATTATCTTTTTCAATCTCTCTTCGAATTCGCCCCGGTATTTCGTTCCGGCAATGAGACTAGCAAGATCAAGAGAAAGCACTCTTTTCTCAAAAAGCAGATCAGGCACTAGTTTTTCCACAACCGCTTGTGCAAGTCCTTCTACGATTGCGGTTTTACCCACACCGGACTCGCCGACTAACACCGGATTGTTTTTCGTTTTGCGCGATAAAATCTGGATCACTCGTTCGATTTCTTTGGATCTTCCGATGACCGGATCCAATTTTTTCTCACGTGCAAGCTGAGTTAAATCGCGAGCAAACTCATCCAAGATAGGGGTTTTACTTTTTTCCTGTCTTGGTGCCGATTGAGTTGTTTGTTGCCCGGTTTGGCTTGTGCTTGTTCCTGCGCCCACCGCACTTGCGGGAGGTGCGCCAAGTAGACGCAAAATTTCGGATTTGATTACATTATAGTTCACGCTAAAGGAAGAAAGTGAACCGCCCGCAATATTGTTGTTATCTCGAAGCAATGCAAGTAGGATATGTTCCGTTCCTACGTAATTATGTTTTAATCTCTTGGCTTCTTCCTTAGAGATTTCTATCATTTTCTGATATTTATCTTGGCCTTGTGTGACATCGAGTAGTAGCGCGCCCGTGTTTTCACGAGTACGTTTTTCGACTTCCTTTCTGAGCTCATTTAGATTTATATTAAGATTCGTTAGAATCTTGATCGCAACCGAATCTTCTTCTCGCAATAGTCCGAGTAGTATATGTTCGGGACCGATAAAATCGGATCCTAAGCGTTTAGCTTCGTCCTGCGCGATTTCGTTGATGACTCGTTTTGCTCTTTTTGTGAATTCCAACATGCCGCACCTTACCTCTTATTACTTAGACGAACGTCTTTGTTCCCATCTTTACCGTACCGACTTAAGCGAACCCCAGTAAACCAAGAATTTTATGAAACCGTAGTTTTTGGATCGGATTTGCATTTTTGCAGGAAAACTGCACTTGAACCTCAGAATCCTCTCCTTCCCTACCCTTTTTATCATCGGTAACCAGCCTAAATTCTATACCAAATCCTAAAATAGGAGATAGATAGGCTTCCAGCTCACTATAAAGGGACATAGGCATTTTCCATTGCAAGCTCAAACGATCCCCTCTTCCCGCATTGGTCGGGCAGGAATTCAGAAAACCGGTCTTTGGTGACCAGGCCCAAAGTCCTTTCCGGAACAAAATCTCTCTGACTTTTTTTTTGGAATCCTTTATTTTTTTTAAAAAGGCATCCGGAAAGTAGGAATTTCCTCCTTTTCCAGCCCGGATGTTTCCTTTTTCCCAAACAAAAATCCATTCCCAGCGGAGATGATCTTCTTCTTTCCAATAAAAACGGTATGGGTGATCCGTGGAAACAAAGGAACCTGATGTTTTCAAATCCAGGGGAATTTCTTTTTCCCGTAACAAGGAAATGATCTTATCTTCTGCGGGAGTATAATAAGGGAAAAATCCATCCCGCAAACACCTCGTTAGACGAATACGGAAGGTAACATCTTTGAAAAAGGAATGATTCGGATAAGGAAGTTTGCGTATCTCCTCCGGGAAGGAAATCTCATGAATCTGCGGTTGGAACCTGGTCCGGTTTCCCGGCAAAAAACAGGAGATGCAAGACGGGCATCCGAACTTTCCGGTTTTTAAAAAAACCGGTTCGGAAAGACCACATCTGACGCAATATATGGCCAAAGGCTCATCCGTTAATCGGTGTTAGCTTTCCGGAGACGATTCGATTTCTTTTATGAGCCATGGAAGCGAGCTCCATATCATGAGTCACAAGAATCAGAGAAAAACGAAATTCGTTTTGCAAACTTTTAATCAGATCCATCAAATGCCTGGAATTGTCCCGATCCAAATTTCCCGTCGGCTCATCCGCAAGGATAAGTTGTTTTTTACCTACAAGAGCACGTGCTACACCTACTCTTGCACTCTCTCCGCCGGATAGCTGCGAAGGAAAACTTTCCGTTCTTTCTCCCAGGCCCACTAATTTCAACATCTCTTTGGCCTGGGATTTTGCCTGGTTCAGATTTACCTTGGAAATAAGAAGTGGCATCATTACATTTTCCAAAGCGGTAAAATCGGGGAGAAGCAGATGTTGTTGGAATATAAAGGAAATCTTTTCCGCTCGGAAATTCTCTCTTTGTTTTTCACTTAAGTTTTTCAAAGAGACTCCGCAAACTTCCACCTCACCTCCGTCAAACGAATCCATTGCACCTAGAATATTCAAGAGTGTGGATTTACCGACACCGGAAGCACCTTCCACGGAAGCAATTTCACCCGCTCTGACTTCAAAATCCATCCCGGAAAGGATTTGATATTTTTGATCCACAACTTGGTAGAATTTTTCCAAACCACGGACGGATATAGTTACAGAATTTTCAGAATTAGTCATTTCGAATTGTATCCACAGGATTTAAATTTGCAGCCCAGCGTGCAGGGAAGTATCCAGCTAACCCGGACAAGATGGTTGAAGCCGTTGTTACCATAAAAATAAAGGAAATATCGATATCCACCGGGATATGATCGAAATAATAAATATCTTTCGGAACCAGTTCCACATGATTCCAGTCCCCCGGATTCAATGTACTACCTACAGAATTGATGATTTCTGAGAGACCGCTGATGATCACTTCCAGTTTTGTTGCGACGAATATTCCCCACATTCCTCCGACCAGGGAAGAAAGAATCCCGACTACCATGGCATTGAGTGTGAAAATCAGAAGTATATCGTTGGAAGCGAGCCCGAGTGCTTTCAAAGTTCCTATGGATTTTCTTTTAGCACGCACGAGAGAGTGAACCGTAGCTACCATTCCAAGCGCTGCAAGTACTATGAATAAAAATACAATGATGGAGATGATTGTTTTTTCCAAACGAAGTGCCGCTAGAAAATTTTCCTGTTCTTCCGCAATGGTTCTGACCGACCAGGAAGCTTTTTCCTGAATGGAAGGATCCCAATTGTCTTCGTTCAAGCGGTTTAATATCCTAACTTTTGTTTGTTTCAGATCGTCCAGTGAACTTACCTTAATTGCTATTTGATTCACTGCATCTTTCATTTTGAAAAAATCCTGAGCAACAGGCAAAGACAGAAATACGAATTTGGAATCGTAATTATAATAACCCGTTTTAAAAAGTCCTGTTAGTCGGAAAGTCTGAACGTTCACCTGAACCCCCCTCTCCACAGTAAACCTTCCTCCCGGAACTGCCATAGTGATTTCACGTCCCATCCCGTATCCGAAAATGGCGCTCATCTCTTTTCCGATCACTACCAGTTTTTTCGAATTGATATTCTGAATTTCATCACGGTTGTAATGCAGAATCCTAGGGAAATTGGGAAGGCCGTTCTGAAGCAGCCTTTCCACCGAATCAATCGGCACGGCACGTATCATAATTGGGTTAAAGTTATTATTGCTTTGGATGAGTCCGTGGCTTGTGATATTTCCTTCCACGGAAATAATGAAATCCTTGAGTTTCGGATCACTCTGCAAATGGGAAATTACTTTCTCGTAGTCGTAGATTGCGCCTGAACCGAACGAATTTTCGATCGTGATGTGCGGACCGCCCTGCCAGAGCGATTCTTTCACCTGTTTTTGGAATCCGTTGAAAATGGAGAGTACGACAACAAGCAAAGAAACCCCCACCGCCATGACGATAAAGGAAAGCCTGGACTTGATGGATAAAAATCCTAAAACGCGAGACCCGCGAATGTATCTGGTAGTAATTAATGTGACGATTCCCATGCAAACCTAATCTTTTTGACAGCTTTCTCCGTTGGAGGGATACTGTCAAAAAAGAACCTTATGCCAGACACTCCAAATTACTATTCTATTAAGGTTGTTGTGCGGGACGAAACGAACATGGTCTATTCTATGTTTGCGGCGGTTTTGGACCCAATCGGAATCCGTACCATCAAGTTTGAAGGAGTGGCAAGCGGTAGCCCTTTGATTTTACTCCCGGTCAAGTCCACATTTCAGGACTTTTATAACAGAACCCAAAGAGTTATCTACAAAGGTGATCAACTCAAAAACATCACCAAGTCCATTCATGAAGTTTTAAAGTCCTCTTTTAACTCGGAGAGTTTTTTAGAGGAATTGTTTCACTACATAGATCACAATCTTGTAGACAGAATCGAATTTATTTTTACTCAAATCCACAATCGTACCGCAGGCAATTCCAATCCGAGAGTCGAGATCCATTATGAACTGATCGATCCAGCAGATATCGAAAAAACTACGGTTGATGAAGAAGAGATCGCAAGAAAAGAAGCGCCTCCCGTAATCGTTCCCGCTACTTCCGGATTTATCATTCCTCCCGACAAACAACTGATTCAGTTTCGTTTTCAACTTTCCCCTGTTAACGGGACACCTCTTTCCGAACTGAAAGGAGGAGATAATGTTTTTATCCGTTTGTTGCCGGGAGATCCGATTACAAATGCCATCATCGAAAGCTTGGAACTAAAAGAAGAATCGGGTAACATCAAACAAGTTCCCGCAAAGATCGTAAACATTTCTAACTCAAAAAATATTTCGGAAGTGGTGATCAAGATCAATGAACAGGTTTACGGAAAGATAGTGGAAGAGGAAAATTCCGTAAAGATCAAAACCTTTGACAGTTCCGCCGGAGCTGCTCCCGTATTGACATCACCTGCATCCATCACTGCCGCAAGGAAAGCAGGCCAACCCCAAAAACAGAAAGATTCCGAAGACTCTTTTCAAATCATGCCTTTTATCGTATTACTTGTATTAATTGCGGCGGGAATGATCGCCATGATAGTTTATCTCTAATCAAATGAAGAAACACCAAAGACTAATTCCAATCCTTACCCCTATTTTTTTGCTATTGTTAGCGTTACATTCCATGTTAGTTGACTACGAGCTGGCTGTCTCTGAACCGATCTCCGTCAGTATGGATGCAAAAGAAGACATCAACCTAAGCCCGCCGGAACAAAAAATTGAAATCAAAAAAGGAGTCTGGTTCAGAATCGATTACCTGAGTCATATGATCAGCGAGTTGCAAAAGGAAGAACTTCCTATCGACACGACTCCGGAAGAATCCATCGACACTCTCAAACGTATCCTGATCGGACAGAGAATATTGTTTTTCATTCTTACTTTTTACATGTTACTTTGTTTCTCCGCATTTGTTTCCTTTCTATACAAAGCATGGTTCTATCTACCTTTGAACCGGGGATTATTCTGGTTGGGGATTTTTTGGACTTTGCAACAGACTTTAGTCCATCTGAGGATCGCGACGGAAGGAGGAATCTGGGCCTGGGCGGGAGTTGCCTTTTTTCTTACCAGCTTTGTTCTTTGTATTCTTTCCTCCGTATACATTGAAAAGGGGAAAAAAGAACCTCTTACATTCGAAACGCTCAAACATTCCTCTGCTCTGGAAGAAGAAGGACGCGCTCCTGTTCCCAGTTCCAGGGCTTCTTATCTAAAGCTACTGGCTCATTTTTTAGTGATCATTCTGGTAGGAGTTTTGATCGGAAATTTCATTTATATTCCTCTCTTCCTATTGCAAAAATATTATGTTACCGAATTCGGAATCTTTATTCTGTCTCTCTTGGGGCTTCTATCGGGTTTCTATATCTATAATTATAGCAAGGTGGGAGGAGAAAAACAACTGTCCTCTCTTCAAAACACATTGGTCAGTGTATCTTATCTGCAGTTTCGTTTTTTAAGAAATGGTTTTCTAGGAATCTTCGGGCTGATCCTGGTCGTATTCTTTGTAACCTTTCTCTTCAGCTTATTGCTTTTCAATATAGATATTCTTCAAACAAATACCGGTCTCCTTGAGAAAGGAACCGAGTTTTAAGCTTTAAAGCTCAAATACAAACGGAATCGCTTGTTTTTTTGGTTTCACACCAAACGTTTCCATTCGGATAATAGGTGACTCTGTATTCCAGATCACCTTCTTCCGTAAAACGCTCGTAAGCTTCCTTTTTTCCATCCGGATAATAATAAAACCACTCGCTTACTTTTTTATCCGCAATGTAGGAACCTTTGGATTCTATTTTCGTATCAGGATAGTATTTCACCCAATCACCCGCCCGATTTCCGCCATCGTAAAACCCACGTTCGCTGACTCTTCCGTTTTCAAAGTATCGGATATAAGGCCCGTTTTCATTTCCCCATTCCAAAACCGACATCCAAAATTGTTTTTTACGAACCCCGGGAGTGAAATTCATTTCATAATAAGGAAGTCCGTCGGAAAAACTCCATCGCCAAATCCCCGTTCGTTCCATCATTTTATATTCTCCGGTTGCAATAACGGCTCCGGTTTGATACTCGTATTTTTCCGATTTTCCGTTTGCAATCCCGAACTCATTGACTTCGGTTTTCGAAACAAGGGCTCCTGTTTCAAACCAGCCCATTTCTTTTCCGTCTATGACCGCAGTATAAACATTGGCCTTCCGATTGTATCTGGCGGACTCGGGTACTTCTTTCGGCCTTTCTCCCTTTCCTTTACAAGGGGACAAAACAAAACTAAGACCCATAATGAATACGAGTTGGAGAAGGTAAGATACGAATGTATTATCTTTTAGGTTGGAGAAAATGGATTTCAGTTTCATTTTTAAATTGTCTCAGTATTTCTTTTGAAATTAGAATTCGGTTGAGCCGCTTGGATCGGATGGGTGTCAAATAACGAAGCGACAAAAGTATATACCCTTCCGGTTCCAAAGAAGTATACACTATGGGAGTGGATTTTCCTAATCTCACAAGATAGTTTTTGGATAATTCCCTTATTTTTTCATCTACCAACTCAGGCGCAAGCACCAGTTCTTCATGTAGAATATGATTACAGATTTTTTCGGCCTTTTCCCAATCCGAATCCACGGTCAGGGAAATTTTGAATTCGTCCCAAACAAAGTCCATAGCATCCGATACCAAAAAAAACCGATGCAAAACTATGTTAAAGTTGGGAAAATGAATGAGTCTGTTCGTAGATTGTTCCGCTTTCGGATCTCCCGAAATTTCAAGTAGGCTGAACTTTAAAAATCCGATATTGACAACATCTCCTTTGATATTATCGATCTCGATCCGATCCCCTACTTTAAAACCGTTTCCTCCCATGATCATAAACCAACCGACCATATTGAGCCAAACTTCTTTCAAAGAAATGACGATACCCGCTCCCGCCAAACCGAGAACAGTCGGCAATAATTGAAGACTGGAAAAAATAATAGGTAAGTAGATGATTATAAAAAAACCGAGATACCCGGTGCGTAGTACTTTTCTTCGATTGTATTCATGTGCTACGTCTTTTGCAGGGCGAACCCTTTCCAAAACGATCATGGTGATCTTATAGATCAATATTGCAAATAGCAACATATATGCGAAGAGGACTATGGTTGCGGAAAATCCTCTTTGCGTATCCAGAACCAAGCGGAATGGGTTCAGCTCCAGATAAAATTCTTTTATATTTTCACCCAAGTTCATCCCAGCCTTTTTGAAATTTAAGAATCTCCAAAACCAGATCCCTTTCAACAGGAACACCAAACTTGTATTTGCCGAAGTCTTCCAATAACACGAAATTTAAAGTATTGCCCTCTCTTTTTTTATCATGTTCCATATGCTCGATGATTTTTGAGGGATTTTCATTGATACCACGGGGAAGCCCGAGAGATTTCATAATACGAATCGCTGTTTTCAGATTTTCACGGGAAAAACCAAGTACACGTTCCGAAAGCAGAAGTGCGGTCACAAGTCCCATAGCAACTGCCTCTCCGTGTGAATATTTGGAATACTTGGTCAAAGACTCGATCGCATGGCCCGTAGTATGGCCCAAATTCAAAATAGCACGGACTCCTGACTCTCTTTCATCCTGGGAAACGATTTCCGCCTTAAACCTTACGGATTCGTCTATCGAGTAACGAAGTATCTCGGATTCGGAAGTAAAATCGGATCTTTTCATTCGGGAGATTTTTTCTAAAAAGTCTCCTCCGGAAAGGAACGCGTGTTTGACGATCTCGGCAATCCCGCAACTCCATTCCCTGGAAGGTAAAGTGGATAATGTAAACAAAGGAGCAAAAACGAATTCCGGTTGGTGGAATGCTCCTATCATATTTTTGCCCAAGTCCAAGTTGACTGCGACTTTTCCGCCCACGGAAGAATCCACACAAGCGAGTAAAGTCGTAGGAACTTGAACAAACCGAATCCCACGTTGGTAAGTCGCAGCGACAAACCCGGCAAAGTCTCCGATCACTCCCCCTCCGAAAGCAATAATGACCGCTTTTCTATCCGTATCCTGTTTTACCATTTCATGGAAAACTTTTTTCAACCTGTCGATATGTTTGTTTTTTTCGCCGGCCTTAACATAAATGATATGATAAGGAACTTTGATGGATCGGATTTCCTTGATCAGATATTTTTCATAAATACCTGCAATATCTCTGTTGGTAATAATGATGAAGCGGGAAACCTTTTTGAGCGTTTCCAGTTTTTCCCGAAGGCCGCTTAGGTCTTCATGAAGTTCCACAGGATATTGAAAACCTGCACCTTCGACTGTTCTTGACTGCAATATCATGACTCAGCTACCCATTTGCTAGGCACATACGTAGAAAGAGATCTTTTTTTGCTTTTGAAATATTCTTTGATATCCGGTCTAAGATCCAGCTTTTGCAATTCTTCAAATGTGAAATACCCGAATCCGGAGATTACTTTTTCCTTCGGGTTGATTTTAGGAACTTGTTCTTTTACTTTCACCTGAAATACCAATTGGATCAGATGTCTTTGTTTTTTAGGATCGATGGATTCGTTTAATAGTAAAAATGCGGAGGATACTACATCCAATTCCAATTCCTCTTTCAATTCTCTTTGCAGGGCTTCTTCTGCTGATTCTCCGAACTCAATTCCGCCGCCGGGTAACAACCAATACCCCTGACCTTTTTTCGTCTGCTGGATGAGCAACACCTTTCCTTTCTTATCTTGAATGAGAGCTGCAACCCGAACCCGTAATCCTTTCTTCTTAAATAAAAAATCAATCATAATAAACCCAATTTGGATAAAGCAAGTTTTGCTGCATTTTGTTCGGCAGAACGTTTGTTTTTTCCTTTGCCTTCCGTTTGGAATACATGATCCAAAGAGACTGCAATCAAAAACAATTTTTCGTGATCAGGACCTTCTTCCCTCATTACTTCATAGATCGGAATTTTCTTCCACTTTTTCTGGCAATGTTCCTGTAAAATAGTTTTAAAATCTTTTGTTTCTTCCACTTCATCCAGCAATTGTTCCATATTCTTGAAGTTAGGTTCTAAGAAACGTCTGCATTCTTCCAAACCTTGATCCAAATACAGGGCGCCGAGAAATGCTTCGAAACAATCAGCTTGCAGATTGGTATTGAATTCTCCTTTTTCTTTTTCACCTTTTCCAAGCAGTAGAAATTGATTGAATTTATACTTTCGGGCGATGGCTGCGATAGCAGGAGCGGATACGATTTTACTTTTTAATTTTGCAAGTTTTCCTTCTTTTCCTTTGGGAAGAGAACGATAGAGATAATCTGCAGCAAGTAATCCGAGAATGGAGTCGCCTAAAAATTCCAACCGTTCATTGTCCAGATGATCCCGATCGAGTTCATTGGCAAAAGATCTATGAACAAATGCTTGGTGAAGGATTTTAAGATCTTTGAACTTTGTATCCGTAAGAGATTGAATGGAGTTCAGTTCTCCCATTCTGGCAGGATTTTGCCAATTTTTAGAATCGTGATGAGTGTGAGAATGATGCAAAGGCGGGGAAAAATCCGGGTTCCCCTTTGGGAGGAAACCCGGTTTTAAAATTGGGAATTACTGTTTAAGTGTATCGATGTGTTTGATTACATCGCCAACTGTTTGGATTTTTTCTGCGATTTCGTCAGAAATTTCCACGCCAAACTCTTCTTCAAGAGCCATAACTAATTCAACTGTATCAAGAGAGTCCGCACCGAGATCATTGATGAAATGAGCGTCGATATTTACTTCTGACTCATCAACACCAAGTTGTTCAACGATGATTGACTTAATTTTTTCGAAATCTGCCATGTGTTCCTCCAGGCTAATGCCCCAACTATTGGGACAAAATGTTAAGTTGTTTTCGCTAGCACGCACGGAAGTGCCCAGCGTTTTTTTAAAATGGAATTGTCGAAAATTTTGGCAAGTCTAAATAGATTATTTTCTAATTGTTGCAGGAGCCATAAAAATGCCATCGTTTAACTAATATTACACGCTTTCCTTCTATTGTGCCAAGCCAAAAAGATCCTAAAACCCTTATAAATCGAAGATTTCAAGACCAATTGCCGCACCAGCATTCTTCACTGATTACCCTATTAGACTTTTTTCCAATATTATAGTCCGTAATAACGGAATAATAGTTCGTTATCGCGAATTTTATATATAAATATCATCAGCACATCCGAAATATAGAAAAAAAAGGTGATTTTAAATCATCAGGAGTCAAAATCATGAAAAAAATATCGATATTAACGGGTCTACTGTTGGCCTTTGCCTTTTTAGGATTCTCCTGCAAGGAAAAGGATAAAGATAATACACCTCTACTTGCAGCACTTTTGTATCTAAGCAATGGAATAAAAGTCAATTCGGTCAGTGATCTGGTAAACGAATCAAATGCAGATTATTCCAAAAACGAATACGGACTGATCGAAGCATCCAAATTGGAAACTTGGGTCAGCGATTGGACTGCGAACAAACCCTCTCATATTTCGGGAAAATTGATCATTTTGCAAACGGATGCGGCTGATCGTTATGAACCAGGCACTAAAGGTTCTTATGTAAAAGCGGATGCTTCGAAAGGCGTCTATGTCTATCATTTGGATGATTATCAAACCGGAGGAACTTCCAACTTTCGTTTCAATCAAACGAGAGATTCCGGGCTAATTAAAAATTCAGTTCGCTACCAAGCAAACGGAGCATATGTGGATGAATGGTTAAAAGCATTTGGAATCGACCTAAGCAAAGATTTGGTAGTATTTGCTGTCGGAACAACGACCACTCTGATCAATGGAAGTGCGACCGGCGGAACACAGGGCGCTTACGATACCGCAGCAAACAAAGGAACCTACGCCGGTGGAGTACAAGACATTGCCCGCGGAGTGTATTGGTTGCGTTATTGGGGTGCGGACATCAAACATCTTGCCATCCTAAACGGTAACCTCTACAAAAATTTCAATAATGCGAGTCTTCTGTCTAACACACGTTCCACGATTCCAAATAACAACGGCGGATTCTCTGTAAAACAACTTCGTGTGGACAATACCGCTCTTACACTCGGACTGGAAGATATTTATGAAATTGCAAAATCAGGTTTGAAAGCAAGTCTCTCGGGAATCACCGATTCACAGTTTCTTGTGGATGCCCGTCCGACTGCTCAGTTCAATGGAGCTGTAACTACAATCGGAACTGCGGGTGCTTATTTCATCACTACTTCTTGGGCATTTTCGGGTGCACCTAACGCAGCGGCAAACCCCGCTCAAAAATTCGTATTATTTGAAGGTGGAATCAAAGGAGCGATAGATTTCCCATGGACGGATCTTCTAGGTGATTCCACTACCGGATTTAAGTTTGTTTCCAAAGACAGTTTGAAAACAATATTTGCAAACAAAGGTTATACGGCAGGAAAAACGGTTATTTCCCAATGCCGAACTAATTTCGAAGCGCAAGTAAACGGATTTGCAGCGTTGAATATTTTAGGTTATCCTACGGCATTTTATGACGGGTCTCTCGTAGAGTGGACATCCGTTGCGGCGGCTCATCCTGCTTCCGAATTCAATAAAGTGACTTCCGGTTTCAAATGGAGAACGGATACGGATACAGTATCACGCATCCTTTGGTATAATGGAACTGCTGCGGATACTTCCCGCTCACAGGCGGCGGAAATAGATCCGACGGCAACAACCACGAAAAAGTTTATCCAAGAGGATAAAGCCTACAAATATTAATCATTCATTTCTCCAAGTTTGATTTTCATGTATGTCTGGAGCCCTCACCTTGAACAAGTGGGGGCTTTTTTTGTGTAGTTATCCGTAATAAATGATTTCCGTGTTTAAGAGTTAGTAGATGTCCACGATCACAGCCGCGGGGTTCTTTTGGTGCTGTGGATGGGGGAATTTAAGGAAGGAGTTTTTAGAATACTATCCCCGCCCTATTGACATTGGGTGGGGTTAACCACCCGCCACCCAATGCACTCCTTCTATCACATCACCTTTCTCTTGTAAAGCGAAGTCCTTAGTTCTGAAAATTTTCAGCAAATAAGTTCGCCTTTTTGACCATGCTCGCCTCAATCCTATATGCGAGTAGATCCGTGATTGAAATCATCAGCTGCTCAGAATATTCACAAGATCAGCACCATATTATTCAATATGGCATAATATTTCCAAGATTACAGATTTTAATTCAGTATAACGATTGAAAATAAAAACCTAACCTAAGAAATGAATTCAAATTCACTTCTCTCGGAGGAAATCATGATCACCTACTCTTCCATTCGCTTTCGGTTTTTTTCATTACTGCTTGTAGGGCTATTTTATTCTCTTAGTCCAAAATCGGAATTATTCGCCATCGACGGACTTACGCGCAATGCCAATAATGCAAGGTACGAGGGTTTGGCGGGAACAAACACCGCACTTGGAGGTTCAGCGATCGATGTTACCTTAAATCCTGCCAACCTTTCTCTAAAGAAAGGAAGAGTTTTAGAATTCGGTTTTACCAATTCTACAATCAACACACGTTATCAAGATCAGTTTTTGGACAAAGATCAGAAAAATATTTATTCCAACGACGTTAAGAGCACACTCAATGCTCCGGCTCCTTACATAGCATTCAAAACACCAATCACAGATAACATCGATTATGGAGTCGCGTTTTATGTTCCCGGTGGTGCCGCAGGGGGAGTGGATAAAATTCTACGAAATACTCCGAACGGACAAAACACGAACGAATGGTCTGGTTTGAATTTAGTTTCCCCTTTGGGAGATTCCAGACAAATCCGAGAAAGTAACTCCAATCAGTTCGCCGTAGTCAAATTGGTAAACGGGATCTCGGTAAAATTCGGAAACCTTTCCTTGGGTGCCAGCATCGAAGGACTTTACGGATATCAAAGATTAAACCAAAAATACTACGATGTTACCGGCAATATTGAAATTCCGGGCCAAGGGTATTATTATGAAAGTAGTAAAAAGGCTTTTAGTTTAGGTGGGATTTTAGGAGCCAACTACACTGTCAATGATTGGGTTAGAATCGGTTATTCTTATCAAGCGCATTCTTCCCTTCCGTTAGATGGCGGTTATACGATCGGAGTAAATAACCCGAATTATTACAGAAAGACAGGGGTGTCTTATCATTTTAATCTTCCGGAAAAACATTCATTGGGATTCGCATTCGGACCGGAAGGAATCAAGCTCGCAATCGACTTCGTTTACTCCAATTACGGATCTTATCTTCGAAAGGCAAACCAAACCTTGGAAGATCCTTGGCTCCCTACCCCGCTTGGAAATATTGCATCTGCCGATGCACATTTGAATTTCAGAGACCAGGGAGGTGTTCAACTGGGACTTGAGCACAAGTTAAATGAAACTTGGACTTACCGGTTGGGTTATAGTTATAACAACTTGCTGATTAAAAGTAACGGTCTGGGAGGAACTACTGGTGGCTTTTTTTCCATTCACCATGTGTTTGCAGGCGGGTTCAGCTATACATTTGATACATGGAGTATCGACTTAGGAGCGAGTTATAATGCGCCTAGAAATAAAATTTACGGTGGTAAAGGAACGGATTGGGATCTTTCTCATGCGATCAAGACCGGACCCACGGAATTCAACGGGTTAGGGTATAGTTATAATGCGGAATCTACATTCCTAAACGTTACATTGGGTGCCACGAAGAAATTTGAATGATCAAACAAGCGGAGCTTGCCTCGCTCGCTCTATACAAAATTGTTTATTGAATTCTAATCTTAAAGTGAGCGAGGCGCTTCTCGCGGTAGCGTAGGCCAGGACGGCCGAAGCTTTTTCGTCGGAACAGGATGTTCCGCGAAAAAGAGCGGGAAGCGCCGAGCGATTTAGTGACCGCCGCCTGGCAAAAATCCACCACCATTGATGTCTAGGATATGACCTGTAATAAAGGAAGAAGCATCCGAAGCAAGGAAAGCAATCCCGTTCGCGATGTCTTCAGGAAGACCTGCACGTTTCAATGGAATCGCAGCAACCATTCCCGCTTTGATGTTTTCAGGAATCGCTTCTGTCATTTCAGTCGCAATAAAGCCCGGAGCGATCGCATTGCATCTGATTTTTCGGGAAGCCATCTCAAGAGCTACGGCTTTCGTAAAACCGATTACACCTGCTTTGGAAGCGGAATAATTTGTTTGTCCGATGTTACCATTTTCTCCGGAAATAGAGGAAAGATTAATAATAGATCCGCCATTTTCCTGCTTCATCATGACCTTAATTGCCGCTTGAGTGCAAAGATAAGTACCTGTTAGGTTAACGGCAATCACCGCATCCCACTGTTCTTTTTTCATTCTCATAAGAAGAGTATCACGAGTGATACCGGCATTGTTTACCAGAATGTCTACCGAACCGAATTCTTTATGAGCAGCTGCGATCAGATTTTGTGCATCTTCTTCAACAGATACGTTTCCGATCACCGCGATCGCCTTGTATCCTTTTGATTTCAACTCTTCAGCTGTTGCTTTTGTCGTTTCTGGGTTCATATCAGCAACTACAATGTTAGCACCAAGAGATGCAAGTTTGAGACAAGTCCCTTTTCCAATCCCTCTCGCACCACCAGTTACAATTGCAGTTTTTCCGGTTAAATTAATCATCTCTTTCTCCTAACTAATCATTTATACTGTTCTATTAAAAAATAAATCCAATTATCAAATGGAATCACCCATCACCGTGCGAAACTCCAGTATTCTGGCGGCGATTCTTTCGTTTACTTTCTGTTTTGCGCATTCGGTGATCACTCTGATCGCGTTTTTTACGGCAAGTGCGCTGGAGGATCCGTGTCCGATCATACAAATCCCTTCCACGCCCAAGAGAAGAGCTCCGCCATATTCGGCATAATCGAGTCTTTTTTTTACGGCAGTGAATGTGGATTTGAGAAGTAATGCTCCTGTTTGTGCAAAGCTCGACTGGCGGATGGAATTTTTCAAAACATTGAATATGGATTTAGCAAGTCCCTCGGTGGCTTTCAGAACGATATTGCCCGTATAACCGTCACATACGACTACGTCCACATCCCGACCGCTACCGTAAAGATCACGCCCTTCCACATTTCCTATAAAATTGAACGGAATTTTTTTTAAGATTTCAAAAGTTTTAACGGTTACCGCGTTTCCTTTTTTATCCTCTTCTCCGTTGGATAAAATTCCAACTTTGGGATTTTGGATTCCGAAAACTTCGCGGGAATAAATTTCGCCCATAACGGCGAACTGAGCAAGATACTCCGGCTTACAGTCCACATTGGCACCCGCATCCAGAAGCAAAACGGGAGCACCCACTTCTCTAGGAATGGGTGCGGCAATAGGAGGTCGTAAAACACCTGGTAGGCGCCCCATATGAAGCAATGCCGCGGCCATCGTAGCACCGGTGTTACCCGGCGAAAATACGCCGACGCATTCTTTTTCAGCTACAAGTCTGACTGCTTTTACAACTGAGGAATCTTCCATTGCGCGAACTGCGATGGAAGGAGAATCATTCATTCCTATGATTTCGGAAGAATGTATGACACGGATTTTTTCCGTATCATAATCAAATTTCAAAAGAAGATCTAATAATTCTTGTTCGTCTCCGACTAAAGATACGGAAAGGCCTAGTTCCCGGACTGCGAGAACCGCGCCTTCAACAATACATTCCGGACCGTAATCCCCGCTCATCGCGTCTACGGCGACCCACATAACTTTTAGTTATCTTCAGTAGTCTTTTTTACTTTCGGAGCGAGAACGAGCGCGCCTTTGTAGAAACCACAGTAAGGGCACACACGGTGAGAAAGAATATAAGAACCACAATTGGTACAAGGGTTCAAGTTAGGTTTGCCAATGGCGTGATGTGCTCGTTTGGTTCTAACTTTTGATTTCGATTTGCGTCGCTTTGGGACTGCCATGACTATCCTCGATGGATTTATTACTAAGTTTTTACTATGGTTTCTAAAATGGTACCGAAAACAAGATATTTAATTTTCTAGGCTTTCAATTAGCGATCGTAGTTCATCCTGTTTGGCATAAAAGGAAGACCGGTTGCAAACCAGCCTTGCCGTGCTAAAAAGAATAGCTTCGATTTCTTTCAGACCGTTCGCTTTGAGAGTTCCCCCGGTTGAAACCAAATCCACGATACAATCGGAGAGACCTACGATGGGGGCAAGCTCAATGGAACCGTATAATTTGATCACTTCGCAGGAAATTCCTTTAGAAAAGAAGTATTCCTTGGTCAATTCGGGGTATTTGGTTGCAACGCGCACCTTAGAACGTTTGGCATAAAGATCAAAGTCAGGAAAACTCGCTAAAGAAAGTCTACACTCTCCTATCTTAAGATCGACCGGAGAAATCAGATCATACTTTCCTTCTTTGATTATGTCCCATCCGACAATTCCTGCATCTGCGGAACATTCTTCCACATAAGTGCATACATCTTGGGAGCGAACAAATAGAAGGCGAAGCCTTTTGTCTTTGGATACGAAGGTGAGTTCTTTGGAATCAGATGGCGGAAGAGAATCCAACCACCCTTTGTCTTTGAGTATCTGGGCGCTTTCCTCTGCAAGCCTCCCCTTAGGAAGAGCGAGGGTGAGCACTTAAGATTTCCCGATTTTTAAAAGTAAGTAGCTTGCGAGAAGCTTTACATCTTCCAGAGAGTCTGCGGTAGTTCCGTCGATTTTCAAAACTTTTTCCAAGTTGGTCTTAGCACCCACCTTGTCTCCATTTTGAAATTGCAGTCTTGCCGTATGATAAAAAGCCCATGCTTTGAACTGGTTGATTTCTCTGCTGGTTTCCAGAAGCGTAGATGCAATTTTATAATTCTCTAATGCTTTCTTAGAATCGGATACCTGGTCTCTGTAATTGCCCGCAATATAAAAGTAATACGCTTTGATTTCTTTAGGAGTATCTATCTTTTTGCCGGCCAGTTCGATGTATTCCGCAGCTTTTGTAAAGTCACCTTTCTCAGCATACAGCCGGGAAAGATCTTTCCAAACCCGAAGTTCCATTCTACCGGTGCTCTGGTCTTTTAAAAAAGTTTCCAGTTCGGCAATTTGTTTTTCGGGAGTGAGATTTGCCTTTTTGGCTTTGCTTTGAAGATCCTCTAAAACAACGGTTTCTTTTTGAAATCTATAATCGGAATACTCGAAGTATCCGATCACTGCCGCTAGCACAATGACTACGGCACCGATTCCTAAAAAAACATTCCTTCTGTTTCTTACAAAAAAATGAGAAAACTTTAGAAAATAAAGCTCGGACTTTGTTCCTTCGAAGTCTGCGAACTCATCTTTATGAGCCCGCACTTCTTCTTCCCGTTTTTTGTCGATGAGGTTCTTCTTTACAAACTTATCCATAGGGGTTAACGGTTGTTATTTAAGTTCATGAAAGAACCGATAGACTCACGTGAAGGAGTATTGTCTTCTTTCATATATTTCGCCATCTCTTCTCTTTCTACCGCTTTATCAAAGTCTTTGATGGAAAGGGAAATCTTCTTATTATTCGGCTCGATCTTAACTACAACTGTGCGAACCTGTTCGCCTACTTTGTATAGTTCTTCCAATTTGATATTTCTACCATCAGGGATTTCCGAAATATGAACCAGTCCTTCAAAACCAGGTTCAACTTCTACGAACACACCGAAACTAACAATGGATTTCACTCTGCCTTCCACAAGCGTACCCGGTGGGTATTTTTTGCGAAGTGCTTCGTAAGGATGTTCAGATAATTGTTTGAGTCCGCAGCTGATTCTTTGTGCGTCCAAGTTCACATCCAGGATTTTGAATTGGATGGATTGTCCTTTTTTCAAAAGAGAAAGAGGATTCTTTTCCTTTTCATCCCAGGTGATGTCGGAGATATGAATGAGTCCTTCGATTCCGTTTTCCACTTCAACAAAGGCACCGTATTTGGTGATTCCAGTGACTTTACCTTCGAGAACATTACCTGCACGCACATTGGAAGAGAGTGCTTCCCATGGGTTTGGTAATAATTGTTTGAGTCCGAGGGAAAGTCTGCGAGCTTCAAAATCGATATCTAAGATTTCAGAATCAACTTCCTGACCTTTTTTCAAAACGTCTTTCGGATGTGGGGGTTTTTTAGCCCAGGAAAGTTCGGTAGTGTGAATGAGTCCTTCCAAACCTTCTTTGAGTTCAACGAAAGCTCCGAAGTTGGTCATGGAAGTCACGATTCCGCGAACTACCATACCTTTTTCCAGCTCTTTCTTAGCCCAGATCCAAGGATCTTCATACAGTTGTTTGATGCCTAATGAAAGTTTGTTGTTCTCTTTGTCTACTTCGAGAACAATCACTTCCACTTCCGCACCGATTTGGAAGTATTGTTTGAAAGGTGCGAATTTTTTGTAAGAAATATCGTTTTGACGAAGGAGACCTACTACTTCGTAAACAGACAAAAATACTCCGAAGTTTGCAATTTTTACAACCTTACCTTGTACTTTGTCGCCTACTTTTACTTTTTCAAGTAACTCGCCCCATTTTTCGCCGTTGATCTCATCTAACAGGGTTTTGCGGGAAACAACACCTGTTTTTGTTTTTTCATTGAGTTCTATGATTTTGACTTGGAATTCTTTTCCACCTTCAGTCGCTTCTTTGAAGCGAACCCCTACGTGAGAGGCAGGTAAAAAAAGTTGAATGCCTTCGCTTTCAACCAGGTATCCTTTGTTTTTAACTTCGCTTACGATTTTACCAGATAAAGGGTAACCGTTTACGCTTGCATCCTTGATCGTTTCCCAACCAACTCTTTGGTCTGCTTCCTTTTTCGAGAGAATTGAATATCCATCGACTCGCTTTTTTACAATGGCACTGACTCGTTCGCCTCGCTTGGGGGCTTCCGAAAAATCTTCACGTGGGACACGTGCTTCTAATTTTTCACCGATGTCTAGGAAGACTGTGTCTCCGATTACGTCTACGACGGTGCCTTCAATGAGCAGTCCTTTACTGCCTGCATTGCTTTCTTGTTCTTGCGATTGCGACTGTGATTCCCACTTTTCAAGGAGTTCTCCGAAAGTGGTCTCGTTTTTGGGGGAAGAAGGGTTGGTTGAATTCAATGGTACTTACCGGGATACAAAACTTAAATTTGTCCAGGCAGAGAAAGCTTGGACAGGATAGTATTTAAGACAGCTTCTGTTTCAAGCCCGCTCGTGTCAATACGGAATGCGTCCTGAGCCTGTAGGAGGGGGGCTACAGCCCTAGTTTCATCCGAATGATCCCTGGATTCGATTTCTTCTTTGAGGTGTTGGAAATTTACCTGAATCCCTTTCTTTTCCAGTTCCAGAAATCTTCTTTTCGCACGAACCTCGGAAGAAGCAGTCAGGAAAAATTTGAATTTGGAATTGGGAAAAACTTCCGTTCCGATATCTCTACCATCCATCACCAATTTGTGTTTTTTGGCAAAATCCCGGATTCTCTCATTCACAAAATCCCGAAATACCCTTCGGTTGGCGATGTAACGGATCAGCCGGGTGATTTCGGGAGTTCGGATCTCTTCGGAAATATCCTTTTGGCCTAAGAAAATCCGGTTTTCTCCGGAATCGGAAAGTTCACAGGAAAGTGGTACCTCCGACAGAACAAAGTCGAATTCTTCCTTTTCTTTTCCCAAAAGGCTAGCATCCGCTAATTTCTCGGTGAAAAAAGGAAACTTTTCCGGATCTCCGCCTTCTCGTGAAAATTTTTCCCATATAGCGAGCGTTAATCCTCTATAAAAGGCACCCGAGTCCAAATATAAAAAACCTATTTTTTTTGCAAGCAGTCGGGCAATCGTGCTTTTTCCTGAGCCTGCGGGTCCATCAATTGCGATGACAGAATCGATCATAAGGAATACTTACCAACGCGCCTCCTCCCAGTCCAGAATCAAATGGAGAGAAAACGCGCGCGGGATTTAAATTCTAAACTTTCCGATTTCCTGATTGAGCTCTTGTGCGAGTTTACTCAAACGATTTGCAGCAGTGATGACTTCATCGGACGATTCCATTTGCTTTTGGGAAAAGCCCGCGATCCCTTGCGTATTCTCGGAAATGCTACTGGTCATATGTGCGAGCTGTTCCGTGGATGCGTTCAACTCTTCGGTGCTTGCGGAAATTTCTTCCGTGGTCGCGGATACGTTTTGTACTTCATCGGTAACTTTTTCAATGGAAGATAAAATCAATTGGAATGTCTCTCCCACGTTGTTTACCATTTGCACACCCACATCCACTTCTTTGTTTCCCTTCTCCATCATGTTTACGGAACTCAAAGTGTTTTTTTGAATCTCACCGATCAGCACAGTAATCTGTTTTGTAGCATTCTCCGATCTTTCCGCAAGTTTACGGACTTCGTCGGCAACTACTGCGAAACCTTTTCCATTATCTCCGGCACGCGCTGCCTCAATAGCAGCATTTAACGCAAGTAAGTTGGTTTGGCTGGCGATCTGATTGATCGTATCTACAATTTGGCCGATTTCTTTGGAGTTTTCACCCAATGTATGAATACTGGAAGAAATTCCGCTCACGGAAGAATTGACAACTTGCATCTGTTTGATGGTCTGTCCGACAACTTCCCTACCTTCCTGAACTCTTTCCAAAACATTATTAGCAAGAGAAGAAACAACGGAAGTCGCCTCCGCAATTTTTGCTATGGCTTGTGCATTTTCATCCATTGCATTTTTGTTTTCCGAAAATGCATTCAACTGGTTTTCAGCATTGTTAGAAACCATTTGAACTGATTGGGAAATGGAAGTGGCTACGGAAGAAGAATGTTCCGCACTGGTATAAAGATTTTTTGCGGAGTCAGAAACCTGCTCGGAAGAGAATGATACTTTTTTAATCATCTCTCTTAAACTGCGGGTCATGGTATTGAAATCGGAGGCAAGAATTCCGAACTCGTCCATAAATTTCAAGTCGGCATTTTGAGTGAGGTCCCCCTCGCTTGCCCGTTCCACCACCGATTTGATCGCGTTGATTTTGCGGGAGATAATTCCTGCAAAGAAATAAGACAGAACTAATGAAAATACGAGAGCAACACTTGCAGCTACCAAAAACTTAATTTGCAGGATTTTCAATCTTTCTTCATAAATGATCTCTTCCCTACCGCCCGATCCTACAATCCAATTCCATGGTTCATAATAAATCTGGTAGGCGATCCAATAATAGATAGGTTCCTGTCCTTCCTGCCACATCTCCCTAACAATCCTTCCCGTCTTTTCTTTGTTAGACCAAGTATCACGAACGGTGTATTTGCCGCCCACCTGATAGTCCCAGAGATTGACTCCCTCTATATTGAAAGGATTCATCGTAAACATTCCGTCCGGTTGGGAAGCCCAGACTCTCATATCCAGTTTTGCGGACATTTTCCCTTTGGACAAATCTCTCACTCCATCGGGACCTTTCGGGCCGAGGATATAATTTTTAGCTCTGTCTTGCGCATCAGTCAGGGAAATTTTTCCTGCCTTCACATCTTCGTTCAAAAGATCAATAAGTCCCACGGAATCTTTTACGATATTTGTGAACATCTCTTCGCCGATATTCAGAATCTGGGTTTTTGCGGAATCATAAACGATATAAAAAATAGGAATGAGGACTAAGTTGAGTATGATAAATATGAAAAGCATCATCTGAAGTCTGATACTTAGGGATTTAATTTTTTTGAAAGCGGACTCGGAACTTTTGGAAACTAAATTCGACATAATAATTGTTAGGTTCTCCTGGAAAAACTCATAGAAACACCTCTCACCAGCTTTTCCGAAAGATGAGATATGAAAATACGACGAAGAATTGTCCGGCTTTTCGGAAAATCCGTCTGAAATCAGCAAAAAAGCCGCGGAAATTAATTTCCACCAAAAAGTTTCATCCGATCGTAATCTATATTCACCATGATTCGCCAGGCCGTAAATTTGGCGAGGCGTGTTCTAATTCCCGGTAAAGCGATAGGTAAAATTTCCTCCCAGAATCCCCGGATAAGCGAATCCCAAACGGAATCCCCCTTCGGTCAACTTTCCCTTTTCTCCGTAATACAATCTGACTTCCTTGTCCATGGTTCGATAGAAGAGATAATTGTTTTTTACATAATCGTATAAATTCAAATATTGCATCCGATCTTCCTCGGATAATTTCGAATCGGCTTTATCAGGATTTTTGCTGGCAAACCGCAATTTTCCGGATAGATAAGCTACATTGTTTTTTAACAGGTAAAATCCGGGATCGGATTGTTCGAAGTCGATCACCATCGGAATTTTCACCTGATCGCAATGCCAATAGAATCTCAAATTGGGATCTTCCGAACCGACAGTATCCCAAAAAAATTCGTACTCATTTCGATTTTGGCACATAACATTTGTTTTAGAATCGGAGTTGGGAAGGAGTATCGATGTCTTAGGCAATAACCCGAATATCGTTTCTTTTCTGCTGCGTTTGGTAAATACTTTATGAGGAAGAAATACGGAAGTCTCCACTTTGTCGACTAGTTCCAACGCAGCCCTTTCTCCCTCCGATTTTTTCACCTCTTGGTAGAGAGCCGAAGAAATTGCTTCTAAAAATTCCGGAAAAAAACGGGGAGATGCACCCGTTCCCGATACTGCTTGCAATATAGTAACATCTGCTAAATCTTTTCCCACTACATTTCTGTACTGCCATAATAAGGAAGGAATGAATCTCAAATCCTTTTTGAATTCGGATTCGATCCCGGTATCATAACTTCCGAAACTTTTATCCAATCGAAAGGAAGTCACCAGAAGCTGACGTTTCACCCCTTCACATGTTTTATAAGTATACAATTCGGGATGATTCAACATGGATGCGGTATAATAATCGGACAAACCTTCGCTCAAAGATTTGCCGATGGAGTTGTTTCCTAAGTACTTTCCTGTGATTAAATGCGCGTATTCATGATAGATTGCATCCGGGCAAAGCGCCGTATCAATGATCCGGTCTACCGCAAATGTTCCTCCGATCACCGGGAAGGACCATTTGGGTGCAAACCAAAGTTCGCTATTCCATCCGTTTTTTGAATCCGAAGGAGGTATGGTCAAAGCGGTATTTTTCAAAGATGTATTTTTATCATAATAATCCGTCGGAGAATACGCGTAAGGTGCATCTATTCGAATCCGAATCGGAGGATTGAATGCCGTGATATCCTTTTTGAAGGATGCTTTTTTTGATATATATCTAAATCTATTTTCTATTTTTTGAAGATGATATCCCAAGGTCATAAGTTTCAAATTTTCTTCTACCTTTTCCAAAGGAACAGGCAAAGGTTCCAGGCCGGAATGAATGGAAAAATGTTCCAGTATATAATGAGTGGATGACTTAAGTCCCAAATCCTGCAGAGTTATGTTTTTATGTACAAATGCTTTTTCGGATTCATCCCAATCTAGAATCTGACTCTCTCTCTTTTCTTCCGAATGGGACGGTATTGCATAAAAAAATATAAGAACAAGTAAGATGAAATAAAAACTAGGCTTTGGCCTCATTTGCAATTTATCTCTCTTCATTTTAAACACCTCTTCGTATGTATCATCTTTTATAAAAAAGGTTTTCGTTTCTTTATAAATTTCAGAAACGAAAACCTTCACTTATCTTTTCATTTGTAATTTTACAAAACCGGGATTATAATCCCAATCCTATGCTATTGTACAATCCGCCTGTAGTAAGAGTGTTTAAGCCGCCTGCATGAACAACCAGAGCGACAATCGCCACAACTCCAACGGATGCTACTGCGTTTGTAACAATTGCAAAATTGTTTCCGTGTAAGTAGTTACCTGTGGATTTTTGCAGCTGAACGGAAGCTACAATCTGATCCATATCCCGGTCTAAAGTTCCCGCAAACTCTGCGTTTTTAATTTCTCTTTTGAGACGGGCAAATTCAGAGGGAGTGATATGCGCCTGAAGATATTCGTTTGCTTCTTTGGAAGTCATTCCGCTTTTTGCAAACGACTGTGCAAGTTCACGAACACTTACTGTGGAAGAAGGAGCTGCAAATGCCGCTTGTGCACTGAGCGCGAATGCTAAGATTAAACTGATTTTCTTTTTCATGATAGAATCCTTTGAATCGAATTTATCGAGTGAGAAGTTTTCTTTGGAAGCGAACTTGTCTCTCAACTGAATCCAATCCTACCACGAAGAAGAATTCCGATCGTCTGACTCGATCGAGAAAGTATAAAATCTAAGACCGGATTTATCGGATCGGATGTTTTTTTAGAATTTTTTCTCTGTATTCTCTCGGAGTCTTGCCTGTTTCTTTTTTAAAAGCTTCGTTGAATGTGGACTTGGAGCCGAAACCTACATCATAAGCAATGGCAAGTAGAGATCGTTCCGGCTCTTTTCCTATTTTTTCTTTCGCTTCATTCACTCTGAATGAATTTGTATATTGATAAAAGCTGAGTTTGATTTCCGTATTCAAAAATTCGGACAACTGATGGGAAGTCAGATCCATTCTTTCGGAAAGATCTCTTAAATTCAATTTTTCTTCCCTGTATATCTTTTCCTTTTCAAACAAATCTTCCAATTGTTTACGAACCAAATTGCGATCCAGTTTTGAAATTTGCGAGATTCTCTCTTTCTTTTCTTCTTCTACGATCTTTCTGACTTCTAAGAAAAAATCAGGAGAAGACTGCCTGAGGACATATAAAAAACAAAAGAAAAATCCGATCGCGATTCCCGAGAGTTGGTAAGCCACATGATCGCCGAAAGCAATAGTTCTAAGTGCGTTTAAAGACAATGCCAAACAAAATAGAGTAATGACCAGACCGATTTTGAGAGTTGTGTTTTTTCTGAAAGTAGACCAACGGATTTGTCCGGAAAGTCTACGTAAAATTCTCAACATACACCAAACATAAATTAGGATCATGGAAGCCATAAGTAAAACAGGCCGATCTTCTAAACTATAGGCTGTAGATTCTGCGTTTTTTAAAAAATCTGCTTTATGCAATAGATTCCATACTAAAATGGATACGAAAAGCAGAACGATCGGGATCAATTTAAAATACAACCAACGAAAGGATCGAAACCTCCCTTCCAGAGTGATAAGAAAATATTCGTCAAGTAAAATCCCCAGACTTGCCACTACCGGCAAATCGGTTAAATACAAATAAGGAAATAATTTGATCATGTGGGAAGAAAGTAGATAAAAATTGAACAATATATAACTTGTGCCTAAAAAAATGGTACCAAGTAACACTTGTTTTCTATTCCGATGATAGCTGAAGAATTCTCCGATTGCGTAGAGAAGACCGAGTAAGGAAGAAAAGATTAAAAAGAAATTCAGGTATTCACCAGATTCACAAAGTGAATGAGACATCGTATCACCATTGATCCAAGGATTGTATATTCAAGTGATTAGACTAAAACTCCAATTCGCGGATTACCTACCTCTCTAATTTTATTTTACCGCAGAAAATATAAAAACCTGAACAAACCATCTAAAGAGAAAACGAACATATTCTTTCACATAAATATTTTAAAAATAACACAATACGTCCGGCTCGATCCAACCGTCGTTGCTTTATCGTCAGATTAGATCCAACCAGACGACTTTCCGAAAAATCAAGTGTAAACTTAAAATACAGAAAAGAGGTATGAGAATGTCATTTGTTAGTTCACCAATCGGTAATTCGGAAGTCTCGGGAAAAAATGAAACTGAAACAAGTCAAAGCAGAGAAAATATAATTTATGTTATATCACAAAATCGGGATCTTTCCTTAACAGAAGAAAACCTGCCTTATCACAGTCACCTTTCTTTGTCGGTATACACACAAGATATGACATTTCATTGGAAAAGATGTGAGATTGTTTCCAATTTCGTTTCCCAATTTTATTCCGGTTCCGACGGAGACAAATCCGTAGATGCAAATTCTGCATCTACGATCATAAACGAACTGATAGAAAATGCGGCAAAATATTCCGAAAAAGAAAACAGTAAGATTTATATAGAAATCAAAGACCTGGGAAACAAACTCAGAGTCGATGTAAAAAATAAAGTCAGCTCTTGGACAAAACTGAACTTTGAAAAGCTGATGCAAATAATTGCTTCCGGAAATGTAAATCAAATGTATTTTGATGCACTGGAATCAAAACATACCGAAGATAAAACTTCAGGGATCGGGCTTTTGATGTTATTGAATGATTATCATTTGAATCTAGGGTATAAAATCAAGAGTAATCAGCAGGATAATTTTGAAATTACAATCCGCGCTCATATCCCGATAGAAGCCGGTTATTAAAATAACCGGGTGTCCAAAGAATCAGGAATCTAAAATGTTTTTAGGATCTCAAAAAATCCGGGGAAAGAAGTGTCTACCCAACTGGTATCGTCAAAACTGAGAGAAAGGCCGGACAACTTGGCAAGAATCGCAAAACTCATTGCAATTCTATGATCCATATAGGTTTCTATTTTTGCGGAAGTTAAGAAACCGATTTCGTCAAATTCATATCCATCCTCAAATTCCCGCACAACTACGCCTAATTTTTGCAAGTTGGTGATTACGGATGTGATACGATCGGATTCTTTCGCTCTCAGTTCTTTTGCATTCCGAATCGAAAATCCTCCTTCCGAAAAAAGTCCCGCAATAGCGAGTATAGGTATCTCATCTATAATGGAAGGAATAAGGGATGCGGGAATTTCCGTTTTACGCAATGCAGAAGGATAAACAACCAGGTCCCCTATATCTTCACCGCATTCCTTCCTAGGATCTGCAATTTCAATTCTGCCACCCATATTTCTTAACACGGTAATGATTCCTACACGGGAAGGATTGAGTCCCACATTACGAATGATAGTTGGTTCTCCTTTGGCACATAACCCGAGTACAATATAAAATGATGCGCTGGAAATATCTCCCGGAACTTTAAAACTTCCCCCCTCAAACCTATAAGGAGGTTTCATTTGAAAACGAAGCGGAGTTATTTGAGTGATACTCCCGCCCAAAAAACGAATCATATTTTCAGTATGGTCTCTGGACAATTCGTCTTCTTCATAATCGAGAGCGATTTCAGAAGACAATGCGGCAAGCATCAGCGCACTCTTTACTTGTGCGGAAGCAATCGGACTTTTGAACTTATAATCCTGTAGTTGTTTTCCTTTGATCTCCAAAGGAGCTCGTCCATCCCCGGAAAGAGAACGAATTTCTCCTCCCATAGCGGTAAGAGGATCGATGATCCTTGCCATAGGTCTTTTTTGCAAAGAAGCATCTCCATTTACCACGACTTGGATTTGCGGTAAACCGCAAAGAAGTCCTGCAGAAAGTCGGATCCCTGTTCCTGCATTTCCAAAATCCAGTTCTCCTTTCGGAGAAGTAAGTCCTTTTTTGCCAGGACTGTTCACGGAATAACTTCCTTTTCCCAAATTTGTAAAGGAAACCCCGAGTTTTCCGAAACATTTCATGGTATTGAGAGGGTCTTCCCCTTCTAAAAAGCCGTGGATTTCCGATTTACCTTGGGCAAGGGAGCTGAAAAGAACAGATCTATGGGAAATCGACTTGTCTCCCGGAACGGAAACGGAATGGGAACTGGAAAGAGTAAGTTTAGAGGATAACATTCAATATTTTTCTAAAAAGTATTTTGCAATTTGAGCAAAGATTCTTAGGTTTTGTAGGAACAGTAAAGTTCCTACAAAAAGCTAAACATGCCCCTAGATACCACTAAAAATAATCAAAAGATCCCAGTCAATCCAGGTGAAGTTCTCTTCATTGCAGGAAAACCGTCAATGTCCTTAAACATTCTCCATGAGGGTTCCGTTCGAGTGGAAACCACTTTGGGGGAAGAAAGTCTGGCACTTTATACATTGGAAGGAACCAATCTCACTCCGGGCATCTTTGCTCTGTTAGAGGGGATGCCTTATCCTTATACCATTCGTGCGAAAACTTCCTGTGTCATTTCCACATACGTGATGAACCAGCCGAACGCAAAAAAAACTCTCACCCAAAAAGTTTCCGTCGGTGTAATGGCAGTCCGAACCATGCTCAAAGAGATCGGAGAGCTTTACAAAAGGATACTTGCAATACGGGGACTCAGCTCCAAAGTCCAAATGACTGCGGATAATTTAGGAGTTGTATATTATATCCTGAATCCATCGATTTTTTCAGACATCCAACCCGGAGCACCGATCACAAGAGATGAAACCATTATAGATCCTGTTATACGAACAATCCGAAACAACCTGGCGGGTTTCTATGAACACGGGGGAATGTTACCGGATGAGCCGAACACTTCCTTTTTGGAGGAAAGTCACGGTGAATTTTTTGAAAAAGATTACCCTGAAACGGTGGAATGGAGCGATTCCTCTTTTCATTTCATCCGCAAAATCTTGGCAGTCAATCCCAAGATTTCCCAAGCGCTTTTTGAAGCGGACCCTACTCTTTTACAAAATGCGGCGGAAAGTTACGTAACCACCTATAGAGAGTTATTCGATATTCTGAATAGGGAAGCCGGAGAGTTAAAGGACAGTTTGAATTTTCTTTTTCATGGAGATCAGTCTTTAATCGAAAAATTCAATCTGACGCTGGATTTGTTTTCCACAGGATATTCTACAATATCCGCAACTACCTTATTGCCTATCACGGAATGGGTTTCCAAAAAAAGCCAGACTCATCTGGAAGAATTCAAACAAATCTTCGGATCACAATACAGTGGTTTGACGGGTGGCCTTGATATTCTGGAACAAAAACAATCGGAGCTTAATAAAAAATACGCTCACGAATTGGGGGCGAAAAAAGACCAGGATTCCGCTAGCGCAAGCGGAATCTCAGCAGGAATCGATTTGGCAAGTCTGAAGAACGAACTGCTCAACTCTGCGAGCCAGATTTTGAATTTTTCCCAAGTAGATCCTGAATCAGTGAAAGAATTTTCGACTTTGATGGTCAAACTCAAGTCTTTCAAAAACCCTCTCGACCCGGAACCGGACAATAGAAAAATCAGACGTACGATCACAAAGACCTATTGGGAAGTTTATAAAAAATCTTTTACAAAATGGCTTGCCGCAGGTAAAAAAGCCCCCAAGGCCGTTGAACTTATGTTACGTTACGGTTACTTTGACGAATCTTTGCTGGAAGACGGCCATTTGGTCGAGCTTGTGCAAAGATTGGATCAAGGACGTTACAATGGAAATGTTCCGGTTCATTTGGGGACGGATTGGTTGGAAAAAATCTATGCGAAAGAATCTCCTACCTCCGTCGACGAATTGGGTCAGACTTTCTTTGAAAAACTCAAACTGGACTTGAAAGACTCCGGAATCAAATCGGATAAAGACATTCCACCGAGTTACGATACTCCGGATGCAAGACTTGCTTATGAAATCGCGTCGATGTATGAGCCGAATTGTCGTCTAACATCCGGTAGTGTTGCCAGCCACTTCCCGATCCTGACCAAGTATCATATCACGATCCCTTTGGAAAAATGTTTTGTTACCAAAGAAAGCGTACAAAAAGCGATCCAAGATATACTCAATGTTGATTATACCGCATTCAACCGCGAAGTCATTTACCGGAACGAAGATATAGGAATCAAAAACGAATTCGTTCAAAAATCAATCATCCCCGATCTGATCTTGGTTCCTTCCATCGGACCGAAAATCATGATGTGGCAGGATCTTTCAATTTTTCGCGGTGCAGGTTCAAAAGAATCCAAAGGAAGAATTACGATCCCGCATTTTATTACGGGAGATTTGAAAACATTCCTGTTTGAAGCAATTGCCGCGTTCCGATGGGAACTATGCAAAAATATACTTGGTCCGGATTGGAATAACGTTGGGATTCCTTCCATCACGGCAGATTACACGGATTATGTGCAGTTCTACAAAAAGAGTAAGGACTTATCCCCTGAGCTCAAAGAAAAAATTTCGGGAGAATTCAAACGATTCAGAACGGATCGGGATAAATTTGCAAACGACTACTCTCTCTGGATCAAGTATGAAGCGGAAGGGGTGCAAAGATTGAATCGTGTAGTGCGTGCCATTTTTTACCGTCATATCCCTTTTCACAAAACCATTCGGGAAAAAGTTTCAGCACAACCGGCCTTTGCAGAATTGCACAACCGATTCAAAAACGTGCGCAATCGTCAGCACAAAGAACTGGAAAACAAATACAAAAAGTATATGGACGCTTCCGGTGCTTTGCCGAAGGAACTGCACGAGAATTTACAGTTCTACGAAGTATAGAGAATTTAAGTGAGGAGACATAATGTTCCGCGCGGAATATTAAAATCCCCCGCCCTGTTTAGGGTTGGGGGGTGTGGCTCGTGGGCTGCCGTTTCCCACCTAACATAAAACCGCTGTTCTCACAATTCCAAACCTGATTCTTCAAAAAAATTTCTCAAAATGTTCGCCTTTTTGCAAGTTAGTGAGCGCATCCAAATTTCTCACTTTTCACTTTATCCTACTTATCAAGCGCCAGGGATCGGCGCGAGGCGACCGACAGGTCGTCGTCCGAAGGACCGGAGCCGCGATCGGCGGAGTCGCAAAAGAGCCCGGTCGGGGTTTTAAACGAATTCGCACTCCATCTAACACATCCGAGGCGCCCACAACAAGCGCAGCGTATCTCGCGGTGGCGAAATTCTATCTTTAAAAGCAAGCGGAGCTTGGCTCGCGGCACATGCCGACTAACTAATATTATGCTTTTTCAAAACAAGTGGAGTGTATCTCGCGGTGGCGAAGGCCACGATGGCCGAAGCTTTTTCGTCGGAACAGGATGTTCCGCGAAAAAGAGCGTGATATGCGAAACGCTTAAACTTCTTCTACGAAATAAGGTCTTGTGTATTCGCGAACGATCTCGACTACGAATCTTCCCCAGGATTTGGGATCTTCTTGAGAGATGTTCACTTGTTTGATTTTCGGGAAATATGCGGTGGGTTTAAAAACAGTATGAGTGAGTTCCAAAGCACGGAGGTAATTGTCCAAGCGTTTGACTTTTACAAAATTGATGATTTCGTTTTGGATTTTCTCTTTCGGGAGATAACCAACAATGATCATTCGAGGGAAAAGGTTCTTTTTTAAAAGACCGATGAAATCTTCAAAACTATCCACCCGGTCAATGAATCCTTCGTAAGCACCGCCACCCAAGTTCATGATCTGAGTCACAATATCCATGGAAAAGGAAACTCCTTCCATGGTAGACATGTCCGAAATGATCACCAAACCTTCGTCAGGTTGAAAAACCTTGAACATATCAACACCTTTAAAATGGCGCCTGAGAAGTTTTGCTGCGGAAACATCGATCTCTTGGGCTTTTTGCAATAAAACCTTGCCGGAACTGTCCGAGATCGGATCCCTTGTGATGAGATAGCGTTTTTTAACGGCATTCTGGTTCATTACACGGAATGCCTTCACTTTGTCTTCTATCTCGTCCAAAGTGGCGAATCCAATTTTTAAGACGTTTTCTCTTTTTCTTTTCCCTAAATCTGTTTCTTCCATGAATGGAAAATGCCTATATATCTAACTTTGTTCATCCTAAGGTTTTTATACCGATGTATAGCAATTTTTGTCTAAGGAATAAGAATGCTTATGAAATTTAAACATTTTGTCCTCCTTCTTTCTCTTTTCAGTTGTTCAACGACACTGGAATTCATCCCCGAGCCGGAATACACCTTGCACTATTCCAGATACAAGAAAGCCTCTTGGGAAGAAGTAGAAATCCTTCAGGAAAGACCGGAAAAATCCTTCCAAATATTGGGAGAAGTGGTTCTTAGGAACCAAAATGAGGCCTCTTGGGATGATGTAAAATCATACCTGAAAAAAGCAATGTGGGAAAGAAAAATGGACGGTGTTTGGATCGTTTCCAGAAAAAAACATTCCGTAGAAGCTCTCTCGTTTCAAACCATGGACGCACGAGGGCATACCACACATGCCTATGAATACCAAGACCAGGTTCCCATCTTTCGGGGATATGCTTTTCGCTATAAGCAAGGAAACTAAGACATGTCTGATCCACGCAAATTTGATTCGGAAATTATCATCGACGCGCACGACAGATGGATATTTAGAGAAACCGAAATCACCCAAGAAGACATTCTCAAATATTTCCGCGCAAATCTCCATCAAAATGAAAAGGGAGTTTATATTGAAAATGTTTTCGGAGAGTTACGGGAAAACGGTTATTTGACTTTAAACGGATATCCATGCCATATAACAAAAGTTATTCTGGATAACTCGGAATTAAAATTTTATGCAGATGACGGAAAAGTTTTTCCGTTCTCCGCAATAGAAATTTATCAAACAGATAATGGTAATCTCATAGGAATTAATCCCGTTCAGGATAAAATCAAATATAGATTCAATTGGAATGCCGCCACCGATTTTGCGGAATTTTTTGTGGAAGAAGGAGAAAAATCGTTTTTAAAAGTCGGAGATTTGCATATGGAAATTCCGATCTATCCCGAAACAATCGAAGTTCCTTTGCCGAAAGATTATATCTGAAGTTCAGTCTCCAAATTAAGCCTTAGATCGACTGAAATTGTTTTCTTTACATAATCCGGTCGAGCAGGTTTTCCCCTTTTTGAAAGCGGCGGAAGTTTTCTAAAAAATGACGAACCAAGTCGGTGAATTCTTCCTGGTATCCTCCTGCCACATGAGGAGTGATGAAACAATTTTTCAAACTGCGAAGAGGATGGTCTTCACTCAAAGGTTCCGGTTCGGTCACATCCAACCAAGCGGCCGCCAAATGATTCGATCGTAAAGATTCGTACAATGCGACTTGGTCCACCGTTGCACCTCGACCTATATTATAAAATACTGCACCTTGTTTGCAGTCCCGAAAACGATCCGAATTGAAATAATATTTCGAATCCAAATTGTCGGGGAGGATATTGATGATATGATCCGCTTCCCGGAGAGCCTTCGGCAAATCTTCCGAACCTATGATCGGAATGGATTCATCTCCTCTTTTCTTTCTGCGCATCCCTGTGATTTTCATTCGAAACGGTTTTAAAACTTCCACGAGGCGGATGGCGATGGAACCGTATCCCAAGATTAAAACATTTTGACCCGTCAGTAATTTGGATTCATGACGAAAACGAGGCCACTCCGGATCGGCATTTTTGATTCTGGCATTCAAGGCATCAGGTAGATTTCTAGCGGAAGCAAGCATAAAGGCAAACACATGTTCCACGCAAGGTTCCGTAAATACAGATGAACTATTTGTAACAATGATACCTCTCTCCTTCATCTCGTTACGAAAATCCTCAGTGTCATAACGTGTAAATCCGGCGGAACTGATTTGGATCCATTTCAATTTTTTTGAATTCAAAATATCGTTTATGTTAGGTTGTCCGAAAGCTATATCCGCGAAAAGAAAACCAGGATCGGAATCCGCATTTGTCAAAAGAGAAAGAGAGGGGTTGGAAGGAAGGATGATTTTATGAGGGAAAAGGGAGTTTTGCAGAAGGTCTTTCGCCGAAGGAGGAAGATCTGTATCGGAAAAGACGGCAAATTCGGGCATTCTAAATAATAAAGGCCTTGGAACTTGAACTTCCAAAGCCCTTCCTTTTGGAACTAACTAGCGTTAGTCGACTCGTTTTTATCTTTTTTGAGTTCATCCCACATTTTCCAGGCTTCCGGAAAATCCTTTTTGATCTCCATTGCTTTGTGTAAATATTGCAAAGAACGTTCGGGTCTGTTCCAAAGTTTGTAAAGAGTTGCCAGATTGAAAAAAGAAATATGAGGAGCGTCATTTTGCGCGCAACGAACCGATTTTTTCAGCCAATAGATCGCTTCTTTGTCTTTACCCATACGAAGCAACAAAACTCCGATTTCATTACAAGGGTTTCCGTAATCATGATTGATCGATACGGCTTTATAATAGGAAATAAGTGCTTCGTCCCATTTGTTTTGGGAATTTTGGATCAGCCCAAGGTAAAAGTACGCCTCTTCATTCTCGTTCATTTCCAGAAAGGCACGAGTATGGTATTCCGCACGGTCTAAATCACCGATCCGAAAGAATTGTTTTGCAAGGTCAAGTTGGGCTTGTAATGAGTTGGAAGACAAAGATATCCTCGTTGTTTTCTTTCATTTTCGGAAGACGTAAGCCATCTCCTTGAAAACTTATTTTAAATAAGACGAATTATTTCTTTCGTAATCCCTTCCGGATCGAGCTGGTAATGCGCCAGTACTTGCGATCTTTCTCCGTGGTGGATCGGCTCCAAAGGCAATGCAAAGGTTTTCAAAAACTTGGAAAGGTATTTCGGGTCGATTTCATTCAATAAATAACCGGACGCTCCCGAATGAACGTAACTTTCGTCTATAATGGCGAAGCGGGAAACTTCACCTAATATTTGCTCAATGGTTTCCTTATCGAAAGGGCGGAGCCAGAAAAGATCGATCAAACCGACTTTTTTTCCCGCTTGTTCCAGTTTTTCCTTCACTTGTTTGGAAATGGATAACATCGAGCCTACGGAAATCAAAAGTACATCGTTTCCTTTTGACAAAACCCTGGTTTTTCCTTTTTGGATCGCACCAGGGGTTTCGAATTTCAACTCCCGTAAATCCCCGTTTTCTTTCGGAAAACGAATCGCTATCGGACCGCCGGAATGGTCTTTCATAAAATGAAGGGAATCTATGATGTCTTGTGCGGAACTGGGGACTAGAATACTCATATTGGGAAGTCCTGCCAGATATCCCAAGTCGGAAAGACCTTGGTGGGTTTCTCCATCCGCTCCCACGATACCCGCCCGATCGATTACAAAACGTACGGGAAGATTCATGAGGGACACATCTTCCACCAGTTGGTCCATTCCACGGGTTAAAAAAGTAGAATAAATGCACATATAAGGAATCACTCCGCCGTTTGTCATGGCACCGGCAAAAGCGACTGAGTGTTGTTCGGCGATTCCTACGTCAAAGGTATGTTTCGGATAGGCTTCCTGGTATTCCCGAAGCCCGCTTCCTTCGATCATCGCAGGCGTAATGACGGCTATATTCGAATTTTTTGCAGTCAGATCCATAAGGGTTCGTCCGACTATCTTAGAAAGACCAATCTTGTTGGAATCGGAAGATGCCATCTTTCCGTCTTTCTTATTAAAAGGTGTGACTCCGTGGTATTTGATCGGGTCCACTTCGGCGGGCTTATAACCCTTTCCTTTTTGAGTCAATACATGGAGTAAAACAGGACCTTTGATCTTGGCTACATTTCCGAGCATTTGAACGGTTCTTTCCACATCATGCCCGTCAATCGGTCCGTAATAATTGAATCCCAGGTCTTCAAAAAGCCCGCCCGGGCGAAGCATAAAATGTTTGATCGAAGATTCCATGTTATGCGCCGCTGCTTCCAAAGCCGGCCCGATGAGAGGCAACCATTTTAAAAACTGATAAAACACGGTTTTCCATTTATTATAAATCTGAGAAGTGATGATATTGTTCAGATAATTGGAAATCGATCCTACGTTTTTGGAAATCGACATATAATTGTCGTTCAGGATGACGAGCATATCCGGCTTTACATGACCGCCATGGTTCATCGCTTCCAATGCCATTCCCGTTGCGATGGATGCGTCTCCGATGACGGATACTACTTTGTAAGTTTCTCCCACCAAATCACGAGCGCATGCTTCACCTAATGCCTGTGACACGGATGTTCCTGCATGGCCGGTGTTGTACAAATCGTAAACCGATTCTTCCCGTTTTGGGAATCCGGAAAGTCCTCCCCATTTTCGAACAGTATGGAGTTCGTCTTTTCGACCCGTCAGAATTTTGTGAGGGTAAGTTTGGTGTCCCACATCCCAGATCAATCGGTCTCTCGGGGTCTGAAACGCATAATGGAGGGCAACTGTAAGTTCTACCACTCCCAGGTTGCTTGCAAAATGACCACCGACTCCCGCAAGGGTGTCGATGATAAATTCCCGCAAGTCTTTGCAGACTGCGGGGAGGTCGGAAATCTTGAGTTTTCTTAGATCTTCTGGTGTTTGGATCTGGTCGAGATAAGGGTATAAAGACATTCTTTTTTCATGAGGCAGCCCTTTGAAGTGGTCGCTTCATTTTTTCCATATCTTCTGGGTTTGTGATTCCAAGCAATTCGTAAATCCGAACAGGTTGGGTTTTTCCCTTTACCCGCACCAAATCCAGCTCTCGAGCCACTACTCTGTCTTTTACCTTTTCGTATGTGTATTCGGAAATGATCACATTGGTTCCGTACATCTTGTTGGAACCTTCCAAACGAGAACCTAAATTGATCGTGTCTCCCATACAGGTGTATTCCATCCTGTGGGAAGATCCCATATTTCCTACTACGGCTGGACCTGAATTCAATCCGATTCCGATATCGATCACAGGTACGTTTCGTTCCGCCCAAATTTTTTGGAGAACTTTCAAATGCTCCAATTGAGCGAGAGCGGCAACACAAGCGTAATATGCATGGTCTTCCAAAGGAACGGGAGCTCCCCAGAAAGCCATAATCGCATCCCCCATATACTTATCAATCGTGCCTTTGTATTCAATGATAAGATCCGTCATTGCTGATAAATATTCATTGAGTAATTTCACCAAATCTTCCGGACCGAGAGCTTCCGAAATCGTTGTAAATCCCCTCACATCCGAGAAAAAGATAGTGATCTCCCTTTTCGAACCACCTAATGCTAGATTGTCGGGGTGTTTCAATAACTCATCCACAACATCTTTGGATACGAATTTGGAGAAAGTCTGACGGATGTATTTTACGTTTTCTTCTTCCGTTAAAATTCTAAATCCGATGATCGCAATAAATACTACGATCTGCTCGATGGTAACAGACGGTAAAACGGTGATTAGGTTGAATTCTTGAAAAATATACAGAGCAATCACACCGTACAAAAGCAACTGCGTGAGCATAATGGCAAATCCCCAATGGGTTTTCACACGAGGTTGCAAGAATCCGATCATCAAACCCAAGCCGATATAGATCAGAAAGATCGCCCAGTTCGGAACTGAGGCCATAAAATCCTGGTTCAAGATTGTATTGATGGCATGAGCGTGGTGTTCAATCCCCGACATATCTCCGAAGGGAGAAAGATGCGTATCTTTAGAAGCTCCCCGACCGGTTGCATAGTACATTGCGACCAAAAAGATCTGATTGTCGATTTGGTTGGACGCGAGCAAATCGGAATCCCAATCGTTTGTGACTTCGAAAATTTCATTTTGTTTGAAAGAGTAACGACCTCCCACAAAATTGATTTCCATCTGACCTTCATAGTCGATAGGAATCACTATCTCTCTGTTTTCGTTCGGAGAAGCCATGATATCATGTTCTTCCATCTTAAGAGTTTTGCGGTTGAATTCTTTTATGATCTTTTTGGGAATATTGGAAAGTTTGATGTACTTACCCATATTGACTTCCACATCACGCGTTACATCAATCCCCAAATATTGGCATACGATCAGTAAATCGATCGAAGGAAAGTATTCCGTTTCCCTATCCTTGCCTGAGTTACGGACTTTTGCAACGAGAGGCATTTTGCGGTTGAGCCCCGATTCGTCTTTTTTTACGTTCGCAAAACCAAGACCAGACGACAATTCCCCTATCGGTTCGATCGGAGGTTGTGGAAATTTTACCCAGGAGATAAAATCCCCTTCATCTATCACATTCTTAAATTTGAACTTTCTGAGTACGTCGATTCTCTTTTCCAAATTGAGAACCGCTTCCTTGGACTCGGAACTGGTTTCCATAGGGTAGTCAAAGAGTACATTCCTGTTTTTCTTAAGCGCTTCCGCCATCTCCTCCGTCTGACCCGGCTTATAGTCGACGAAGAAAATATCGAACATCAGAATGTTGTTCGTGTCTTTGAAAGTTTCAATGATATTTGCATAGTATTTCCAAGGGAGAGGCCAAGTACCTTGCAATCTCTCCAAAGATTCGGTAGTAATACCGATGATATTGATATCCTTACGCGCCTTAGCTGGTGGTTGGTAAGCGATGTATTCGATCCTTCCCGTATCGCCTTCTTTTTCAGACTTTGTAGTGGAACCTCGCAAGAACTGAAAACGAGTGGAGATCGAATTTTCCTCCAAATCCTTCAACGGTTGAAATGTATTGACCAATGTATACATAAACATGGCAATCACATAGGACAACCAAAGTGCGCCTGACTTTTGCTTGTCGGAAGAAACCTTGTCAATGGTTTTGTAAACGAAATAGGAACTGGCAAGGAGTATCGCCATTCCCCCCAAAAGGAAACTGTATTCGTATTCCCAGCCGGCAAGAATAACAGACGTTATCACTCCACCGGAACCGATTACAGCGAAAAATAAGATGATATAATCTAATATCGAGAGTGATTTAGATTCTTTGTTGGACATAGAGCCTCTTTTCCTAAAGGGAGAATTTCCTTGCCATCCTCCAATAAAAATTAATAAGACTCAAATGTTTTTGATACGGTTTTTGGAAAAAATTTGCTTTTTCCGAAGTTGCAAATATGAAAATCCTTCCCAACCGATTCCCGATCGAGCAAAACCGCCGGGAGGAAAGAAAAAGAACTTCCTACCTTTGCTTACGGCTTTTGAATCAAAGTCGGAAATTCCGCCGAAAAATCAATCACGTCCGGTTCGTACAAACGCGGCATAAATCCTGCCTCCGGGTTTCGGTTAAAAGCTCCCTGTTCCTTTTCTCCCCACCACCCTGCAATCACTTCATATTTGTTCCTAAACACGCGAGTGTTGATCAGATTCAACCCGTGATCATAGATATAAAATTTGGAATCGGCTTCCTGCACTTGCCAGAAAGGAAAAGTGCCCAGAGTCAGCATAAAGAGATGAGCTGTTAATAAAAATCGCGGATCGAAATCTTTGGGAAATGCGGGACCGTGAACACCCACCACATAATAATCCACGTCCCTTTTCTTGAGATACATTTTGCTTTCTTCGCCTTCTTTTTGAATCTCCACAACCTTAGTGATTTCATCGAACCCCGACCTTTTCACCTCATTCAAGTAGTTCATCACGAATTCCTTTACTTTTTCCGGAGGAACAGATGTGTCGATTCCGCTTGTGGGAAAAAACTCGGCAGGCTTTCCTATTTTTGAAGATGCTTGGATCCTGTTTTTATAATCTAACACGGCAGTGGTGGTGGTTCTGCGACCGGATGAGTAAGAAGAATACTGATAAGGATAAAATCCGATGAGCGCGACTTTCAGACCTTTGTCTGCAGGAAGGGCTAGCATGGATTGGGGTTTCGGTTTGCGTATAAAATGAATGTTGCAACTGACGAGGGAAATTAATAGAAGGAACAGAAAGAAAATTTTCATTTGACTCATAATGATTTTTATTTTTCGGACAAACTAACAGGAAAAATATGAAGATCGTCGTCCGCAACAAAAAAACAATCTTACCGAGTATCGTTCGTTTGTTGCAATGAAGTTCGGAAAAATATCCCTGCAGGCCAAGGGAATTTACCTACATTTGCTTATATCTTTCGGCAAAAGATTTTTGATTCAAAAAATCAAAATTTTGAAAATAGTTCCGGATAAAGTACATTGACATAATATGTCTCTTTAGGTTTACTTGGATTCATTCCGGGAGGAATTGGGGTGCAAATCCCCTGCTGACGGCGCAACCGTGATTTCAGACTGATTTTTTAGTCTGAATAAGTCGGATCTTCCCATGAAAGCATCGCCCGTTTCCCGAGCTTTCGTACCGAAAATTTTCTTTTCAGGGCCCCGGACAGTATTACCCGGAGATTGCCTTGGAAGACCTGACTCATCATCGTAAATTATTTCAATCTGCTGCTCGCAAAGAAGAAGGCTCATCAAAACACGAAATCAAGTTTTGCCCCAGATGCCTTGCAAAATTCGAATGCAAAGTCGGCTCAATCGCACTTTGCCAATGTTCCGGATTTTCCCTTTCTACTGAAGAAAAAGATTATATCTCTGCACAATTCGACGACTGCCTTTGCCGTGAATGCATACATATTACTATTTTAGAATATAATACTATTAAAATATACAAAACAATTACCTGGAGTTTCTAAATGTTGAAGGAAGAAGAAATACTACTGAGGGAAAACAAAGACAGATTTGTCATTTTTCCGATCAAATTTCCCCGTATTTGGGAAATGTATAAAAAACAAAAAGCATGTTTTTGGACTGCGGAAGAAATCGATTTGAGCGGCGATCTCGAAGACTGGAAAAATCTGGATTCCAATGAACGTCATTTTTTATCCCATGTTTTGGCTTTTTTCGCTGCAAGTGACGGAATCGTAAATGAAAACTTAGCGGTGAATTTTATGAACGAAGTGCAGATTCCGGAAGCACGTTGTTTTTACGGATTCCAGATCATGATGGAGAATATTCATTCGGAAACCTACTCCTTGTTAATTGATACTTATATTCGGGACGGAAAGGAAAAAACAAGATTGCTTCATGCTTTGGAGACAATACCTGCCGTTCGAAAGAAAGCGGACTGGGCATTCCGTTGGATTCAATCGGACAATTTTGCGGAACGACTCCTTGCATTCGCTGCGGTGGAAGGGATTTTTTTCAGCGGAAGTTTCTGTTCCATCTTTTGGATGAAAAAACGGGGACTACTTCCCGGTTTAAGTTTCAGTAACGAACTCATCAGCCGGGACGAAGGCCTCCATTGTCAATTCGCATGCCTACTTTACCAGATGATCCAAAACAAACCAAGCGCGGAAAGAGTGTATGAAATCTTCGGTGATGCGGTTGCCATCGAAAAGGAATTTATCACCGAGTCCCTTCCTGTGGATCTGATCGGAATGAATGCCAAACTCATGCAGCAATACATAGAATTTGTCGCCGATCGTTGGTTAATCGAGCTAGGGTATGAAAAACTTTTCTATGCTACGAATCCATTTGATTTTATGGAGTTGATCTCTCTGGAAGGGAAAACGAATTTCTTCGAAAAACGGGTGGGGGATTATCAAAAGGCGGGAGTTTTAACCGCGAAAGAATCCAATGCATTCTCTTTGGATGAGGATTTCTGATCATTCGAATTCATTTTGGCAATATATACAAAGGGGAAATAGATGTTTGTAATCAAAAGAAATAATAAAAAAGAAAGTGTTAAATTCGATAAAGTGACCGCTCGTATTGAAAAATTATCCTACGGACTCAGTCCTCTTGTAAGCCCTGTGGATGTGGCAAAACGAGTCATCGAAGGAATCTATGACGGAGTCACAACAACAGAGCTGGACAATTTGGCTGCGGAGACGGCAGCCTCTTTTACCACCAAACACCCGGACTACGCTCTTCTTGCCAGTAGAATCGCAGTGAGCAATCTTCATAAAAATACGGAAAAATCATTTTATCAGACGATGAATGCTCTTTTCCATTATATAGATCCGAAAACGGGAAAACGAATGCCCTTACTCGCAGATGATGTCTGGGAAGTGATCGAAAAAAATGCGGAACTTCTGGATAGCACAATCATTTATGATCGGGATTTCGGATTCGATTACTTCGGATTCAAAACTTTGGAAAAATCCTATTTGCTTCGTTTGGATGGCAAAATCGTAGAACGCCCCCAACATATGTACATGAGAGTTGCAGTAGGCATTCATAAACATGATCTGGAAAACGTAATCAAAACCTATAACCTAATGAGCGAAAGATGGTTCACTCATGCGACTCCTACTTTATTCAACGCAGGAACTCCCAAACCTCAGATGAGCAGCTGTTTTCTTTTGACTATGAAGGACGATAGCATCGACGGGATCTACGATACATTGAAACAAACCGCAAAAATTTCCCAAAGTGCGGGAGGGATAGGACTTGCCATTCACAATATCCGCGCTACAGGATCCTATATCGGTGGTACAAACGGAACTAGTAATGGAATCATTCCCATGTTACGCGTGTTTAATGATACTGCTAGGTATGTGGATCAGGGAGGAGGAAAAAGAAAGGGAGCTTTTGCAATTTATTTGGAGCCATGGCACGCGGATATTTATCCTTTCCTGGATTTAAAAAAGAACCATGGAAAAGAAGAAATGCGCGCTCGGGATTTATTTTATGCATTATGGATTTCCGATCTGTTCATGAAGAGGGTGGAAACAGATGCGGAATGGAGTTTGTTTTGTCCCAATGAAGCTCCCGGACTCAGTGAAACTTGGGGAAAAGAATTTGAAGAACTGTATGAAAGATATGAAAAAGAAGGCCGCGCGAGAACAAAGGTGAAGGCCCAAGATCTTTGGTTTACCATTCTGGAAGCACAGATCGAATCGGGTACTCCTTACCTTCTCTATAAAGACGCAGCGAATGGGAAAAGCAACCAACAAAACTTAGGTACGATCAAATCCAGCAATCTATGTACTGAAATTATGGAGTATACCAGCCCCGAGGAAGTTGCAGTCTGTAACCTGGCTTCTCTCGCCTTACCAAAGTATGTTGCGAACGGAGACTTCGATCATAATAAACTTTATGAGATCACATATCAAGTCACAAAAAATCTGAACAAAATCATTGATGGGAATTATTACCCTATCGAAGAAGCAAAAACTTCCAATTTACGCCATCGTCCTGTAGGAATCGGAGTGCAAGGACTCGCAGACGTATTCATTCTACTGAGATTGCCATTTGAAAGTGAAGAAGCAAAAGAACTCAATCGTGATATCTTCGAGACGATTTATTTTGCTGCAATGACTGCAAGTAAAGATCTGGCTATGGAAGAAGGCGCTTATGAAACCTTTGCAGGCTCACCTTTATCCGAAGGAAAGTTCCAATTCGATCTTTGGAATGTAAAACCATCGGAACGTTGGGATTGGGAAAGTTTACGCAAGGAAGTGATCAAACACGGAGCACGAAATTCCCTTCTTGTCGCACCGATGCCGACTGCATCGACTTCGCAGATACTGGGAAATAACGAATGTTTCGAACCTTACACCTCAAACATTTATTCCAGACGAGTACTAAGCGGCGAGTTCATAATAGTCAATAAACACTTGTTAAAAGATCTTGCGGAGCTCGGGCTTTGGTCGAATGAAATGAAAAACAAAATCGTTTCCGCAAACGGTTCGATTCAAAATATCCCGGAAATTCCGAAAGAAATTCAAGAGCTTTATAAAACTGTTTGGGAAATCAAACAAAGGAGTATCATTGATATGGCTGCAGATAGAGGAGCTTTTATCTGTCAGTCTCAATCATTGAATCTTTTTGTGGAAAATGCGACTCCTTCCAAACTGACTTCCATGCATTTTTATTCCTGGAAGAAAGGTTTAAAAACAGGAATGTATTATTTGAGAACCAAAGCAGCTGCGCAAGCGATTCAGTTTACGGTAGAGGCGGGCAAAGGAGAAGAACTTTTGTCCAAGCTTATTCCCGTAGCGAAACAAAGTCCAAAACAGGCAAATAATATCGATGATATCAATCCTGAATTCGTGGGGGAAACATGCACAATGGAGGAAGGCTGTATCGTTTGCGGAAGTTAAATTATTAATAGATTATAATATTCTTTTCCGGATTGATTGAGTTGCCAATAAAAACAACCGAGATATTATGGTATCAATTCCGGGAGGAATTGGGGTGCGATTCCCCAACTGACGGTGCAACCGTGATTTCGGACTGATTTTTCAGTCCGAATAAGTCGGATCTTCCCATGAAAGTATCGCCCGTTTATCGATCTTTCATACCGAAAATTTTCTTTTTCAGGGCCCCGGACAACTTTGTAATGGGATCGTGAATTATGAGACAAACTAACAATATTTTATACTTTCACCGACTCCCGCTCATTCTTTGGAGTTTAACGAGTAAAAAACCTAACAATCAAAACGATTATCATTGCAACTAGCATTTTATTTGCAAATTGCAGTCAACCACCTTCATTCGGAACGACAGATGCAATAACTTCCACAGATACGGCAACGGATGCACCCGCTCATACAGGCTCGGGTTTCCAGGACAAGGCGAAAGCGATCAACGGCGTGAAAGGTGCGGGACTCGGTGGCGTTAGTACCGAGTCCCGCACTCATTAGATAAACCACATCATTCGGGGGTCCCCTTACGATAGCGAAGACTATAGATAAGATATAAGAATCCTAAACCACGAGGAGTTTCTTATGGGAAGACCTGAATCACAAAACGCATGTTTTGCTTACAGTTGCGGGCCAGCATGGGATTTTCAGCCTACTTCCTCCCTGAAATGTAAGTTCAGAATATTATGATACTCTACTTTTATAATAAATTTTTAATCAGTTCAATCGGACAGTTCGATGAAATCAAAAGGTTGCAAATCCACCGAGATGGGAGTCGGAGAAAGCAGATTGCTATTGTTTTTCGTATCATACATACTTACTCCCGGTCTCTCAAACTCCTTATTGCCTACATATAAGATTCCATCCCGCGCAATCAAAAGAGAAGACAAGCTGGCATCCGTCGATGTCGGAATGGAAAGTAGTGTATTTAATTTTTGTCCGTTGGAAGGATTAAAAACCTGTAAAGTTTTGTTAAAGGAAGCGTCCAGCACACTCGCATAACCTAAATTATCATTTGCAATTTGAACGGCAAGTATATCTCCTCCTGCTGTCTTCTCATCATACAATATTCCAGGTAAAAAGGTTTTGGAAGAGAGACGAAATGCAGTCACTCCTCCGTCCATTGCACTTAAGAAACCCAATCTATTGGCCGTAGCAAAAACCAAATGATCTTCCCCGAATAATTTGACAAACTGAGGTTTTCCCAACGGATTGGGCACGGGAAACTCGTAAGTTCCGATCACTTGATCTGCGATCATATCAATCTCCACCAAAAGTGAACGGCCGTAAGGTGGAAAATATCCGCTAGGATCATTCCTATCCAATCTTTGCAAACAGACATAAAGACTATTTCCCACACTGATCATCCCTACCATCTCAGGCAATCGGTCTGGGGAGGGACTCGATTCCGAATAAGAACCCAGATCAATGTTGCCGATGATCGATCCTGTTTCCGAATGAAGGATTCTTAAAAACCGGGAACCGTACAAACTGACAAATGCTTTGGAATGGCTGACCGATAAAATGATGTCCTGGGGATTCGTAGCTTCACCTATTGACCATTCGGCGGTAGTTTGATAACTCAAGTTGGGATCCAATATCTGAATACTGTCTTTACCCAAACGATTGACTACATAGACCTTTCCGTTTTGAAAGCGTGCGACTGCATCCGAATGAATGGGGGTAAGGCCGGGATAGGAAGATTTTAATTCGGGGCTCATTACCTTAAACCTGCCTCCTCCGCCGAAATCCGTCGTCACAATACCGATATTAGTCGGAATGTTCGATACTAAAAACAAACTCCAAATAGGTGGTCTTTTTAAGTCGGAACAAAATAGGAAATTTCCGAAGAGAACAAGATAGAATCCGGAAAGAATACTTTTTTTCATCAGAATCTACCACTCAAAGTAACATGCCAATTTCTTCCAGGAAGTGGATAACCGACGATATCCTCCACTCTTTTGTCTCCGATATTTCTAAAATCGAAGCTTAAGAGCAGTTCCTGCATACCTGAGTTCTTTTTCGGATTTTGGATTCCATCTTGCAAAGAATCGGCTTCCTGTTGGTAAAGAACTTGGGTATAGTATAAATTCCAAATCTGTCTTGATGGCTGGTAATTCACATATTCATTGGTTCTATCTTTGAAAACCGCTCCTACGTATACGCCTTCCACACCTAACTCCCATTTGTCTGCTTTGTAAGCGATAGTACTTGCAAGTTCGTGCAAAGGACGAAGAGGAAGAGTTCTTCCGTTCAGATACAAAGCCTGAGATGTATTGATCGCTTTTTGATATGTATAATCAAACACCAATTTCCAATGTTTGTATTCCGTTTTTTGAGAGACTTCCACACCGTCGATCTTTGCGGAATCCACATTTTCGGGTCTTAAGGTAAATTGCGAATTCGGCAAAAACAGAATCATGTCCTGAATCCGCCTTCTAAAATAAGAAACGCTTGTTTGCGATTTCAAATCCTTTTGCGTGTAACGGAGTACGGCACCTCCGTCTATATTATGACTTTTTTCAGGTTTCAATTTTTCATTGGGAAGAATCGTTCCCACTTCACCGAATAATTCCAAAAAACTGGGAATCCGATTTTGTTTGGCGATATTTCCCTTTAGATCGAATCCCCAATTCGCATTGTCTATAATTTTGACGAGTAATCCTGCTTTCGGATTTGTAAAGGCAGTCTTTTTATCACCCGAGGCAAAGGGATTCTCTCTTCTATACCAAGGTTCATCCGATTGAAACCGGTCCAAATAATTTTCCCAGGCGATCCCCGGTGTAAGTATCAATCTATCCTTGAACAACCGAATCTCATCTTCAATCCGTAAGGTGGTATAATTTCGGAATTTTTCGGGTTCATATTTCAGATCTATGTTAGTGACTGTACTTCTGGATCTTTCAAAAGATTCCTTTTCTATCCCAGCGTGAATTCGAAGAATCTGAAAATAATCCAATAAATAAAAAGTAGGGATGATGTGACCGCCAAACTGGCGCATATTGGCAACAGAATTGGGTGTTCCGCTGGAAAATTCCGATTTCGGATCGTATAAATTATCGTCTGAAAAAGATCCGAACACTCTTGTTTCCAATTGCAAAATCCCACCGAGTAAACCCTTCGTATTGGTGGTGAGGGACGAAGTATTACGCAGATATTTTCTGTGTACTTGTCTCGTTTGATTGGAAGCAGCGCCGGGGATTCCATGCATTCTGTAATTGAGATCATTCCAAAATTTGATTTTTGTTTTTCCGATTTCTCCATCCAAACCGATCATACCGGAGGAACGTTCGTATTGTGCGTTTTTTCTTCTATCAATCGTATCATCCAAGGGATTGACAAGTATGGTTCCATGAGGATTCAAATAAGGAAAGTTTTGATCCGACTTTTCTCCCAGAAAAAACAAACTTGTTCCTATACCTCCGTAAGTGGCGGAATGTGCAATAGACGCCTTACCTGTGTTATAGCTTCCTCCTCCGAGATTGATCCTGGTTTTAGGAGGACCTCCCGGAGCGCGGGTTACCAAATTTACACTTCCTCCGATCACAGAGCCGGTAAAACCTACGGGCGCACCGCTTCTGTAAACTTCCACCGACTGAAGATTTTCAAAAGGCAAGTCGGCCAAATTCACTTCTCCTCCTTGGGTATTATTGAAAGGAACTCCATCTATATAGATTCTGGATTGATTCGGATTCGTTCCTCTTAAGGAAAGAGTGGAATAAGACCCAAGTCCTCCGTATCTTCTGATTCTTACGCCAGCTTCTCTTTCCAGTACATCAGGAAGACTCGTATAACGTGATTTATATTGGTCAAGGTCGATTGATGTTTGAAATCCGGTGGGATTTTTTCTGAAATTCTCGGGAGTGTTCTTGTTTTCCGTTTTCCCGATGACTTCGATAGGTTTGTCTTCTTTTTTTTCGGGAGAATTCGTTTGAGAAAATATTTCCGAGGAGATAAAAAGAAAAAATAAAACCGGGAAAATATGCAAAACACGGGCGTTTAACCGCTGTATTGTTTCATAGACCGTTTTTTCTTTTTTTAAAAACAAAACTCTCTCCCGAAACTTGGGAGAAACATCAGGAAAAACCGCCCTTTCGTTTATCAGGCAAATCGAATTTCCTGTCTGGTGCTAACTCCCGAAAACCTGACATCTAAGAACTGTTTGTGGGTAGGTATTCTGGCTTGCACCGAGTAAGACGCCTTCCCATCACGGACAGTGGCAATATGTCTTACTTTTTATAAAGGTGATTACAGCTGCGGGTACAGCTCCGGTTTTCCACCGGATTCCCTTTCCCAAAAGTTCTATACCCAGAATTTAGAAACTTATCTGGGACGCAAATACATTAGTTTGTAAGAAGATAGGGCTAAGCCGAATCGATCGGACCTATCTCTCTTTATTTACAATCAAAGCCGCTTCGATTGAAGTTTTCAATCTAGGAAAAAATTTTATAAATTCAAACAGAGGATTTAACCAACCGCAAGTGATACAATAATAGGAGGAAAAAGGAGGAGTGTGATGCATAGAATGCATCTTTTTCGGCAAGATCATACCTGAAGTCTGCAAAATCCGAATCCATCCGGGAGGATTTTCCAAATGAGCCCATTTGTGAAATTGATTGGTAAATACGATTGAAGTTATGGAAAAAAGAAAAGAAAAAGAAATCCAAACAGAAATACTATCGAAGACAAAATAATAGATTCCCATGACAGGCAATACCACCAAACAAGTGTTCCCGTTTGTTTCGAAAAAATCATGTTTCGTAATGTCAGTCGGATCAACGTGATGCATTCGAAAGGGTTGGATGAAAGCGGGGCCGAAATAAGCCGTATTTTCATCTCCGAAATTATCACATAGAAAATGAACCATCCCCGATAAAAAATCGGCTATAATATATCCTATGCCCAAGCTAAGGATCAGATAAACCGAAGACATCCAAGGCTCTCCCGAAAAGGAAGCAGCGAACAAAGGGAATGTCTTCTTTACGAGAAAAATCAAACCGATGAGAAAAAGGAATACGGAACCGATTTCTAATTTTCTATGAAGATTCATAATCTCATAAAAAGAGTTTTGATTTTTTTACCGCAATAAATTTCCTAAAAGAGAGTTACTATTTTTTAAATCCGAAACTAGCTAAAACTATTACGAATGGAAGAAGTGTAATCCCGCAGAGCTTTCACACACCCTGCCAGATTTTTTCCGTTTTCCTCGATGATTCTTTGCACCGCAGAACCAATAATGATTCCATCCGCATAATGGGCGATTTGCGAAGCTTGTTCGGGAGTGGAAATTCCGAATCCCGCGCAAATGGGAAGATTCAAAATATCCTTTAGAAATTTAATCCTTTCTTCCAAATCCACGGAAAACTCCCGCCTTTCCCCTGTTACACCAAAGGAAGTTACGTAATAAATGAATCCCGAAGAAGTTTTTTTCATCATCTGAATCCTGGACTTTACGGTTGCAGGTGTAATCAAATGAATCAAATCCATATCTCTTTTCGCAAGTTCACGAAAAAGAAATTCGCTTTCCTCCGTATCAAAAGGTAAGTCGGGAATGACTAATCCTTCGATACCGGATGCCTTCGCTTGATTTAAGAAAGATTCGATTCCGCATCTGTAGATCGGATTGAAATAAGTCAGATAAACCAAAGGAGTTTCGGGGCGATGTTCATGAATCGCCTTTGTGACCGAAAATATTTTTTCGAATGAAAAAGGATTTTTAAGAGCCCGCGCATCTGCCCTTTGAATCACAGGACCGTCCGCAACCGGATCGGAAAAAGGAATTCCCAATTCCAAAATATCGGCTCCCGATTCCAAGATGGCCTTTCCGTATTCAACGGACGCTTCGTAATCAGGGTCGCCTAAAGTAAAAAAAGGAATATAAACGGACCGAACCGATTTGGTCTCAAAATATGTTTTAATCTTACTCAAATCGTATCTCCTCCCAAAAGTCGCAAAACTTCCGTTACATCCTTGTCCCCTCTTCCCGAAAGGCAGATGATAATGTCTTTTTTCCTTCCTAGTTTTTTCGCCACGTCTTTTGCCACATGAAAGGCATGAGCCGTTTCCAAAGCGGGAATGATTCCTTCGATCCGGCTTACCTCCAAAAAGGAAGCTAACGCCTCTTCGTCGGTAACCTGACGGTATTCCACCCGATGAGTTTGCGCCAAATGAGCATGTTCCGGTCCGACACCGGGATAATCCAACCCTGCTGATACGGAATGCGCAGGAACTATTTGACCGAAATCATCCTGGATGATAAGAGTTTTTGTTCCGTGCAAAAATCCTGTTTTGCCGTAAGTAATCGTCGCAGAATGCTGCCCCGGCTTGGAACCGAGTCCGCCTGCCTCCGCGCCGAAAATTCTCACCGATTTGTCTTTTAAAAATGGTGCAAACATTCCAATCGCGTTGGAACCGCCGCCCACACAGGCAACGATAGCATCCGGTAAAGATTTGTTTTCTTTTTTGAATTGTTTGCGTGCTTCCGTTCCGATCACGGCTTGCAAGTCACGAACAATCGTAGGAAAAGGATGAGGCCCTATTGCCGAACCTACTATATAATGAGTTGTAGATACATTCAAAGCCCAGTCTCTCATCGCTTCGCTGGTCGCTTCTTTCAAAGTCGCTTCTCCCGAAGTGACAGGAAGAATTTTTGCACCTAACATTTGTATTTTTTTTGCGTTCAGGTTTTGTCTTTTGACATCGACCTCGCCCATATAAACGACGGTTTCCAGTCCGAACATAGCGCCTACGGTCGCAGTTGCCAAACCATGTTGGCCCGCCCCCGTTTCCGCGATGATTCTTTTTTTACCCATATAACGTGCGATAAGCGCCTGGCCGATAGCATTATTGATTTTATGTGCGCCTGTGTGATTCAGATCTTCCCGCTTCAACCATACTTTGGCACCACCCCAATGTTTTGTTAGGTGTTCAGCATAAGTTAGAGGGGAAGGTCTTCCTACGTAGTTTTTCAAATAGTAGGAAAGTTCCTTTTGGAATTTTTTATTTTTCCGAAGTTTCGAATAAGTCGCTTCCAGTTCTTCCAACGCTTCCGTCAAAATCTCCGGCGAGTAACGACCCCCAAATTCTCCGAAATAACCAACTTGATCACGTGCCATAATTTCCAAATGTACAGATTCGTTTCTAAGGGAAACTGCCTTTTGCAATTTAGAATTTTCGGCAAAAGTTGGGCGCCTCGTCCGGCTCTCCGCTCCAATCTTTCCCTTACGGGAAAGGATTTCCGCTGCGATCCGGGGCGCGGGAAAACCGGATTTCGTTGTTGGGGTGATTGGGTTGATTCCCGTCAGGGTGCTTCAATTCGGGAGGTATATAAGAAAAGGATGGATGATATAGTTGGAATAGGTAAGAAAGAATACCATCCCCGCCCTATCGACATTGGGTGGGGTTAACCACCCGCCACCCAATGGCTCCCGTCTATCACACTCATTCCGTAAGCGCGAGCCGATTTCAGGGTTTTGTCTTTTTTCTTTCGAAAAGTTCGCCTTTTTGCCCTTAAGGCAACTTAGCTGCCAGTTCTTTCCTTAAATTTCCCAAAAGAGTTTTCACTTCCGACACAAAGTTCTCTTCTGTTGTGAAATGATGAGTCGTCTCCTCCATCGTCTTCCGATTGAGTATTGTGATCTCATTTTTCTCAAGAAACCCTTTACCTACTGTTAGTCGAACAGGAAATCCGATCAATTCGGAATCTTTGAACTTGAAACCGGGACCAAGATCACGATCGTCCCAAAGCACCTCTACCCCGCTTGTTTTCAACGCGGAATAAATTTTTTCTATTTTTGCAATGTCTTCGGGATTTTTTGCAATACTTACCAAACATACTTCGAAAGGCGCGATGGAGATCGGCCAATAAATTCCTTTATCATCATTGCACTGCTCGATAACAGTCGCCATACAACGATTCACTCCAATTCCGTAACAACCCATGGTTGTAGTGGTCGCCTTCCCTTTATCATTCAAAACCGTGATATCAAATGCTTTGGAATATTTTTGTCCCAGTTTGAAAATATGACCTACTTCGATTCCCTTTTCCGCTTTAAGGGGAGAATTGCAATTCGGACAAGGATCACCCGGAAGACTTTGGGAAAGATCCAAAACTTGAACTTCTTCCGATTTAAAATATTTGGATAGAGTTACGCCTTTTCTATGTTTATCAAACTCATTTGCGCCTGCCACATAGGATTCATTCCAATCCACCAAACTATCCACAAGCACGAGTAAATCCTTCGACGGAGCCAATCCCGGTCCGATAAATCCCGCCACCAAACCTAACTGCGTGAGTTCCGACTGAGACATCGGCCGCAGCTCATTTGCATTCAAATGGTTTTTCAGTTTATTCTCATTTAACTCGCGCTCACCTCTAAGGAAAACCAAGACATATTTTCCGTCATAAGAGAGAGCAACCGCCTTCAAACAATTTTCAGGCTGAATCGAAAGAAAGTTCGCAACATCCGCAATGGATTTTTGTCCCGGAGTTTCAACGACCTTTTCCTCTTCATTTATAGGTTTAGGATTTTTTACAATAACAACGGGAGTCTTTTCTATATTACCGGAATAACCGCAAGAATCGCAAAGGGTAAGCGTTTCTTCTCCGATGGGGGACACCACCATAAATTCTTCCGACGCAGAACCACCCATATTTCCCGAGTCAGCTTGCACTGGAATCGTGCTAAGTCCCAACCTAGCGAATATTTTGCGGTAAGTCGCACGCATCTTTTGGTAAGTTTCATCCAAAGATTCATCGTCCAGATGAAAGGAATAAGCATCTTTCATAGTAAACTCACGAGAACGAATCACACCGAAACGGGGACGGATTTCATCTCTGAACTTAGTATGAATTTGATATACATTGATCGGTAGATCCTTATAGGAACGAACCATCGGTTTAACCAAAACACAAAACGATTCTTCATGGGTGGGCCCGAGGCAACTCTCGCTATCATGACGATCCCTCAACCGAAACATTTCTTTACCCATCTTATCCCAACGTCCCGACTCTTTCCAGATTTCACTCGGTGTCAAAATCGGAAGTTGAAATTCAAGTGCACCTGCATCGTTCATTTCTTCCCGAACAATGTTTTCGATTTTCTTCAAAATCCTTAAACCCAAAGGTAGATAACTATAAAGACCGGAAGAAGACTTACGCACAAGACCTGCGCGTAACATCAATTTATGGGAAGCGACGACCGCATCTTGGGGATCATCTTTGGTTGTGGGAATTAGATAAGAACTAGCCTTCATTTTTTAAGAATATACCTTTATACATATTAAAAGAAACGCATCACATCGTTGAACGAAACAAAGAGTCCGAGTCCGATGAGAAAGAAAAAACCTACCCTGAAAATCGCCTCAATCGCCTTGCGGGGAAGAGGTCTTCCCGTAATCGCTTCGTAGGCATAAAGTACGATATGTCCCCCATCCGCCATAGGAATAGGAAGAAGATTCATCACCATAAGTGCCAATGAAATTTTGGCAACAAAGTCCAAATAGGTCGCCCAACCGTATTCCAAACTGATACCTGCAAATTGAACGATACCTATGGGACCGGAAAGATTGTCCTTAGGGGACAGAAATCCGGAAAATAATAATTTAATTCCCGTTAGAGTCATCGCTACATAATCATAAACTTTTTCGGAAGAAGAAACAAAAGCAGTAACGATACCCGTTTCTCTTTCCATTTGTTCCGCCTGAAACTTCATGGAAGGACGAAATCCCAAAAGTCCGATCGGCTTGAGATGAAGTTCCGAAGAATATTTCATATTTCCAACCCAGACATTCTTCCGAACATCTCCTTCCTTTTGAAAATAAGCAATCAAGTCGTTCGCATGAGCGAAACTCTTATCTTCGATTTTCAAATTGGAAAGTCGGTTTTCAATTTCAGGATCATAACTGTCCAATCGCAAATAAGGAACGTTCAATTCCGGGAAACTGGGATGTCTCGTATCTATAAATTCAAATACTTGTGCTCCCAAAACGGGGATATTAACAGTGGTTAGTTCTGTGGCCCAAGGAGTGAGAAGAGGATATGTTTTCCGATCCACTAAAACAGGTATGGTTTCATTCTGATGTTTACCAAGCTCTGCCTGCAAATCCGGAATCGTATAAACATCCGTTCCGCCTACTTTTAAAATCACATCGCCGTCTTTCAAATATTTCAAGGCACGCTTGCGAAGACTTTGTTCCCTTTCCGCACGTTCCCTTTTTTTCAAATATTCTTCCGGAATCTCATCCTTTTTTTCCTCGATGATTCCTTGAAAATATTCGGAGGATTTGTCTTCATTATCCAATATGCTTGCAAGTGCATGACCTGCTTGTTCGGCATAAGTAAACGTAGCGACTACACGTCTTTCTCCGAACGGTTCCACTCCGATAGTAGGCCGCCCTCCCGCAGAATATAAGTTAGGTACGATTTCCAAATTACTTTTTTTGCCTTCTCTCTCGTATTCCAATTGAATAGGATCACCGGTGGTAAGGCTGATATTAGCAAAAATATCTTCAAAGTTTTCCGTCTTTTTACCGTTCACGGACAGGATACGATCTCCCGTACGAAGCCCTGCCAAATATGCGGGGGAATTGATCTGATTGGAAGCTTCGATGAAAATCCTATTGGAAGCAGGACTATCGCCGGAAAGATCGAGAATAAACAACAAAAGAAAACCTAACACTAGGTTAGCGAATGGTCCTCCGAGTACGGGGATCATACGTTTCAAAGGAGGGGTTCCTAAAAGTTCTCCCGGACGGCCGCGCAATTTTTTACCATAATCGTCTCCTCTGAAAAGCACATAACCGCCGATAGGGATCGCTGTGATTTGATAAATGGTTTTGCCGATTCTTTTTTTCCAAATTCCTTTTCCGTAACCGAGCGAAAAAATTCGCGCTTCTACTCCGACGAGTTTTCCACAGAGAAGATGCCCCAACTCATGAATAAAGATGGAAACAGCTAACATTAATACTGCGCCTAAAATTAGAATGATCATACATGTACTCCTTTTAGGTACTTTCCGTTTACAAACGATCTGGCTTCCCTATCCTTTTCGAAAAATCCATCCCAATCTTCGGGATATGTAATCACCAGTTCGTTCAAAGTTTCTTCAATAATTCGGGGGATCTGGACAAAAGGAATCTTTTCCTCTAAAAACAGAGACACCGCAGTTTCATTCGCTGCGTTAAAAATCGCAGGTGCCGCACCGCCTGTTCTACCGGCCTGGAATGCGAGTGCCAATGCAGGATACCGATTCGGATCGGGATTTCTGAAACTCAAATTTTTCCAGGAATGGGGCTTTCTATCAATCAAAAGTTTAGGTGTTTTATTTGGATAAAATAACGCATGTGCTACGGGATATATCATATCAGGATGGCTCGTATATTGTAAACAGGCGCCGTCCAGGGTTTCTATGATTCCGTGAGTCAATGATTCGGGATGAATTACCACTTCGATCTGATCATAGGAAAATCCGAATAGAAAATGCGCTTCAATCACTTCCAGACCTTTATTGACAAGACCTGCGGAATCCACAGTAATCTTCGGCCCCATAGACCAGGTAGGATGATTTAACGCCTGTTTAATGGAAACATTCGGCAGCTCCTCAATCGGTAGATCACGAAACGATCCGCCGGAAGCGGTAAGAGTGATGGCACGGATATTATTCCTTTCTTCTTTTTCCAAGAGTTGAAACAGTGCATTGTGTTCGGAATCCACAGGCACCATGCTCACTCCGTACTCTTTAACCAAACGATTGATATAAGGTCCGAAAGTGACCAAAGTTTCTTTATTTGCGATTGCGATTTTTTTCTTTGCTTTAATGGCAGTAATCGTCGGCAAAGCACCGGCAGCACCCACAATCGCGGTCACCACGGTATCGACTTCGGAAAGGGAAACAATTTCATCGAGTCCCGTTGGACCGTAAACAATTCGTGTTCCGTTTTTTTTGTCCCCAAAAACACCTATTTGTTTTTCATCGGTGATGCAAACGAAATCAGGACGAAACTCGTCTATCAATTCCAAAGCAAGTTTGGTATTGCTATGAACACTAAAAGATACAAGTCGAAAACTCTCGGGGAATTTCTTAAGAACCTTTAGAGTGGACGCTCCCACCGAACCAGAAATCCCAAGGACAGAAACACCAATCATTGGTAATTAGACTGATTTCAAACAGGGAATCCCAAGATTCCTTTGAATTGAAAATAATAATAAACTGCCGGAACGGTGAAGAGAAGTGCATCTGCCAAATCCAATAGCCCGCCATGTCCCGGAATTAAAGCGGAAGAATCTTTGATCTTGGCGTCACGTTTCATAGCTGACTCAGCAAGATCCCCCATCACGGAGAGAATGGAAACAAAGAACGCAAGTAGAACTGATTCGAGTGTGGTCACCGGAAGTTTCACTCCGGAAAAATGTTCCCAAAGGAAATTCAAGAGAAGCACACTCAAAACAGCTGTTATATTCCCGACGACATAACCTTCCCATGTTTTTTTCGGGGAAATTTTCAATCCTGCAGGATGTTTCCCGAACCAACGGCCGCCGAAATAAGCTCCCGCGTCACTGATGAAAGTGATCGTAGAAACAAGAAAGATATAATATGCTCCGAATGGGAACGCAAGTAATAATAAAAAATGGCCGATCGGCAGAGCAAGATAAACGGCACCGAAAATAGTAGCGCTAGCGGAAAAAAGTGCTCCGTCTAACGGGCGCTTAAAGATCTGTAGAATCCAGACTGTGATGGACAACGCGATGATAAGAAAAGGAACCGGATGAAAACTTTCTCTTAAATGTTTGGAAATCTCAACCGTCCAAGCAGGCGGACTGACATTGTATTGAAGACCCAAAAATTGAAAATAATATACAAGCAGGATCAATAGGGAAAAGAAAAGACCTGTTCCGAAAAACGGCTTCGAATCCTCTCTGGTGCAGAATGCATATAACTCGCGTAATCCGAAGAATACAACTGCGCTTCCAAAAAGCAAAAACTCCAAATAATACCAGCCGGAATGAAAGATCATGGTGACGTAAGCTGCAACGAGACCCGCCGCCGAAAGAATTCTTAATGTAGTTTCACTCATGAAAGACCACCAAATTTGCGTTTTCTAGATTCAAAAAAATGTAGGGCTTCTTCCAAAGAGTCCCGATCGAAATCAGGCCATAGAGTATTTGTGAAGAAAAACTCAGCATAGGCGATTTGCCATAAAAGAAAATTGGAAACCCTCTGTTCACCTGCTGTCCTGATCAATAAGTCTACCGGAGGAAGGGGGTATGTATACAAATATTTTTCAAATTCCTTAGGAGAAACAGGCTTATCCAAAGAGATTTTTTTATGAATGCGATCTTTTTGTAATCTTTGAAAAGAACTAAGAATCTCTTCTTGTCCGCCGTAATTCAGACAAAAATTGGCAGTTAGCTTTTTGTTCTTTTTTGTCGCCTCAACGGCAGTATTGATCTTTTGTTTTACTTTCGTCGAAAGCTTATTTAGATTTCCGGAGTGTTGGATACGAATTCCTTTTTTTTGGATGTCCTCCAAACGACTGTCTATAAATTCGATTAGCAAATTGAAGATCGCGTTGACTTCGGTGATCGGCCTTTTCCAATTTTCAGTGGAAAAGGCATATAAAGATACCGCTTTGATTTTATGTTCCAAGGCGACATCTAATAGACGATCGATGGCTTTCGCGCCTTCTCTATGACCTTCTGTTCTTTTTTTACCTTGTCTTTCCGCCCAACGACCATTGCCGTCCATAATGACACCAATATGTGCGGGAATGGTTTTAAATTTCATTATAAGAGTTAACTTCTGTTTATCTAAACAGTTGTGATTTCTTTCTCTTTTTCTTTTTCCAGGTCAGCGATCTTGGCGATATACGAGTCGGTAATTTTTTGGATTTTGTCCGTATGACCTTTCAATTCATCTTGAGAAAGTTCCGTCTTCTTTTTTAAATCGTCGTTTGCATCACGGCGAAGATTGCGGATGGCGACTTTTTTCTCTTCGGTTTTTTGTTTCAGGACTTTGACGAGTTCTTTTCGTCTTTCTCCTGTTAGCTCCGGAATGTTAATGCGAATGCCTATTCCATCATTGTTCGGAGTAAGTCCCAAACCGGAAGCAAGAATCGCCTTTTCAATATCTTTGAGAACGGATTTTTCGAAAGGGGTGATGACAATCATTCTCGGCTCGGGAACGGAAATCTTTCCCAGTTGGTTGAGGGGAGTTGAAGTTCCGTAATAATCAACTCTCACGTCTTCGACCATCAAAGGATTTGCTTTTCCGGTACGAATGGCTACAAAGTCTTTTTTAAGAGCGTCAATGGTTTTGTCCATCTTGGCTTGCATTGATTTAATGATTTCATCTACCATCTTCGATCACTTCCTCTGAATTGGAAATTAGAGTACCGATTGTTTCTCCGTCAATCAACCGTTTTAAATTGCCCGGTTTGAAGATATCGAACACAATGATCGGCATATTATTATCCATACATAAACTAAGAGCGGTCGAATCCATTACCTTTAATCTGTGTTTGATGGATTCCATAAAAGATACCTGGAGATATCTGTTTGCAGTAGGATCTTTTTTAGGATCAGCTGTATAGACTCCGTCCACTTTGGTGGCCTTGAGAATCACTTCGCAACCTACTTCCACTGCGCGAAGAGAAGCAGTCGTATCCGTTGTAAAATAAGGATTTCCGGTTCCGCCTGCAAAAATAATGACTCTGTTTTTTTCCAAATGGCGAACGGCACGTCTGCGGATATAAGGCTCTGCAACTGATTTCATTTCTATCGCAGAAAGAACTCTAGTAAACATTCCCTGTTTTTCACATGCGTCTTGTAAGGCGAGTGCATTCATAATGGTTCCGAGCATTCCCATATAATCCGCTGTAGCACGCTCCATTCCCGATTTCGCAAGAGTTTCCCCGCGAATCATATTTCCGCCGCCTACTACAAGAGCGATTTGAACGCCGGTGTTATGAATTTCTTTGATTTGTCCCGCAAGGGAAAAAGTTTTGTTGGTATCAATACCGAGTTCACCCTCCCCGGCAAGTGCTTCACCGGAGAGTTTGATCAGAATCCTTTTGTATTTGGCAGGATTACTGACCACCTACTTGAAACCTCGCGAAACGGCGAATCGTTATGTTCTCACCAAATTTGGCGATTGCTTCTTGGATTAGCTCGTGAATCGTTTTTGTATTATCACGAATCGAAGTTTGGTGAACTAAGCAGATTTCCGAGTAATATTTTTTCATCTTACCCGGAAGGATCTTTTCGATCTGTTCCGCTTTTTTGCCTTCTTTTTCAAGAAGTGCTTTTTGGATGCTTAATTCGTTCTCCATTTCTTCTTTCGGGATGGACTCTTCATTTACATAAAGAGGATTCATCGCAGTGATTTGAAGAGCGATTTCTTTTCCAAGAGCTTCGAAATCAGCGTTGTTTGCAACAAAGTCAGTTTCGCAATTAAGCTCTAGTATAACGCCGGTTTTACCAGTTCCGTGGATATAGGAAATGATCTTTCCTTCTCCGGTATCACGACCTGCACGTTTAGCGGCTTTCGCTAAACCTTTTTCCCGCAAATATGTTACCGCTTTTTCGATGTCTGCATTTGTCTCTTCGAGAGCTTTTTTGCAATCCATCATCCCCGCGCCGGTTCTTTCGCGGAGTTCTTTGATTTGTTCCGAACTAACAGCCATTACTCTTTTCCTTCTTCTTTGATGACTTCGATTGCTGCCGCTTTCACCGCTTCCGGATCTACGGGAACATCTTTATTAGGCGCCTCATCATCCATAATGAACTTACCGGACTCATCGTATTCACCTTGGTATTCAAGAGCGAGTTGATCCGCATCCATATCTTCGGAGAAATTGGTTTGAATCACTTCCCCGCCTGTTCCTTCGAGTACGGCATTTGCCATAGTATCAAGGAAAAGGGAAATCGCACGAATCGCATCATCGTTACCCGGAATAGGATAATCGATCGGTTCAGGATCACAGTTTGTATCGATCACAGCGAAAACTTTAAGGCCGAGTTTTTTCGCTTCTTTAACCGCAATTTCTTCCTTTTTAGGATCAATTACGAAAAGGATTTCAGGAACTACAGCCATATCCTTGATCCCACCCAATGTTTGGCGAAGTTTTTCCAATTCTCTCTTAAGAGAGAGTGCTTCTTTTTTAGTACGAGCTTCTTGTTCGAAAGAGTTGTTCTCTTCCATTTGCTCTAGTCTCTTTAAGCGAGCGATTGATTTTTTAACTGTGTTCCAGTTGGTAAGCAGTCCGCCTAACCAACGATTGGACACATAGTACATGTTACATGCAACTGCCGCTCTTTCGATAGCACCGCGAGCTTGTTTTTTAGTTCCTACGAAAAGAACTTTTTTGCCCTGACCGGTTAACTTTTTCAAAGCATCATATGCTTCTTTTGTTTTTTGAACGGTTTTTTGAAGGTCGATGATGTGGATTCCGTTACGAGCCGTATAAACATACGGACTCATTTTTGGATTCCAACGACGTGTTTGGTGACCGAAGTGTACGCCTGCCTCAAGCAAGCTCTTCATTGAAATTACGGACATATGTTACCCCTTTTTTAGTGCGAGATAACCAGATGCTACAAGGCCAATTAGACTTGCAGGGGTTAGCTGGATCTCGACTTTAACTATGTAAAGTTCAAAGTTAACCGGGCTTTCGAACAAAAACTTAGAAAGAAAAACCGTGCCAAGAAGTCGGTCAATGACCACCCCTGCCACAGCTCCCGCCATTAGTCCCAAAAAAAGGACCAAAAGTAGGTTTCCCGCTTGCGCTTTATTCATAGACTGGGCTTACCTTTGAGCTTCCCAGCCAGATTTTGGGATATGAGCGGATTGTCAAGGGAAATGGGGTGAGACGGATTCGGAAAGAACCCTTTTTACCCCTAAGGAAGGAAGATACAATCATGAAACATTTTTTGGCACTCGCTAGTCTTTTTTTACTTACCCGATGCGTGTTTTTTCAGGCAACCGCGGTTCCGGAAAATAACACAGTTTCTTATCTCTCTTCCGCAAATTCGCCCCATAAGGAATTTATCGTATTTTTGGGTGATAGCATCACACATGGCCGGGTGAGTTACGATTATGTGGATTCTTTGACCCGCCATCCTTATGCAAAAGACTATATTCTGGTTAACGAAGGAATCAATAGCAGACTCACCTATCAGATTTTGGAACAATTGGAAAATGTAGTCAAACTAAAGCCGAAATTCGTTTTCCTGCTGATCGGTACAAACGACCTGAAAGCATCTTTAAGCGAAGAAGAAGCCGGTTACTATTTTAAAAAATGGGATCTAAAAGAAACACCTACAAAAGAAAGTTTTACGAAAAATGTAAACACAATCGTTGACTATCTGAAAAAGAACTCTCAGGCAAAAATCATATTATTCTCCATACCCGTATTAGGCGAAGATCCGGAAAGCATTCCTTTTCAAAGATCAATCGAATATTCCAAACTGCTCAAAGAAATCGGATCTTCGAAAAAGGTAACTTACAAACCATTCAACGAACAATTAGTACAAGCAATTCTGACAAATAACAATCCGAATCCCAGCAGATACGAAATGAACAGATGGGGAATGTATTCGACCATCATCGGACACTATGTCTTCTACAAGTCCTGGGATGAACTCTCAGACAAAAAGGGTATGTTATTTCTCACAGACAATATTCATTTGAATGCAAGAGCGGGAAAAATACTGGAAAGTATGATTTTAGAAGAATTGAAGCCTTGATTTCACCTAATTCTTCGCCACACCCCAGCCGGGGAGAATTTTCATAAAAGCCAGTTTTCTATTTTTAAATTTGCAACTCGAGAAAACTCTTTTTCGTTATTTGTAACAAGAATACCATTTGAACTCAAGACTGTGGATGCGATAATAAGATCATTAGGTCCGATAGGTAATCCTTTGGATTCCAAGTCTGTACGGAGTTCTGCGTAAATTTCAGAATCCAAATCATTGAATCCTATAATTTCAAATGGGTCCAAAAAATTTAAAACAATATCTCTGTTTTTTCTCTTGTCAGAACTTTTAAGAACACCTAATAGCAATTCTGCTTTCACAATGGAAGGAATTTTGATTCTACTTGGATTGAGCTTTTTAATATTGCTTTCAATATTCTGACTTTTTCCTTTCAGGAAATAAATACAGATATTTGTATCAAGAAAATAATTCAAAGAGATTCTCTTCGAATGTCATTTATAAAGTCCGGAGACTTCGGCTGTCGAAAGGAATCGTCGGCAATTGCGCCGTATAACATAAAGTAATTTTCAGGCCATTTTGTTTCGAAAGAATTTTGCAATTTTCCCTTTACCCATTGCGATATAGAGATTTTTTCTTTTTTTGCAGCTGATTCTATTTTTTTTAGGGTTTCTTGGTCTATATAAAGTGACAACTGCGGCATTTCAAACTCCTGTAAACGATGCACCTACAAGTATATAGCCAAGTATATTTTTGTCAATATCACGTCCCAAAAAATTATAGCCTTTTCCGGGCTTTTTATTCCACCCTAACGCACCTTAATTCTTCTCCATACCCAGCCGGGGAGAATTTTCATAATCGTTCCTAGGATGATCCAAGGAAATACGGGAGCGCATACATCAAAAGCTTTTGACTCGATTTGTTTTGCAATGATGGCCGCACCCTTCTCTACAGTGATTACGAACGGACGTACCTTTCTTTTTTGATTGATCGGTGTATCAATGTATCCTGGGTTAATCGTTGTTATATGAATTCCGAATTCCTTCACATCGTTTCTTGCCGCTTCCAGATAAGTGGAAAGTGCCGCCTTCGATGCGGAATAACTTGCGGCTCCCGCAATTCCCCGAAATCCCGCCACGGAAGAAATCCCCACGATCTGACCTGATTTTGTTTTTTTCATGATCTGAACCCCTGCTTCCACAGTGGCAATGGCACCTAGAAGATTGGTTTCAATCGTAGCACGATCTCCTTCAAAATTCCCGGAACCCGTTGCTTGGGATGCAGACATTCCCGCATTCGCGACAAGTATCTCCAAACTTCCCAAAGCGTTTGTTAGTTTTTTAAGTACAACCGGTACTTTGGAATAATCCGTTACGTCCAAGGCTTGGATTTCGATTTGAATGCTCGGATATTGTTCTTTTATTTTTTTCTGAATGGATTTTAATACATTCAATCTTCTGGCAGTGAGCCCAAGCCCATAGCCTCGTTTGGCAAATTCGAATGCAAGCGCCTCTCCGATTCCGGAACTCGCTCCAGTAATAATGATATTCCTCTTCATAGTCAGAAATTGCCGACCATGCGAAAAAATATCCAGAGAATAAAATATAACTTCAGAGTTTTTGGTGGTGTTCTTTTAACTTAATCCGAGCGGAATCAAACTCACCTACTGTGGCAAATTTACAAAAGTTCAGCACCTCTTTGGGGATCTCGGAACTTTTGGCTTCCCTTTGATTGATCATAATCATCATATCACCCAAATAAATCGGATATACGATTTCTTTGTACATTTCTTCCACAAGCAAAGGACGGTGGTGGTATTCCATAGCGCTTGCATATACTTCAGGAAAGTTCCATTTTTCAGCAACAAGTGCACCCAACTTGGTATGTGTGATTCCGAAACTGGCTTCTTCCAAAGAGATGGCGGAAGCGATTTCCTTGGAAGTGGAATAAGATTTGATTTGGCCCATCTTTTCGGATTCGAAAGATACCAAAAGTATCTCACCAATATCATGAAGCAGAGATGCGGAAAGTAGATTGCTCATTGTATTCTTGGGCATCCCCATTTTTCCGGCGATCCATTTACAATAAAATGCGCATTCGTTCGACTTGTCCCAGATAGCCTGGAAAGCAGGGAACTTATCTTCTAATATCTGTTTGGTTCCAAGCGAATACAGTAAGGATTGTAATTCTTTCAGTCCGATCAATTGGATTGCACGATCCAAAGTTTCGACTCTACCTCCCCGGTTGAATGCGGCGGAATTGGAAAGTTTCAGAATATTTGCGGAAAGAGAAATATCTTTTTTAATCATCTCCGCAATCTGACCGATGCTGGAATTCGGTTTCTCAATGGCTGCTTGGATGTCTTGGATGGTTTTTGGGAATGTAGGCAACTGATCCAATTCAGAAATGATTTTATCCGCTTTTAATATCTTGGCGTTGTCTTTCGCCATTTGAGTGGGAACATCAATCATAAAGATCGTTTTGTTTCCGCTACTTTCGAATTTGAAAGCGGAGTCGCCCAAACCGTCGTTCTTCAACATCATAAGAGTCATGATAAGACCGAGTCCTGCCCCTTCCTGATCGCTGGAGACATCCATATAGGCTTCCGCCAAATCGTTGTAAGTTTTTGCTTTTTCGAGTCTGAGTTTGATTCGGCTGGATTCTTCTTCCGTCAGCTCGACATTATTCATAATTCTGATGCGCATCATCGTCTTATTATGAATAAACGATACAAATACTCCGTAATTGTATTTTAAGAGTCCTTCCTCGAATTCGTCCCGATTATCAAAATAGGACTTTTTAAAATCGATCATCTTGTTCTGATAATCGGCAGAGTTTTGAATGTCGGATTGAAGCGTATTGAAATAAACCCGCTTCACATTCGCCTTAACAGCGTTTGTCACGGTTTCCTTAACGGCAGCTAACACGGAGTCTCTGATAAAAACGATATCCAACTGTAAAAGGAATCGATCCAATGTCTGGTATAATGTGTTTTCTATATGTTCGTTGATATTGAAAAATTTGAAATGAAAAGGAAGGTTTTCCTGGATAGGATGATTGATGTCCGGGATATTACTATGCATCCCTAAACTGTCTTTGTATTCCAATGGCAAAGGTTTCGCAGCAGACATCCAATTCTCCCTTCTCGCAAATCTTATTTATTCCTTAGGGTTAAGCCTAAGAGCACGGACTTCATCAGATATGACGAAAATAATCCGTATCTTTGCAAGGATTGAGATGAATATATGCTTTAATCGTAAATAAATTTCCGAAAAAAAAAGAAAAGGAAGAGTACTAAATCTAAATTCATAATATATAAAAATATGTACGATTTTAAATCCTATTTGCGTGTTTTTACTAAGGAATCCGTAGCGTTTTCCGCAGACACTTCGCGCGATTTGTTCAGTTTTTCCTTCGCATATCGACTAATAAACGATAGGTGTAACTCATTATCAGAGATAAGGAAAAAATACCTTATCCAAACTTGCCTTACCCGAATTTTTAAAAACTGATTTTGCCGTCTTGGTAGGGGAAGAAGTCGTAACCGGATTTTTTTCCGTTTTCTGGCCGATCCGGATCCAATTTCCCGTCGGATCGACAATATCAAATCCGCGTTCTTCCGAAGAAAGATCTTTGATAGGAGTGAGTCTTGGAATTCCGGAAAAAGGAATTTTTCCCAAATTTCTTTTTAAAGAATCGGTAAAAGATTTGTACAATCCGTCCGCATCGGACGTAGAAACATAACAAGTGCCATACGATCCTTTCGAACCTGTTTGTTTCATTGAAAAAAAATGAATCTCTATTCCACCGAAACGGACACATACATACGGATTCGGGGCAGTCGGTTTGCGGGTGATTTCAAAACCGAGCGCTTGGTAAAATTTTATCACTTCCTTAACGGAAGAACAGGGCAACATAGGTATCGTGAATTCGCTCATGATTCTCTCTCCGAAATATCGAGTACGTCTTCTTCCAGACTTTCTTTGACTGCCAACAATTCCTTATGCAATGTTTGCAATTGACTCAAACTATGTTTTTCGGAAATTCGATTGGCCCAATCTTTTTGTTTTGATTGCACATAATCCAGGGCTTTACGGCCTTTAGGAGTTATGTTTAACAGTTTTGCGCGTATATGGTGCGGATTGTCCGTAAAATGGATCATTCCTTCTTCTTCCAGGCTATTTGCGGTTTGTTGAACCGCTTGTCGCGTAAGCCCCATCATACGAGCAATTTGAGGAACAGGCGCCGGGCCATGCTCAACAACGCCTAACACTTGCCATCTGGAACTACTCAACCCCACAGGTTCCGTGATTCTATCTCCGAAATCCAAAAGCAATCGGTTGATCCGAAAGACTTCCAAAATGATTTCGGAAAAAACCTTTCCGCTGGAGCTGATTTTAGACACGACAATCAGTTTCCACTTTGACAATACATTGTCAAATAAAATCACAGCACAAACGGGAAACAAGAAATGATTTTGAGAATCAATATCATTTCTCTTTGACAAATTCCCTCCCTAGTATTGCAATGGGAAAGCAAGGAGGACTTCGATGAATTACCTATTAGATCCGCAGAATGAAGCTCCAGACATAGAGGAAGATATTTCTCTTCTTAGAATTCTTCAAACGATGCTTTCCCGTCGTTCCTTACATACCGAATTTGAACCTATTGTTTCCGTTGAAACCAGCCAAACTTTCGGGTATGAGGCATTGGCCAGGTTTCGTTACGAAGGCAGAAATCTATCCCCCGATTTGGTTTTCCAAACCTTACATAAAGATCCCGATCTGTTTTATGAATGGGAACGTGCATTGAAATTCTTTCAAGTTGCCAATCGCCCGGAAGGTTATCCCCTCTTTTTGAATTTAGATCCTCATGTTTGTAAAAACGAAGAACAAGCCGGGTTTTGGAAATCATATCTAGGACCCAAAAAAGATATAGTTTGTGAAATGATAGAGAACACCGACTCGACTTTGATCGAAGAATCCGATTATTGCATCACCAAACTAAAAGAAGCCGGCATTACATTGGCATTGGATGATATAGGTGGAAAACGGAATCTTTTCTGTTTTGATTTTTTGGAAGATGTCAAATATCTGAAATTCGACAAGTATTGGTTCCAACTTTTCAGAGAAAGAGACTCTTATAAGGAAATTGTAAAGGGATTCCTAAACTTTGCAAATAAGTCGGATATCAAATGCATTCTGGAAGGAGTAGAGACAAAAGAACATTATCTTTTGGCCAAAACCCTCGGTTTTCCTTTATTACAAGGGTATTTGTTCAAATTCGGTAATTTGTACGTTTGATGACCTGATTTTATTTTAGAATATAATAATAAAGTGGTATATTATGTGCGTTAAAAACAGTGTCGGTTGCGGGAAAGGCGGCTTCTGCAATGGAGGAGGCGGTTGTGGAAAAAGAAACCAAAACATTCCCATCTCCAAGGAATGGGGAATTTTCTCTTCTGCGGAAGAAGAAAGAGAAAAGAAGCCTATGAAAGATCTTGAAATCCAAGACCTTTCATGACATCTTCATCTTCCCTCACTCCGTAGGCGGGTGAAACATATGAGTCGCTACAGCAATCCGATTCCATGTATTGATGATCGAAATCTGCATAATGATCTGCGCAATATTGTTATCATTGAAAATCTTTTTAGCCGCTTTGTATGTTTGTTCGGTCAATCCTTTTTCGGAAATTCGAGTGATTTCATCCGTCATTGCCAAAACTACTTTTTCCTGTTCCGTAAAAATAGGTGTCTCCCACCAAGCACTGAGAGCATAAATTCTTTGTTCCGTTTCTCCGGCCTTCCGTGCATCCGCTGCATGAAGTTGAATGCAATAAGCGCACCCGTTGATTTGCGAAGCACGGACTTTGATCAGCTCTTTTAGCTTTTTATCTATTCCTGTGGAATTTAGATAATTTTCCAAACCAAACATTGCCTTGTAAGCTTCCGGTTGTAAATCTCTGATACTGATTCGTTGCTGCATATTCGATTTACCTCGGGCATCATCCTAACTCAGTTCGGAAAAAATGCAAGTCCTTTGATTTCGATTTATACGCGAATTATTTATCTTTTAACTTCAGTTTGCCGACCCGATCCGAATACAAACTACCCAGATATAAAAATCCGTCTTTTTCCAATGCGGACGTGATCTCTTTTAATACTTCTCCTTCCGGATCTTGAACCGTAGAAAGCACCTTTCCGTTTTCATCCAGCCGAACCGCAAACCCGTAAGGTTCAGGCTTTGGCCAAAGAAACTTGGGTAGTTTGGATGTGAGCTTTTTCAGAAAAGGAGACGGATGCATTTTATCCATTCTATCATTTCTCACGGTAAATAAAGCGACCCAGAACTCCCCTTTTTCGTTGCGGGTGATATTATCGGGAAATCCGGGTAGGTTGGAAATAAATTCTTCCTTTGTTCCCGCCTTTTTGCCTTTCAGCCAGAAACGACTGACTTTGTACTGATAAGTTTCGTTGATCAATACAAAGTCTTCGTTTTTGGACAATGCCACTCCGTTGGCAAAGTACATCCCATCTAACAAAAGCTTGGTTGATTTTATTTTAGGATCATAAACAAAAAGTCGTCCGTAAGGCCTCGACTCCAATAAATCCAATAGATATTCTTTCTGTTCGTAAATGCTGGCGTCGGTAAAATAGATTTTACCGTCTTTTGCGATATCCAAATCATCCGTGAACCGAAAAGGAAGTCCTTCGAATTCGGAACTAAGAACTGTTAATTGCCCGTTTTTTCCCAAACTCAAAAGTCCCTTGTATGCGTCCGCAATGATCAGATTGCCCGAACCGTCGAATTGCAAGCCAAGAGGTCTACCTCCCGTATTCGCAACAACTTCCAAGTTACCTTTTGAATCGATACGAATGATATTTCCCTCTTTGTCTCCTCCGTATATATTTCCGGAAGAATCGACATCCAAAGATTCCAATCCTTTTACTTTGCTTTTGGCAATGAGTTCGGATTCCCGCAAACTCGTGTTAATTGAATAGACTCCTTCCAGGGTAGGTTTGCGGGGAGGTTCGTAAGGAAGAGGATCGAAAGAACGGCAGGAGTGAGAAAAAACGAGGTTTAATATAAAAATAGAATATAAAGAAAAAGAATTTAGTTTCACGGGAGATCACCTCTACGGATTAAATGATCCAGAGAATTTTCAAAAGAGAAGCTTTATTTTTTAGGAACTTCCATTCCGATGCAAAGTATGGTAACATCATCCATCATATCTTTCGTTCCCTTGAACCCATGAAATGTTTGGATTAGGTTTTCCACGGAAAGATCCAAGGATTGTTTTTCCGTCTTCAGAATTTCTTCTTTCAATCTGGCTTCTCCGAAGAATTCTCCTTTCACGTTTTCCTGTTCCATGATCCCGTCTGAAATCATATAGAGTCTATCTCCGGGGGAAAAAGGCAGATATTGGGTAGTAAGAATCGGATTTTTTTCCAAACCTAGCATGATACCATACTCATCCAACGGAATGATCTTGCCTTGTGACAAAATATAAGGTTCGTTATGTCCCGCGCAGGAATAGGAAATTTTCGATTCGGAAAGTAATATATCCACAACGACAGCTGTGAACTGAGTGGCTCTTTCCCCGTATCTTTCCAGAAAAACCTGATTCAAATGCAAAAGTAAATCGGAAGGGGTCTCTATTTCCTTTTTGATATGATCGAACTCGGCCTTGATTGCCATAGTGATAAGTGCGGCTTGAACTCCATGACCGATTGCATCCGCAAGAAAAAGACGGATCCGATCCGGCTTCATTCGAAACACATCGAAAACGTCACCGCCAACTTCACTCATCGGTTCGAATCGGGAACTAAACTGCAGTTCGGCGACCATCTTGGTATTCAAAGGTAAAATATTTCTTTGGATGGTTTTTGCGGTTTCCAAATCTTCCCGGATGATTTCCAAAGACTGTTGCAATTTCGCAGTCCTTTCTTTGACCATTTTCTCCAAATTTTCATTTTGTTTCTGCAACTCTTCCATAAGAGCCGCACGAACCGCTTCGTTCATACGAAGTTCATCCAGGGCAATTTCCAATTCCCTATTGGTTTGGAGGAGATTTTTGTTTTTTGTACTGAGAACCTGGTTTTCTCTTTGTTCCGAGTTTCTGATCCTTGCGGTAAGTATTTTCAACAAAAATACTGTCATTGAAGGATTAGAATATAATAATTCTCGAAAGCTGTCTCTCGTCATTTCCCAAAGAATCACATCATCATTTGCTGTGACGTTTACGGTTCGGGGAGCGGAGTCGATCAATGCGATTTCTCCGAAATAATCTCCGGGAAGAAGATCCCCTATATCCAATATATCTCCCTTCGTTTCATCAAGGAACTTCCATACATGAACGGAACCTTGGTCGATCAAATAGAAAGAACTTCCGTCGGAATCCTGCTCAATGACCAAGTCCCCTTTTTTGAAATGAACCTGAGTCATTTTTTCCCGTAAGAAACTTAAGTCTTCTGAATTTAACATATAATTAGAGTAGGTGCATAAATATTAAACTTTAGGAATGCCTTTGTTGATTATCGGGACGTCGACCTGAAATATTAAAAAAACTTAATGTTTTTTGCAACTGAGATGCCTGGTCTTGAAGTGAGTTCGCAAGTCCGTGATTGTCTTCTGAAATATTTACAAGATAACTTGTATTTTCCGCCACTTTATTCACTGCATTTGCAATCTCTTGAAACGTCATTGCCTGTTCCTGATTTGCAATCACGATCTCTTCGGTAATCTTAAAAAGATTTACCGAGTCCTCGCTTACCAGATCACTAATGTCCGATTGTTCCTTGCTTGTGATTTGAATGCCGCGAATATTCTGAATCGCATCTTCCACATAAGACAAAATACTTCCCATGGAACTTCCCAATTCTTTCATGGAATCGGTTCCCAGATTTACGATGGATACTGCCTTGTTTACCAAAGAATCGATATCTTTTGAATTTTTCTGAGTAGACTCACCTAACTTTGATATTTCTTGCGCAACCACTGCAAATCCTCTTCCCGCATCTCCCGCACGAGCCGCTTCAATCGACGCGTTCAAAGACAACAACCCTACCCGATCGGCAATTTCTCCCACAAGACCGGAGATTCCCTGAATCTTAAGAGTGATTTCCCGAATATCTTCCATCTGTCCGATATTCGTTTTGATTTTACTGCTTCCCGATTCCGCAACCTTTTCCATTTGTTCCGATTGAGAAACCGCCTTTTCACTGTTAGATTGAATTTCCTTGATCTTTTTGTTAAGGAGATTCAATGACATATTGGTTTTTTCCATTTGTTTCATCTGGAGATCCGTTTTGGAAAGAACTTGCTCCGATTTTGTGTGCAATTCCTGAGTAGCCGCAGACATCTCTTCCGCTGCTGCGGCTTGGTCCATCAATCTCTCCGTTGTAAGTTTAACGGAACCGAGGAGATTGTCCGAAAACTGGAATAATTTATCCGATTCCTTTCCGATTTCGGAAGTAACAGATTCCAATTGGGATGAGAATTGGTTGACCGAAATTGTGACAAACCCGATTTCATCGGAACTAATCATGGCATTTTGATCGCCGATATTTCCTTGAGCCAAATCTTGCAGCTTACGAACCAAATCATTTGTATTCTTTTTTGCGGAATAGGCAAACAAATAAGTAATCATTCCTACAATCAGGCATAACTGTATTCCTATCGTAGGAAGAAAATACCAGAAATTGTCCAGTATCGTTATCTTTTGGGTTTCCAAAAACAAAAGATAACCGAAAAGAAAAAAGCACAACCAAACAACGGATAACATGGAAAAGAATATCCTTGCGCGAAATGAAATCAGCCGGACATTTTGTACGGGAACTGCAATCCATTCTTCCGAAGAAAGCTCTCTTCCTATAATGATTTCGGTTGTAAAGAAATGAGATACATTGTTTACGAAAAATATGATAAAATAGGTAAATGCGAAACTAAACCATCCCCAAAAATTCATATCCACCAGATAGTCCGTAATGGAAGCAGCTATCGTTATACCTGTGATCCATTGGGTTTGAACAAACACGGTTTCCAATAAGGGAAAATTCAAAAGTTTGGCTTTTGCTAAAACGAGTAAGGAAGAATTTCCGGATCGTTTTCCATTCTCTGCATTCGTCACAATTCGTTTCAAATAAAGATAACGAAGAGAAGGGAAAACAATTCCTGTAAAAGAACTGGCGGCAGTCGCTCCACCGAGGAAATAAAGCGACTCTATCAGATCGAAGCCGTTCGCAAATATGATAAATACGCAAGCCATAGGAACGACAAGAATGTATGTGATAAATTCCAATCGAACTGTGAGGGTTCTGTAAAAATGAGAAGATATCATCTATTTAAGTATAGTCTTTGCTATTTGTTCCGATCTTTTCCAAAGTTCTTTTCTTGCGGCGAGATCGTAAGATTGTTTTGAACTTTTTTTTACTTTTGATTTTTCGAAGTACTGACCGGTTACATTTTTGACTTCATCGGAGGTAGCAAGAAAAACGGATGTTCTCGCGCCTTTGTCTTCACCAATGGCAAAAAGATTTTGTGCGAATTGAAGCAAGGACTTCGCAATACCGACGTTATTGTGACCAAACTTGGTTTTGACAAAACCGGGATGAAGGCAATTGACAGTGATTGATTTTTCCTTTAGCCTTTCATCCAATTCGTATGTGAAATACACATTCATCAATTTGGATCTTTGGTATTGTTTCCATCCTGAATATTTTGTTTCCCCTTGGAGATTGTCAAAATCCAGAGAAACTCCGAAATGAGCTCCCGAGGCAACGTTTACAATCCGACCTTCACCTGATGCATGTAAGGAGGGGATCAGTGTGTCGGCAAATATAAAATAATTCAAATGATTTAGAGCGAAAGTGGATTCCAATCCTTCCTGAGTTACAGACCTCTCCGAAAAAAAAGCACCGGCATTGTTGAGGAGCACATGAATCTTGGGAAAATCCTTTTTGATCTTTTCTGCGACTTTTTTCGTTTCTTTCAGCGAACTCAAATCCGCCTGGTAGAGAGAGATGGAATTTTTAACTGCGAAAGGTGCTAGTTCCGTATTCACCTGGTTGAGTTTCTCTTTGCTTCTCGCAACTAACGCAACGGAGTAACCTTTTTTCAAGATTTCCCTTGCCGCGACTTTTCCGATTCCATCCGTTGCACCCGTGATGATTACAATTTTTTCTGACATAAGCCCTCTCACCTATACGCTGGTATCTAATGGAAAAGCAGTCTTGCAAAGCGTAAAGGAAAATACCGAACCCTTCCCAATTTCGCTTTCCACCCGGATCTTGCCTTGATTTCGCTCAACAAATTCTTGACAAAGTAATAGCCCGATTCCATTTCCATTCTCTCCCTGGGTTCCGATGGATTTGATCACTTCCCCTACCTGAAAAAGTTTTTTCAAAATATCAGCGGAAATTCCCACTCCCGTATCTATCACTCTGATTCTCCACATCATTCCTTCTTCTTCCGCTTCAATCCGAATGGTGCTGCTATTATGACTGAACTTGATCGCATTGGAGAGAAAATTCCGAAGCACAGTCAAAATCATCCGATCGTCGCAAAAGACCGTGGCGTGTGTAGGAATGGATGTTTGGATTTGGATGGATTTTGTTTTTGCATTCAACTCGAAAAGATAAACCGTTTCGTTTACGATATCATTTACGTTTGTAAAATTGGGATGAAATTCCTCTTGGCCTCTTTGTAATTTGGACCATTCCAAAAGATTTTCCAAAAGGGAGAAAACGGACTCCGAAGCGTCTACAAGGGATTTTGTCATTTCATACATCTCCGTGTCTTCCGCTTTCACTTTCTCATTCAGGATTTTCAATAGAACTTTGATTCCCGCAAGCGGTCCCCGCAGATCGTGCGATATAATGGAAAGAAACCTGTCTTTGGTAGCATTCGCATAAGAAAGGGAACGATTTGCATCCACCATTTGGGACTCTATTTTTTTCTGATCGGTAATATCTCTAAACACTACCACCAAACCAATGCTAATACGGTATCTGTCTCTGACTCTTTTTACGCGAACATCCCAATCCCGGTTGGGATCTTTGGATTCCCATCTCCATTGAATCAGATTTCTTTTTTCGGAGAGGTTTTGTATTTTTTGGGAAAGTTCCGGATAAGATTGAAAAAAAACATCCGTGGAACTCAAAGTCAGATATTTTCTTCCATCAACAAACAACTGCTCAGCGACAATATTCCAATCCACAACCCTATTTCTTCCGTCCAGGATCACAACCGGGTCATCCAATTCGTCGACTATTTCCCCTCTCACCAAAGGAACCAGATCGAACATACGGTAATAACCGATCGCAAAAAAGAATATCAAAACCTGAACGGATAAGGAAACAGGAGCAAGTACCAATCCCGGAAAGGGACGAACTCCCACTATATGCAAAATGGTGGTAACCCATAGGACGATGAAGGAGAGCAGTATCACATAGAATTGGTTTCTTGCGGGGGGCCTCGTATTCAGGATACTTTTCAGAATGAGATAAGCGATGTAACACGACCAAATTGTGGAACCACCCAGTTCTACGATCTGTCCGGGAAGTGCGAGAGCTTGCACCCATTGGGTTCTTCCTTCGATGATTTCGATATGAGTTTCTTTTAAAAACGTACCGAACAAAGGATCGAATAATAGGATCGCCGCCATAAGAAGAGGTTGTATGGATAAAAGCACCCACATCCTGCGAGTCAGTATCTGTTTATCCTGAGTGAAGCCGATGGTGGAAAGAGTGCCACCTAACGTAGCAATGATGACACCGGTATGGATGGAATAAATCCGGAATCTATGCCAGTCTTTGTCGATGAGAAGAAAATCAAATCCGTAAAAGCCGGTCCAAAGCAGACAGCCTGCGATCATAACCAATAAATAACGGACGAGATTGAGTTGGATGGAACGGAGAACGAAAAGCCCCAATGTCAAATTGAGGCAAAATGCAAAACCTAAAAGTAAACTATAAGGATGGAACTGCCACAAGACTAAGTTTCTTCGCTGCTAATCATTTCGCAGTTTCCGTCGAATACCACTCCGTCTGCGATTTGTAATTTTGCAGTACGAATGTTTCCTTGGACTTTTCCGGATGATAACATTTCCAATCTTTGCGTAGCCGTCACATTTCCGATGATGGTTCCGCCGACGACAACGGTGCCTGCTTTTACATTCGCTTTGACTCTGGCGCCTTCGCTGACTACCAAATAACCGTCGGAAATGATCTCTCCGATAAAATCTCCGGATATCTGCAATGGTTTTTTAAACGCTAACGTTCCGTTAAACGCTGTTTCTTTACCGAGGATGGTAGCAATCACTCCATGTTCGGTGACAATCGGTTGTGTATTTTTTTTGGACATAAATCTCTAGTTATTTTGTTTTCATATTATAAACCCCATCCCAATCTTCAGGAGGAGGTTCTGCGATATAATCATCACATCTTTCTATATACAATTGCGAGGGACCGTCTTCCGGTTCGATTTGTAATGCTTTTTGAAATGTTGCTTTTGCTTCCGTGAACTTTCTTTCTTTGTAAAGGGCGAGTCCTTGGTTGTAGAGTGCTACAACTTGATGCATCTTTTCCGTAACGATCATAATTTCTCCTTATACAAAACAACCACTGCCGTCGAGTGGTTTCTCCCATGACTAATCGATACAGAACTATGGGTGAAACCTTTTGCTTGGAAAAATTTCTCCGTTTTCCCATGCATGACCAGCGTTTTTTTTCCGAAATTGGTTCCCGCAAGCTCGATTTCTTTCATGTCTGCGACTTCCCCCGGATCCAGGGACAACGCCTTGATCAAAGCTTCCTTACAGGCAAACCGGCCGGCAAGATAGGGAACCGGGTCTTTGTGTTTGTGGCAATATTCCACTTCACCGTCCGTAAATACCCGTTTCAAAAAACGATCTCCGTGTTTTTCCAATAAGTCCCGGATTCGGTCGTTTTCGACTATGTCATTGCCAACGGAAAGCATTCCATCACAAGAATTCCGCCCCATCATTCATAGGTCGAGTCCGTTTCAAAGGGTGCCAGGAAAACTTTGGGGCGAGTCCCGATGATTTTTGTCAGGAATTTCAAAGAATCAGGGACCAGGCTGCTCCGGGGTGGCCGTCGCCTAGCGACCGCTTCGTGCCCTACGCATCCTTCTCGCGGGGATTGATCTTGGATCTTGAATTGTGTTCGGAAAGAATGGCCGGTTTTCGGATGAGGGTTGGTTTATTTTTCCCCGCCCGATTTGGGTGGGGAACTAGACCCGCCACCCAATGGGTTCTACTTACCATATCGCCTTCCCTTTGTAAAGTGATAGGATGGTTTTCCGTAATTTTTTTCAAATAAGTTCGCCTTTTTGCCCTTCGAATTTTCCTAACCAGGTAAAATCATTTGTATTTCGCAGAAAACAGATCTTGTGTTTCAGTCAATGTCCGGCAATCCAAAGCGCCATTCGTATAATCGATTGCATAAACATTTTCGGAACCATCCCGATCAACAAATGCCGCGTAAGAGAAGCTTGTAAGTCGGCTACAGAAAGGAACAAATCGCAATCTGAGCTGGTATATCATAGAATAGAAAAAACGAAAAAAGAATTGAGCTGAAATTGCGTTTTCCTATTTTTGACAAGTAATTTAGGTTTGGCGGGAATGGCAAAAAAACAAACAAATTCACTGAAACCCTTACCTGAACCGAATGAAACAAACTCTGAAGGAATCGCTTCCCAATGTTTGCACATAGACTATCTTAGAAACGAAATCCTAAATCATGAAAAACTTCCACTGGTCATAACAAAACATATTGACGGTTGCAATCATTGCGTTCATTCCGTATTGAGCATAGTGGATGGGGATCACTATTTGTTAGCTCGGGTTGAAAAATCTTTTGGCGCACCCCTGGACAAATTGCAAAAAAGATGGTTTGGAGTAGATGTCAATCCGATAGCGGAAGATGATAGCGCTCCTACGGGTTTGCTGTCAAAATTGGTTTCATTCTTTAAAAAAAATTATAAGTTGTTTTTAATCATAGGCTACATAGCTTTGTTAGTACCTACCTTACAACTACTGTTATACCTCTTCCAAAATTAAGAAAATGAAAATCCAATCGATACTATCAAAAATAAAAAACTCAAAAAAACTTTCCTTAAGTTTTGGCATAGGCCTAGTCTTCGCTTTATCATTTCTTTCCTATTTTTATTTCCGTCCCAAATGTTACGGAAATTGCGAAAACGGGATGGGCACAAAAAAGTTTTGGAACGGCGAGATGTACATTGGCCAATGGAAGAATGGAAAAGAAGACGGATATGGACTACGATTATCCGGCGAGAAGAAAATACTATTTAATGGAAAATGGCAGGAAGGTATTTTGGTTCAAGACAACAAAAAACTACTGCCCAAAAACTTGATTAAGGAAAAAAAATGAAAACTACGCTATCTAAAAACAATTATGCAAACAAATGCATACGATTTTTAATTTTAGGTATATTTTTACTTGGAGTTAGTTGTGAATCAAAAGCGCAAGAGGAAAAATCGGAATTGAATACCGCTGCAGATTTAAACAAGAAAGGTGCGGAACTCATTGCTTCCAATCCCGAAGAGGCCGTTGGTTATTTTAAAGCGGCTCATGATTTGGATCCGAAACAACCGGACTATGTAAACAATATCGGTGTGGTTAGACTGAACGAAGGAAAGCTGGACGAAGCAATTAACCAATTCCTCAGGGCAACGGAAATTGCTCCCGATTATTATCGCGGGTATTATAATTTGGGAGTATGCTATCAAAAGCAAGGGAAACACCAAAAGGCGGTTGACTCTTATCTGAAAGGACAAAAAATCCTGGATACTCCCGAACTGAATTTCAACCTGGGTATCGTTTACACTCGATTAGGTGACAAAGCTTCCGCCGAAAAAAGTTATAAAAATTTCATCCGGATTGCCCCTAAAGGTCAAATGGCACAAGCGATCCACGATGCAGAACAAAAAATCAAAGAGTTACACAAATAAAAACTGATCTCAAACTTACTTTCTATGAATTTAAGTTTGCGAAAATAAAAAACAAAGAAATAAAAAAGTAACTCAGCAAAGAGGGAAATATCCAAACCATTATCCCTCTTCCTACTTCTTCCTTGCCAACGATCGAAATCCCTTTGGTAAAAATCAAAGCTTCCCAAATCCAAGTCAGTGCAAATACTGAAGCAATCACGATCACCCGGTTGTAAATTCCTTCCGTTGTTAACGAAAAAGAAGACAACGGAGTAAAACCATTATAAACCGAGGCCAGCCCAGAGATAAATAAAAGTGGGAAAAAACCAGCCAATGTAAGGCTAAATAAATCATAATACCCGATTTTGTTTTTAGCATTTAACAGTTTCAAAAACAGATATCTGATGACGGACCAAACCGCAGGAAAAAGAATCCAGAAAATAATAAACCTTAGCCTGGCTTGAAAAACGATCCACACTAACGATGGCTTGGCGGGAGGAGGACCGAATTGTTGTAGGATTTTTTTTTGATTTTCCGGATCAACTCTGATGGAAAGATCATTTACGATATAAGCGGAATATATATCGGTACCGGCAAGAACGATCGTAAGGCAAAATAGAACTAAAGCGTAAATGCTAAAGCCATTGCTTTTCAAAAAATCAATAAACGAATGATTTTCTTTGGAATTTTGAAAATAGTCGGTCGGTCGGAATAAAGCCTGAAAGAAACGATTGATGTATTGAAGTTGTTTATCCATACTGATTTATTTTCCTGGGAGTTTATTTTTTATATAATGATAGAATGGAAGAGCGTAATTTGTTTTCAATTCAGCTGCAATTTCCTTTGAAAAGTAATAAAATAAAGTATATGTAAGAGAGACAACAAGAATGGAAACAGTTCCGCAAATCAAAATGGTCAAAGACATCGCACGAAGTATCGAACTCCCGGTGCCCCAAAGAAGTAAAAACGGCAGATAAAAAGCGATTACAACAAACCAAATTCTAATAAATGAAACGGTGGTTTCGTGTAAAACGTGCGCAAGCTGTACGCGATGGGTGAAAATATCCGATCCATAAGCATTCGGATTTATTTTCAATAGAATAGTTTTTCTGATAATAAAGGTTTGAAGTATACCCAATGATCCAATCAGTAAAATACTAATGTACATTGGTATCGTTAAGGACATTCCGAATAGAGAAGCGGACAAGAATAAAACGGATACGGGAATGATCAAAAAAGACATAAAGATCAGAGGCATTTTCAAGGATTCCGAATAAGATGCCAAAATCATAAATAAAACCAAAATGGAAAATGCCAATAGACGGTTGATTTTATCTTGGTTTTTCAGCAAACTTTCAAACTGTTCGCTATATTCGATTCGATAATTTTCAGGCAATGCCGTCTTTTTTAATTTTTCCAGCTGGGATAATAATTCCGACGAATTGGTTTCCGACATACGAAGTGTAAACGACAGGACTCTTCTTTTGTTTTTACGATAGATTTTGACCGGTGTCTTCGATCTGACGAATCTTGAAATTTCAGGTAGCGGTATCAACCTTCCTTCGGCAGTTTGAATTATATACTGGTTTAAATCATCGAAACTTTTCCTAAATTGTTTTTGGTATTGTATCCGAACATCCAACTCTTTCTCATTATCGATGAACTTTGTAGCGACTCCTCCTTGAATTCCGAATCGCACAAGCCTTCCTATCATAGCGGAAGATACACCCAAGGATTCGCTTTTTGTTTTATCGATAATGATCTGCAATTCTTCTCTCGGAGGTTTGTATCTGAGCAGGACATGACGGACATTCGATACTGTTTCTTCCGCATTATTGGCAAGTTCCTTAGTCACTCTATCCAATTCCAACAAATCGTCACCTATGACATCTATGGTAACCTCTTTCAAAAGTGCTTCGTCGTTTGCTCCTTGAAAATATATGAATGCAGGTTTTATATCACCTATCAAATCTTCCAATTCTTTGTTGTACTTTTCAATCTCGGAAATACTGTCTTTGAATTTTACAGTAATGGATGCTTGGCCTCCGTCGACTCTTGTGCTGACTTCTTTGATTTCATTTTGTTCGGACAAGATGGCTTCGATTTTCTTTGAAGTGGTATTTATTTTTGTAAAGCTCGTACCGGAGGGAAACTCGACATGCCCCGTTAATTGTTTTTCCTCAATCGGACTTAAAAAATCCTGAGAAAGTTTGTAATAAGATACAAGTCCGATCAAAATGATACTGGTATAAATTATAAATACTTTGAAGGGTTCCTTGATCAGAAAATGAAGAACTTTGCCGTACTGATCGGAAATGATTTCGATTGTTTTTCCTATAACTTCAAATTTGTAATGATCCGAATCGGGTTTGATGATTCTTTTTTCTAAGATCGGAACAATCGTATTCGAAATGAAAAACGTGGAGGCTAGCGTAGATAGAATGACGATAGCCAGTCCGCTGTATATGGTTTGGTATTCTTTTGAAGCGAATAACAGAGGTAAAAATACCCCTCCAATCAATAGAATGGAAACAAAAACCTCAGTGTTAATGTTCAATCGGTCCGATTGATAACGGTTCCACCTGATCAAGTGAATCATAAGTATGGAGCAACCGAAACTTTGAATGAACCCGGTAGCGGTCATGATATTATAATCCAGATTCAAAAAATAAATTACAATCGATCCCGAAAGAAAAGACCCGAATAATGTGACAAATGTTACGAGAGGATAAAAAGGATTGCTGAAAAGTAGATATTCAACAATTGCAATCAATACAAATCCGCAAAAAGTGCCGATTAAAAAACTTCCCATAGTTTCGGAAACAGTCTCCGCTTGGTCATAGGTAATCAAAAAAGAAATTTGTTGGTTACCCAACTTTTGAAGTGTTTCTCTCAATTGACCTGATACCTCAAGTAAGTTGGAAGTTCCCGATCGATATACATAGATGCTAACAACTTCATTTCCGTTTCTTCTGGAAGCACTGTCCTCCTCCCGAAAAGAATAATCAATGTCCGCAACTTCCTTCAGTCTTACGACTCTTCCTGCAACGTTCGATGAATAAATGGGCAAGTTTCTAATTTGATCTATGTTCCGAAAACGTCCTTTCAAATAAACCGGAACTTTTTCGGAACCTTCCAGTACATCACCGATAGCGACGTTTATATTATTCTCTTGGAGAGAATTCAATATATGATTGAAATCAAGTCCTACGCTATTCAATCTCTCCGGATCACAAGCAACGATGATCTCTCTGGGTGATCCTCCTGCGACGATCACTTCACTCACACCGGCAATGCCTTCTATGATTTTTTTGACTTCCCGATCAGCAATGTCTCTTTGATCCGTTAAGTTCAAAACGGAACTGGATAATGTGATTATGAAAACAGGTTGTTGAGAAGGGTCAAATTGCAGAACAACAGGCTTCTGTGTTTCCCTGGGAAAGTAGATGGATGCTTGTTCGATTTTATCCCGTATCTCCAAAGATTTTGTATCCAGATCCGCATCCGATTCAAATTGAACGTGAACTTTGGATTTGCCTTCTTCCGAAATGGAAAATAATTGTTTGATTCCTCCGATTGTAGAGATCGATTCTTCAATCGGCTTTGTAATGATCTCTTCTATTTTTTCGGGGCCCACACCATGGTATTCCGTTTCGATCGTTAAACCGGGATTAACCGTATTTGGAAATAGAGATAAAGACAATCTGGATACGCATAATATTCCTATCAACAGAAGACAGAAAAATCCCATAATAACACCAACTTTGTGTTTCTCCGTAAATGAGATTTCATCCAATGGAGGAGAAAGGGCGGAAACAGGCAAAGGGTCTAATGGTGTTTCTTTCTTTTTTCTTGCCATGCGATTACATTATAGAAAACGATTGGGATCAAAAACAATGACAAGACAACGGAAGCAATTAGCCCACTAATCACTGTTACTGCCATCGGAGATTGGAACTCGGTACCTTCCCCTATTTCCAATGCTACGGGAATCAAACCGAGTAACGTAGTTCCATTGTTTAAAATGATCGGTCGAAGGACCACTTGCCCGCTGGAAACAATCGTTTCTTTCAAAGTGGCGTAATCGGGTCGGAGAATTTCCACGTATTCGTAAAATAATGCGGCATTATCCACGACGATTCCCACAAGAAGAATGATTCCCGTAAAAGAACTGATATTGAAACTATGGCCGGTCATCAAAAGTGCGGGAACAATACCCACAAAAATCGAAGGTATGGTAACCAACATGACAGCAGGAATTATAAATGATTCAAATTGACTCGCTAAAAGCATATAGATTAAAACGACTGCAAATACAAATGCGAAAAAAAGTTCTTTTGTGGATTTTTCTATGCTCTCTTTTTCCCCTCCGAAGTGTACTTTGTAACCTGTAGGTAGTTTGACTCTGGATAAATATTCTTCTATTTCTTCGATGGTAGTGCTTTGTTTCGTGCCATCTATGTTTCCATTGATTTTATTGACTCTTGATTGCCCGATCCTAAGAATGGATGCGTAACCTTTCCCTTCTTTAATCTCTGTTATCTGTCCAAGCCGTACGAATTGTCCTGAAGGCAACTCGATCATCATATTCCGAACATCTTCCTTGTTTTTTCTATCCGATTCTTTGTACCGCAATCTTACGTCGTATTCCTGGTCGGCAATGCGCAAACGAGTGATGACGGTTCCTCGAATCGCGGATTTAAGCACTCCGGCCAAATAAGAATGCGTTAAACCGAAAGTTGCAATCTTGTCTTCTTCGAAGACCACCTGGTACTCGCGGTTTTTCTCCTCCATACTTGTCTTCAAATCAACGATGCCCGGAATTTTCGATAATTCGGCTTTCAATACATTTCCGATATGATTCAGAGTGGATAAATCGTTTCCTTCGATTTCCAAATTGATCGCCTTCGATTCGGGAGATAGAATCTTTGCCAACATATCTTCTTCCGGTTGAAAGTTGACAATGATACCTTCTCTAAACTGCATCTTCCTACGAAGCCGGGAAATAAAATCTTTTGTCTTCTCGCTGCGAGGTGAGTTCAAGATAACCCTAATCTGTGCTTGGTGGGTACCGATTTCTCCGCCGGATCTGACGGAAATCTGATCTTCGTTATAACCGACAAGAGAAACTATATGTTTTACCGATTCTTCTTTTGCCAAAGCGGATTCAATCGACCTTACCAGTTCCGTAGTCGACTCGAGAGAAGAACCCTTCTCATTCAGAACTTCGATTTTAAATTCACCGGTATCGACTTTCGGAATAAATTCCCTATCTATGTTCGGAGTTATGACCAATACCAAAAGAATCAAAACTCCCAAGTATAAAAAAGCATATCCCGGTTGGTTCAGATATTTTAATAATAACTTTCCGTAACCAGCATCGATTCTATTTTCCAAATCTTCCGCTTTTGAAACCAGCTTGAACCGTTTCAGTTCTTCTCCTGGTTTTCTCAGAGCGGACAACATAGGTATCAATGTCAATGAGACGACCAAACTGACTAACAGTGAAAAGGTGATTGTCAGAGCCATTTCACCGAAAACAACTCCGATGATTCCTTTTAAAAATACGATCGGTAAAAATATAATGATAGTCGTTAAAACCGCCGAAGTGATCGATCCTGCGACTTCCTGTGCACCGATCAGAGATGCTTCTTTCGAAGGAATTCCTTTCTTTATATTTCTTTCAATGGCTGCCAATACCACGTTGCCGGAGTCAAACAACATCCCTATCCCGAGGGACAATCCTCCTAGGGTCATGACATTCAAAGTCAAACCTTTCAAATACATAAGTAGAAACGTAGTTATGATTGAAATAGGAAGCACGCTCAAAAGAATCAGCGGGCTTTGAATATTACGCAGAATGAATATTAAAGATAAAAATGCAAGAAAACCCCCGGAAACAAGTCCGCCGGAAATATTATCGATGGATTCTTTTACGAATCTAGCTTCGTCATATACTATATCGAATGTGACTTGATCGGAATATTGTTTTCTTAAACGTTCCAACTCGGCTTTCATCGAATCGGAGACCATCACAGTATTTTTTCCCGACTCTTTAAAAACGGAGACGATGACGGCTTCTTTACCGTTGTAAAGAGCGAGACCTTTTCTTTCTTTGTAGCCGTCCGTCACCTTCGCAAGTGAACTCAACTTAATAGGACCGCCTTTGGCTTGATTGATGATAGTGTCTCTGATTTGTGCGGGATTTGAATATTCCCCCATAGTTCTGATCAAAACATCCTGACTTCCTTCTTCTATATGCCCTGCCGGATAATTCAGGTTAGATGATTCTACCGCGTCCTGAATCGCTTTCAAAGAAATTCCGTGTGCATGCATCGATTGAGGATCTATTTCCACTTGAATTTCTCTTTGGAATCCTCCGGAAAATTGGGCAAGTGCGACTCCGTCCACACGATCAAGATAACCTTTGATTTCCCTTTTTAGAAAATCCCGCAGATCTTTTATATTTTCTTTGTCTTTTGGGAAAAATACGATTTGCTGAATGGGGGACTGACTCGGATCAAATTTGGATACGAGAGGTTTTGAAGCTTCCTCCGGCAGTACCCCTCGGATGAGATCCACCTTCTCCCTTACCTCCATTGCCGCAAAATCGATTTTAGTACTCCAGGAGAACTGCAATGTAACGAAAGAAATTCCTTCCAAAGACTCGGAAGTGACTTTCTCCAGACCTTTGATCGTTCCGACCGATTCGGTGATCGGCTTTGTGATCAAATTTTCAACTTCTTCCGGTGCGGCATTTTGGAAATGAGTAATAATTGTTAGTCGGGGAAACTCCATGTTCGGTAGCAAATTGATCTCTAAGTCCGATAATGAAACCAGACCGAGCAAGATCATCAGCAAATAGAACATGGATGTGGTAACCGGTCTTTCGACCGCAAATTTTTGTATGAATTTCAAGCTTAGTGAAGAGAACCCTCAAATTCAGGTTTAACAAGCATTCCGTCTTTAAGCTGAGTTAACTTTTCAATTGCTACCACGGAACCCGGATCCAATCCTTCCGATACTACGATATTTCCTTTTACCTCTTTTCCGATTTTTACATCGGAGCGGAATACTTTTCCATTTTTGATTTCAAAGATCCAGGCTCTTTCCTTCTCTTTCGGTACTAGAGCTTCCTGAGGAACAAGCAAAGCCATCTCCGGATCGCCGGTATAAATGGTTCCGCGAACAAACATTCCGGGACTAAATCTCCTGTTTAAGTTTTCTATCTTTACTTTAACATCGCGTGTGTGCGTCTTCGGATCGATCATAGGATTTACCACGTCGATTTTTCCTTTGAATACTTCCGTAGGATAAATATCCAAAGTGAAATCTACAGCATGTCCCTTTCTGATTTTTGACATTTCCGATTCCGGTACGCTAAACTTTGCATATACGGAATTGATTCCTATTAAATTCAAAATTGCCTGATCGGAACTACTCACTCCGCCCGGGTTTACGTATTCTCCGACATGTTTGTTTGCATAGGCAACTATACCATTGATAGGTGATCTGATCGTCGCCGCTCTCAAAAGTTCGTCTGTCGATTGTAAGGCGGCTTTTGCAGCCTCTACTTGGGATTGTGCAACTTCGACTTCCGCCTTATCGATTCTTGTATTGAAATCTATATAAGTATCTTTTAATTCTCTCGGATTGACCGGAACAGGATAACCGTTCTGAATCAAATCCTGGGGACGCAAGCCAACCTGGGACATTTCCCATTCCCGAAAACTGATCCGATATTTTGCTTCTGCGGAAATCAAAGTTGTCTGAGCTCGTTCGTATTCTTCCTTGCTGATCCCACCTTCCCTGAACAAAACTTCCTTACCTTCGAAAGTCGTCTTGGTTTTGTTAAGCTCCGCTTCGGATTCCTTAACGGAAGTTTTTCTTTTTTCCACTTCCAAGACGCGGATCTCCACCGCTTCTCTTGCTTTTGAATATTTTTCTCTCGCCAATTTAAGCGAAGATAAGGCGCTATTGTATCCCGATTCCTGCTTTCTACGCTCCAATTCCAATTGCAAAGTATCCATCTGAACAATCACTTGGTCTTTCGAAACAAGATCTCCTTCTTTTACGGAAATCGATTTTATGTTTCCGGCTGTTTTGGAAACTATATCTATTTTTTCCACAAAATCAATGGCACCCAAGATGGAAATACTCGGAGTGATTTTTTCTGGATGAATTTCCTTTGCTTTTACTATAACAGTATTTAAATCTATATCTTTCTTAACATTTCGATTCCAAAGCCAATCAAAGAACGAAGATGATTCTTTCTTTTTATTGCTTTCTATCCTGCTCGGAATCAGTAAATAAATGGAAAGTCCGATCATAAATAACAGAGCGATTTTTGCAAATCTAGTGCGGATAATCGGAGTGAGAAATTCCAAAATCGAATTAACTTTCTTTAACATATATTAACTCTTGTAGAAAAATGGCAAATTGAACTCATTGCCTTTCCTTATACTGTTCCATTTTTTTATTATACCTTTCCGCCATTTTTTTCATATCCGCCTTTTCGTATATTCTACCAAGTCTCATATAAATCAAAGATAACTTTGTTTCTTCGTTTACCGCTTCCTGATACAATTGAATCGCTTCCGCGATACGACCTTCTTCCTCAAGCATAGTTCCCAAAGTGTATACAACTTCCCAACGGTTCGGTAATTTTTTGGCAAGACCGCTCAATTTTTCAATTGCTGTTTTTCTTTCTTCCGCTTTCAATCCTTTGATCTTATACAGCCAATAAGAACCGGCGGAATGGCATTCGTCTTCATCGACAACAGCTTCAAAATTTTTTTCAGCGGATGGAAAATCCCGATTATAAAAGTCTATTTTTCCCAACATAAAGAGAGATGCTTCATGATCGGGATCCAAGTCAAGCGACTGAGAATACAATTCTTTTGCTTTGTTCAATTTTCTTTCCGTGAATTTTAAGGCGGCTTCTTCCCTAAGCTTACTTGCCTCTTCTTTCCTGGTTTTACAAGTTTGAGTCATGATAAGAGCGGCCATGAGGAATGAAATTTTTAATATTCTCATATTTTGTTATTTTTTCTTTTCTATAATTTCCGTTAAACGATCTGCTATTTTTTTACAAACTTCCCGTAACAAGTTCGCTTCCGCCAACGTGCGACCGCTAACGGAATAATTAACTACTCCTATCAACTGTCCGTCTGCATTGTATAATTTTGCAAATACCAGCGAGTTCTCATCCTCTTGCAGCAATGTTCCCGAATTATTATTCCCGACGGCACCTTGCAGAAAATAATTGAATTGGTGAACAGCGGCAAGAGCGCGAATTTCTTCACTGTTCAAGATACCGTTTCTCCTGTTTTTTTCTATATCATGAGAGTTACTAATGGCTGATTTCAGCAAAATGGCGTTCAGACCTTCCGATAGGGAAATAGGTTTGTTCTCTCCATCAACCGACACTACCGGTTCTTCCTTCTTCGGCTCATCGACATGGATTATATCAAAAATCTGAATCCCCGATTCTATGATTTGAGTTTGCAACATGTCTTTAAAGTTTTCCACAAGAAACGGAGTATATCTGGAATCACGATTTTCTATTTTACCGAAAAATAATAGATTTTTCTTGGATGAATTCGCAATGGCAGATTGATAAGTTCCCGAAGATTTAAAGTATTTTCCGAATAAACAACCGTTAAACATTAATATATTCAAAATCAAAAATATTTTAAATAGGTTAGGAAGAAAAAATTTGCGAAACACCATTTAGTTGCCCTCTAAGATGAAATTAAAAGCGGAAGATAAGGAAGTGCCCGAAGCATTTTTGGCAGTTTGATCCACTTGCACAAGATAAAACGGATAATTCGGTAATGTTACGTTCGTGATTGCCTGGAGATCGTTTCCGCATAAACTAACATCTGTAACTTGAATTGTAACTACATGAAAGGAATCGCTCCACTGCCAGCTGTTCTTTTTGATTCCCGAACCGCCGGAATTCGAAATATAAGACATGGAAATCGCATTGATAGTGGCGACAGGATCCATGGCCTGATTGAATACGATCCTGATATCATCCGTGAGAGAGTTGGAAGGACATGCGGGAGCAGTAGTAGTCGTAAGAGAGTATGCGGCAGGAGATAACATTTGCAAGCCGTCACTCCAGTAACATTGGGTCATACTTGAGTTGCCACCGGCAGGATTTCCCGCATATAGGTTCCCCGTATAACTGGAGCAATTCGTTTGACTTGCCACTCCTATGGCAACAACTCTGGGCGATGTATTTTCAGTTTTGAACCCCAAGGTGAAGGAAGATTGGAGCGCATTTCCCGCTAAATCCCTTGCTCCCGTCGAGATCGTAAAACTAAAATCCTCCCCGCTTGCAAACGTTGTCAATGGAGTGATGGTCATATCATTTCCCGTAAAGGAATAGTTTACATTGGCAAATGGGCTGAATGAAACGGCATTCATCGCAGAATTGGTATCCATCGGTTCACTAAAATGAACTACGATAGGTGTTCCGGCACAAACTTGGCTTAACACCGAACCGCTCGGTTGGTTTACAAAATCATTGGGGACTACCCCGCACCCGTCTCCGTCTCCATTGACTTCAAAATCGACACCGACTATGCTTGGGAAATTGGAATCCAAAGCCCCCACCACAAAACTTGAATAAATCGTATTTGCCATTCCCCTACCGGAGGTATTCGTAATGGATGTCGGGATAGTAATCGTATATCGTTTCCCGTATTGCAAGAGAGCGTCAGGGTTGAACAATGCCTGATATGCGGTTGGAAAACTGAAATAACCGGAAACAGAAGGAGAAATACTAAACCCGTTTACCAATGAAGATTGATTGATTGGCTGTGAAAAAGTGAGTAAGATCGGGTTTACAAAAGGATTTCCGGTACATGCATTATTTACTACCGCCGCCAAAATATTCGTAATCGATCCGGAACCTAACAAACAGTTTGCGACTGTTCCGGTAGACAAATCGATGGAGTTTAATGCCAGATAACCTCCGATCGAAGATGACATGAAATATTTCACATAAGAGGATTCGATACGGTTTCCATTCGAATCGGTTGCCCCTCCTCCGATCGTTACGATATACTGAGCATTCGGATTCAAAGATTGAGTGGCGACAAATCTCATAATCGTAGGAGAAATCCAAGTAATCACCCCTGAAACACTGGGACTGATGGAAAAAGCCTGAGCAGTTAAACTTTGTTCCATGTTTTTACTGAAAACAACTTGAAAGGCCGCCCCATTCCCCAAACCACTGTTATCCGTACAGACATTGGTGATAAAAGAAGCCGAGATGGAATCATCCATCCCTGCATTGCAACCGGCGGGACCGCCTTGAGTATCGGTTAGTACATCCGCAACCGTAGGCGGAAAATTGTTTCCCGCACCGCCGTCTCCGGTTGTAAAATAGGAAATGAAATCCGAGGCCAATCGGTTTCCCGCGATATCTGCGGCGGTGGAATTCAACGAAACACGGTATTGAGTGAATAAACTCATGTTCTGACTCGGAGTGAACAATAACTCTGTAGCAGTCGGCCAGCTAACAACACCATTAACGGAAGGAGTGATGGAAAAAGCGTTTGTCGTTTTACTTTGATCCATCGCTTCGTCAAAACGCAGTCGGATCCTACTTCCGCTAAACAAATGACAAACGCCGGTAGACATGGAAGGAATCACAGTTGTTCCGAGCGCTCCGCACGCAGGCGCCAAATCACCGAGCAAAGGCCCTGTAGCATAATCCAATTTAGGCGGTATCAGGTCGGTTCCTACGGTGAATGAAAACGAATAGGAAGTCCCTATCGTATTGCCGTCGGAATCCAAAGCGGAATTGCCCAAACTCACAGTATATGTTGTGTTTTGCCAATCCAATGTAGGAGTAAATGTAAGCAAACTACTCGTACCGCACGGACCCGTAGTTCCGCATAACGGGAGTGCACTCGCCGACCATGTTTTCACTCCGTTGACATTGGGATTGATAAAGAACCCGTTTTCAACGGACACTCTGTCCATATCTTCGCTGAAATGAATATAGATCGGAGTATTCAATGAACCCACACTCGCACCCGTACAACCGCCCGTTTTATTTCTTAATCCGTTTACCGGATCGATTGTGGAAGAAAGAGTTCCGGGAGTACATCCGAATCCGGTGTTAATGAATCCGTCCTGCATAGTGATTCTTGGAATTTGGAAATCGCTACCGATGGTAAAGGAAAAGGAATAATTGGTTCCCAGTAGATTTCCCGCCAAGTCCTTTAAATTGGAAGAGAACGTCACTGTATAAGTCACCGAATGCTGCCAAGGTTCGATCGGTGTGAATGTCAAACGACTACCTGCACCGCAAGAACCGGTCGAACCGCACAAAGGATGAGCACTGGTTGCCCATGATTTAACTCCGTTGATGTTAGGTGATATGGTAACCAAAGAATCGGCAGATGTCAAATCGAGACTTTCCGTAAAATCAATGATAACGGGAGAGTTTTGATAACCTTGTACGATGCTGGAACATATTCCTACCGCATTTCTAAGACCGGTGGGGTACAAAGTCGAAGCGAGTGTCCCCGGATTGCAACCGAGTCCGTTTCTAACATATCCGTCCTGCATGGCAATCTGCGGTTTCAATATTTCAGATCCCACGGTAAAGCTGGCAGTATAACTTTTCGGCAAAGGATTATCCGACAAATCCTGGGCTTGGTTTGAAACGGTAATGATATACGTGATTCCGGTAGCCAACAATTCATTCGGGGTGAATTCCAAGACGGTGTTATTGCCGCTCCAAACAAAGGCACCGATCAATTGAGGAACCGTTAAAAAATTGGACTCTACCGTTCCACGATCCATAGGCTTTGAAAAATTGATCAGAATGGATGAGTTGGGACATACATCCGTAGTACTATAAACATTGTTTTTAAAATTTACCACATCTACATAGGGACTTGCAGCGGAACAACCCTGGCTGTTTTTTTTGGCCTGGAAAGAAAGGATTGTAGGTTGTTGAACATCGGTGCTGACCGAAAAATCTATATTATACGATTGTTCCAAGTCACGGCCGTTTTTATCTTCACAACGGTTTGACAGATTCGCAACATAAGTGATCGCTCCGCTAAACTGTCTGGACGGTGTAAAAGTCATCACATTTCCGGTAACATCGAAGAGTCCGGTGGCGGGAGGCTGCATTGTAAAAGCAGCAATGCAAGACTGTTTATCCACTTCTTTGTTAAAAGTGATTATGATCTTTTGGTCTTTGGGTACGCCAGTTTGCCCCGGTGCGGGAAGAGATGCAATCACCTTAGGCGCAGCAGGTGAATTGTCGGTGGGAATAAAATTCTTAAAAGCATTTTCCGCACCGCTGCACTGAATGAGGAAAAGCATGATCCCTAAAATGATGATTCTGATAATTTTAATGAAATTCATTTGGAGTCCTGCTTTTTCTCTAGGTCGAATTTTTTGCGGTTCAATGAGTCTTTTTCTTCCGGGGTAGTATCGATATCTTTGTCGAAAAATTCATCCAGATCGGTAGGTCGCAAACCTTCCGGGATACCTTTTTTATCAATCGGCTTGTCCAATAACAAAAAAGGTAAAATGGTATTTCCGTTTTTGGGACTATATTCGAAAAGTTTCATAGTCTGGGGAACCATTCCGGATACCCATTCGAGTTCGTAAGAGGAAATCATGTATTTCCCGAGTGCTTCCACCAATTTCTCCTGTGCCTCAACTAACTCTGTTTCTGCGAAAAGAATATCGGCCCGTTTTGCTTCTCCCACCTGGGAACGGGTAGTCATAAGTTTCAAACTTTCATATCGGAAAAATACCGCACCGCTACCAATACGGATCAAATCATAGGCTTCCAATACGGAGTCGGCCGATTTTTCCACTTCGATGGCAATTCCCCTTTCCAAATGTTTTCTTTCGGAGATGGCGGCTCCCAATTTGATTTTGCTTTCCATCACCTTTCTCGAATAACCCATGTTATTCAAAAATTGGAAATCGTTATTGGTGGAACTATTGAAATTCGGATTGGTATTTCCACCAAACCCTGAATTGGCGAGGTTATTGTATCTTACTCCGGTATTTTCCGTAAGGGTATTTGTCGAACCGCCCAGAGGAAATGTTACTTTAAAATTTACGTTCCATGCATCGTTTCGGAGCGGGTATTCTATACCGGTTCTACCGTAAGCACCCCCTACCGAAATCTGAGGAATCCATGCATTTTCCGCCAAATCCTTCTCTTTTTCCACTTTATGATGATTTACCTTTGCACGCATGATTTCCGGTCTTTCGTTTCTGGCTCTTTCGATCAGAGTATTTTTGGTGATGGTGGGTTTGTTGATGAGAAAATCGCGCAAAAGATCCCCTTCCAGGATCAGATCCGCCTCATAACTGAGTCCCATGATCTGCTTGAGTTCGTTTTTCGCCTTTAAGAATTCATTTTTCGATTTTGTGAGAGCGAATTCGATCTCCTGTTGTCTGGACAATATGCTCATAACCTGAACATCCGTCGTAAAACCCAATTCAAGTTCCAATTTAACAAGACGAAGTTGCTCGCGGGCACGTTCCAAAGATTTTTTGTTCAATGCGATCTTTCCCGAAGCGATGAGAACGTTCATAAAGTTTTTTTCCACATCTAACTTTAACCTTGCGTATGTTATCTTAAATTCCTCTTTGGATAAAAGTTCTTCCAGCTTCGCAATGTCCAGATCCAGACCTTTCCGCCCCCCGTCATAAATCACCTGATCGGCGGTAAGCATGATTCCATTGTAGATATAGTCGTTGGAATCGGTAATAATGTACCTTTGGCGGATCACATTCACCCCTAATGTAGGCAAAAGATCACGCCACCTTTCAGTGATTAAATCTTTGATCGCTGAATTTTTATTTTTGATGGTTTGTAACAAATAATAATTGGTAGCCGCAATCTGTATCGCGGTATCCAAGTCGATGCGTAAGGGTTCGGAATTTGCGGAGAGACCACCTGAGCAAGTAAACAAAAAAATGATAACGAAACTCCGAAATTTTATAAACATTAACAAATTAGAATAAATTATATAATAAAATCAATTCAAGAGAGCCAAATAACAAAACTTCCACTTTGAGCTAACTCTTGTTTGATAATATTATCGACCTAACCGAAATTACCCTTTGAAAAATTTATCAAATTCCGTTGTTCTGCGAAAATATTTTTCCAAATAGGTGCCCCTAGAAAAAATACTAAGACTAACAGGCATTTTTTCCCTTTTTTTGCCACTCTTTCGCAATATTTCTAATTTTCTAATGTGACATAATTAAATTATGCGAGAATGCTAGTTAGCTGCTAGTGAATTTTGCCTAAAAAGTAAGCAATCGAAAAAAAAGAACTTGTTCCAGACCCAGATCCCCCGTTCTAATGACCTTTAGCGTGGGATTTCTTCATAATAAAACAAATACGCGAATGAGTAGCTATGCTCTTCTACTTGTCTTGTTATGCGCTACCCCCGGTTATTTATTCGCCGAATCAAATATAACCACTGCTAGTTTCGAATCGGAACTGGAAACTACTGTCTGGGAATCCGAGCTGAAGTCAAAAAATAGTTTCCCGGAAGATCCCGATTCCGATAAGATTTTTAGCCCAAATCAGACTCAAGCCGCTCTTCAAGCCTCCCTCCCCGCGCATCCAAAGACGGAAATCGATTGGGAAAACGAAGAAAGGGATCTGGTTTCGGAAATCATCACCTTACAAAAGCAGGTTCAATCCGATTTTCATAAGGAAATGGCTGGTTTGCAAACCGCCTCCTTCCGGTCAGAGTCCGATTCCGAAAACTTTCCCTACTTTTACTCATCCAAAGTTCTACTTATATCCGGTTCCGATAAATTTGAACCTTCCTTTGTTCGTATAACAAACACTAGAAAACCTTTTGATTCTCAAAATCAAACTCTTGGTTTTCACCTTATTTGTCCTAATCCCTCGATTCCCAATCGCTTTTTACAATTTTTAGCAATCAAACGGGGTTCGCCTCCTCCAGGTTTCCCAAAACAGGTTCGTACATGAAAAACTCTCTCTTCTCCCACTCTAACAAACGATACACTACTTTCAGCCTGGACTTCGGTTCCAGAATCGGATTCTCCGAAAGACTCACCTCTCTCTTACTACTCACTGTTTTTTTATTCACTATGGTTTTGCCCATAGAAGTTTTGGCGCAGAGTGTTCCTCAACTTACCAAAACAAAACCATTTAGAAATACGGACTTACAACCTTACGTTGAGTCTGCGGCGGCAAGCCAAACCAGCGAATCGGGTTTTATGAGCATCGTGAGAGGTGCGGAAGATGCAGTCGAAGCATCTTGGGAAGCGGAAGTAGAAGCGGAGATCAATACGATTCTTAGTTCAGTCACAACCACCGATCCTGTGAATGATGTAAACGTTTACAAACAAGCCGTTCAAGCGCAACTTACCTTACAAAAACAACAAGCAAAAGCCACCTGGATCGCAGATGCATCCAGCTATATCCAATCCGAATTGAATGCTTTTCTCAACACTCTTTCCGCTAAAAAAGACCAAGATATAGAAAACAGCAAACAAGGGTTACTTGCGACAATCAACCCGGCTGTTCAGGCGGTAACCGGCTTTGCGGAGGCTTCCCAAGAAGCGAACCCCGCGCAAGTCACGGACGGATACACGCAAGGTGCCGCTCTTTGGGATAGTAAGTGGCAGGATCTACTCACCAAACAAGAGAATTGGGAACAAGATTCCGTGGCCGCCATCCAAAACGGGATCTTACAATGGAATACTACAATCAGCAACCTAACCCAGGAAAAACAAGACTACTTGGATGGGATTGCCATGACAAAAGAACAGTGGCTCCAGAACAAAGCAATGATTGAAAACGCAGAGAATGCGCTTCGGTCTTCTTTGCAAGGAACTGTCAATAGCATCCAATCCCAAAGAACTCAACTTGCTTCCAGTTTTACTGGAAGTAAAGTGATGAGTGATTCCTTCGGAGATATAGACGCGCTTCTTTCCTCCATTCAACAACAATTAGACGATCATGCTTCCGTATCCGATATGGCGCAAACACTGGGAACTTTTTTTAGAAACCAGGAAGAATACGCCAAAGGAAAAGCGGACGAATGGAACGGACTCAAATGGGAAAATATTACCGTTTTACAAAACTTAACCTATAATCAAGTTGTAGGAACGACTAATGTCACATGTTCCCAGCATGGCGATGGATACAATGGTTGTGCCGGTCAACCAACATCTCTTAATATTTCCTACTTACAAGACGGTACTTACAGTGGACATTACGTCGCTACAAATGAGTATATTAAATCATACTATACATATAGAAGAGATGCTTCCATTATAGGAACGGCAGATCAAACTCTAATGAATTATTATTCTTCAGGCAGCGCTTCCTATGTTGATTATGAAGATAGATGCGGAAGTATCGGTTTTGGTGGTGTTTGTGTTGGCGGAACATATCGAGCTGTAAAAGCTGATTGGGGGGTAGATTTATCTCTCATCCGCAATATAGACAGCGCCCAATATACAGTCAACGATAACGTTCGCAATGCGATTTCTAAAAATTATAATGCAACATTCACTCCGAGCACCGCGCAAGGATACCTCGCTGGAAGCGAACAGGCAATTGCAGGTTCCACACAAGTATTTCTAGGTGCATCCAATATCACTGGCTCAGGAAGCTGGTATGACCAACTCGGTTGGTACAATACGGTCAGTATCTATACGGATTACAAATACATAGACAAAGACAAACAAGCGAACGAAGACACCTGGAGAGGGCACCAGGCAAATTACAAAAGCCTGGCGGATACATTCCTCGGACTAGTGAATCCTCTCAAAGATTGGGAAGATAGAAGCAAACAGTACACAGACGAATACGAAATCTCTCTCGCCAATCTGGAAGAAGCAAAAAACCTCGCAGTTCTCAACTTTGATACTCAAATCGCAAGCCTAACTACGCAAAGAGACAATTGGATCACTGATGTTTATGGTTATGAAGTCGCAGGAACGGGAGCCGTTAATAATCAGAACAGCAGGTTCCGCTCCGGGCAACAGGCTTGGCAGGATACAATCGTTACATTCAAATCGGTTGAGTTGAATTGGTTTTTAACCGCCAAAGAAGCACTGAACAAAGCGGTAGAAGACCCAGGCACAGGTGAGAAAAAATTCCAAGCCGATGCCATCTCGGTCGCTCAAAACCTACAATCCCAAATCGTAAACTCATACAACGCGACAGGCCAATTGTACGATAGCTCCCGTCAACTTTGGAACAATTACCAATACGACTATTCCAATCAGTTGTTAGACCAAGCAGTCGATGGAAAAGCAAATGAAATCCAACTGGGAGAAGCGGGTGCAGTCGTAAGTCAAAAACTAATCGATTCCTATGCCAGAACGGAAAGTTATACTTCCAGCGAAATGGATGCAACGATCCGAATCCAAAACATTCTAGGAATGTTTGGCGAAGCAGGGTATGGTGCAGAAGAATTCGAATCCGTACAAGCCAACATCGATGCTTCCCAGCAAGGACAAGTGGATTGGAACAATGAACTGAGTGGAGACGATGGTAAATTCGGATTTATCCCTCGTGCCGCCAGAGACAGGAACACCCTCGCGCTTTATCAAGATGTAAGGGACGATACTAAGAAAGCGAACACACTTCAAAAAGAAGTATTGGTAAAAGAAAACAAGATACTCTCGGACGTTGAGCAATACTTCAAGAAAGCAGATGACTTCCTCAAACTAGCGGAAGAATTCGAAGAAAAAGGCAAGTTCGACGAAGCAGCGTATTACACCCAACAGGCGGTAGCGAAAAAAGCAGAAGCTAGGTCGATCATCACGGATAATTATGATAAGCTCGGCGACTTTATGTTGCAAGAGGTTTCCTCCAGATCTCTTAGTTATACAAAGTCTTCGTTCTTAAATTACAAAGATTCACTCATTAGCAAGAGCTTCGACGACTCGGAAGCGATTGCCAAACAAATCAAACAAGGCCAGAATCAAATTGATGGAATCAGAGAATCAAGTGAGGCTTACGATAAAATCCAAGGTTTACTTGCCACATCCCAAAGTTTAGTCCAAAAAGGAACTGAATCCCAAAATCTAGTAAATCAACTACTCGCACAATCGGAACAACTGGCGAATAAAAACCTCAAAGGAGAATTGTTAGACGGTCTCGCAGAGATGATTGCCGCGATAGAAAGTGGTGCTCCTACCTCAGTATCCGATGGATCGGAAATTGCGGAAGCAATCAATGCATCGAACCAAGAACTCAAAGAAACGAGAGAGCAAGTAGACGGTCTACTCTCTCATATGAATTCCCTCGTCACAAACGAGAATGATATTAAAAACTTAGGCGCCCTACTCAACGGCTCCAGTCAGGCACTGAACTATGCAGCTAACAGCGCGATTGCAAAGTATTTGGATGAATACTCTCAACAATTTATAGAAGAGAATGAAGCTAGAAGTAAGACCCTCAGACAAGAACTGTTCCTCAAATATTCACAAGGCGATGAGTATGCCTACTTGAGAAAAGAAGGTTATGAGTTTCGTATCCAAGGTGACTTTATCGTAGGGTCAAGGACCATTCACAGCGGTGACTTCAAGATCGCAGGGAATGCGATGCAAGATTCCAGTTATTCTCCTCTCTTCATGGCTCAAAACATAGAGATCAATACCAAGTTTGATCCTGGCACATTACGTGTGGATACACTCGGAATCGATACTCTGATGAATACAGAGTTTGATGCGGATAAAGTATCCCAAGTGGCAGCATTCGTAGATAACATGGCCACTAACATGGATTCTATGTTTGCACAGTTCAGTGATAAGACGGAAGAGACAAAAGCCTATTATGCACAGAATGAAGATATCAAAGCTCAAAACATTGAGACATATAACAGAACCAGTAATTATTTCCTAACCAACTTCCAGGGATTGGAAGAAGGATTTAGTAAGAGTTACACACCAAATATGGGTGGACTTCGAGATAATTACAAGCAATCGAAGTACAATTTCCGACAAGGAACTCTTCCCAGTGATTCCAAAGGAGAGAATTGGGTATCTATTAAAGGAGTGCCTGTTTCCACACAACGTTATTTAGGTTCGAGGGAACTCAAAGGAACAGTCAATATCAAAGGGATTCCGATTGAGATGAGTTATGGAATGCAAGATCTGAACGTTCCTGCTGCATTCTCGCTGGGAGCCATGGGCCACAGCTTCGAGCTGAATGGCATGGGAACTACATATGCTACGAATGAAGTTGGCGCGGCAAATGGAGCGTTTACAAGATACTTAGATGGAACTATCAAGGACGTACAAGCTAAATCCAAAGCTAACGATGAAGAGAAAGAAAGCAAAGGATTTCTATTTGATGTTCTTTCGGGAACAGCTAGCGGACAAAACCTGTCCCAAAGCTTCAAGTCGGTAGTCACCGAACGAGTGAATGGTGCGATTACTTCTGCAATTGCAGAAGCGACTGGTCTTCCTGCAGGACTCATATCCGGTCTTGTAGGTGGTAAGTCGATGAAAGAAGCAATGAAAGACTATGTGAAACAAGAAGCTACCAGTGCAATTGCCGAAGCTACTGGCATACCTGCCTGGGCCATCTCACAACAGTTAGATAAAATGAGTAAACCTAAGGAGAAGTTCTACGAGACAAGTACCTTCAAAACAGTCATAGCAGTTGCCGCAGTCGTAGCAGCTCCATTTACGGGTGGCGCGTCACTAGTTGCACTTGCGGCAATCGGTGCAGCACAGGGAGCAGCTAGCGGTGGACTACAAGGTGCCATGGTTGGTGCAGTCGGCGGTGTGGTGAACGGACTCGTTGCAGGTGCAACAGGAGGGACTGTCAATGTTGGATTATCTTATGATTCTGAGAATGGATTTGGTGCAAGTGTAGGTCTACTAGGCGGAGCAGCAAGCCTCAGCGTTTCCGAGAATGGCGGTGTTGCCGCTAGTGTGGGAATTGCAGGTATTGCGAAAGTAGGAGTTTCCTACAGTAAAGATGAAGGATTCGGAGTCAGTGCCGGACTAGCTATCGGGGCTCTCCAAGCCGGGGTGAACTATACCCAGAAATCAGGGACTAGCATTGCCGTAGGAGTCAAGACAGAGAACGGACTCACTGCGGGAGTCACCTATTCCAAAGCGGATGGTTTCGGGGCAGCATTAGGAGCCACTACAGGAAATTACAGTGGTGGATTAACATATAACAAAGATGAAGGTTTTGGGGCATTCGTTACACAAAACAATTTTAACAGAGATGGAAGTATAGGAAGCAGCAACTCGCTTACATTCAATCAAAGAGACGGTGCTGGTCTAGAACGCACAAATAACAATGCAGATGGAAGTAGTGCTACAGTTGGGGTCACTCAAAACGGAGGGCTTACTGCGGAATATAGCAACAAAGACGGATACAGTGTATCTGCGGGATACAACTTCAACACAGGTGGATTTAACGTTGGTTATAATAATGGATACGGCCAAATCAACTACGATTCAGAATCTGGCATTTCCGCATCAGGCAATCCTGTAAATGATCCTAAAAATGCATGGAAACAAGGAATCGTTACAAGCCAATCAGATCTAAAAGGATCCCTACAAGAACAGGCAGTTGCAGTTAAAGCCAAATACCAAGAGTTGGATAATGCGAAGAAAGCATGGCTAGAAGCAAATGGTGGGGCAACGGAAGATTGGGATGATTTGTCCGATGATGAAAAGGAGAAACGAGTTCAGAACAAATCTGCGGAAGTAAATGGAGCAGAAAACCGTGATGAGCATACAACTAGAGATAATATCCTAGAACGAGCTTGGGGGAATGTGAAAGATTTCGCAGGTCAGATGGCTGGTAACTACTCAGACCATTCGGGCAGTATGACTTATGACCAAAATGGGAATGCAACCGGATTCAAAGATAGAACTTGCTTTGTAGCTGGAACCAAAGTTCACACGAAGGACGGACTCAAGAACATTGAAGAGATTCAAGTGGGAGATGAGGTTGCATCTTGGAATGAAACTACAAAAGAGGTAAGCTATAAATTAGTTACAGAACTATTTGTTCATGAGGTAGATCTACTCTTTGATATTCAAGTCGCGGAGGCTGCTTTGCAAACTACCTGGAACCACCCTTTCTGGGTTGTAGACAAACAAGCATGGGTGGAAGCGAAAGATCTTCAAGTGGGGGAAAACGTTCTCCTAAAAGATGGCAAACAAGTTCCTGTCACTGGAGTTCTACATAATGATGTAACGACAACTAAGGTTTATAACTTAGAAATAGAAAATAATCATACCTATTTCGTTGGGGAAGATGGGATCTTGGTACATAACTATGATTTAGGTTCTATGTTTAATCAAATAGTTGGATGGGAGTCATTAACATCAGGTTCGAATGACGCAACAGCGGTAGCAGCTAAAGCAAATGACTGTGCAAAAAATCCAGCCAAATGTACTGCTGAGGTTTATGGGAAGATCGGAGAGGCTGCGATGATAGGGTCAGGGGGGATTTCTGTACCAGGAAAATTAGGAGTCGGCGCAGCCCCCTATGTTTTTTCTACAATGCTAAGATTTCCTAAAGCTGCCTATCCTTTCTGGAAAGCAGCGACTGCTTTGGATTATAATGTTTCAATAAATGTCGATGACCAAAGAAGTAAATCTATAGAATTTGGCGCAGGAAAAGGACCTTTAAAAGCATCTTTTGCAGTAGGAGCAGATAAAAACTGGAACTTTTCGCCATCCTTAGGCTTGGGCCTTGAGGTAACAAAAACGCGACAGTTCAGTATTGACAGCGATGGCAATATTAAAACTAATAATAATACATTGTATAATAATAAATAACGATGAAAGGTAAAGATCAGTGTCAAAAATGTTTGCAAAAGTAGCAGTATTCTTCTTCCTAATTTTAGCTTTTTGTTTTTGTTTTCGTAAAGAAGAACAAAAAGCTGAAGATGGAAAACAATTAATGAGATTGCTTGATGAAAACAAATTTGATGAAGCAATTGATTTCAGTTTGAAACTTTCAAAAAAGTATCCAAAAGACAGCGGATACATTGCAACTACGTCCGCAATATATCATGGCTTAGGAAATGATGAAAAAGCAAGAGAGTATATTCTTCAAGCAATAGAAATTGAACCTAATTCTGGATCGAATCATGCTAATTTAGGATTTATTTATTATAAGAAGAAGGATTTCAAACGTGCATTACCACCTTTAAGCAAAGGATTGGAACTCGGAGGATATTCAGATCCATGTAAATTAACATATGCTATTGGAGCTTGCTCGTATGAACTTAATGACTTGGAAAATGCAGCAGGAACGCTATTGGCATTTATACAAAAATGCAATGAAATAAAAGGAAATGAAATTTACCTAACTGATGCGAAAGAAATTCTACTTGATATTGATAAGAAAATAAAAAAACGGAAATAAAAATCCTATAAATATTTGCTAAGTGCTACCTCTTCTTCAATATCTCTGGTGCATTGTTTTTCCATTGACCTGCCGCGATGACGATGCCTTTTTTATTAATCAACGTCCCGACTCCTTCCCGTTTTCCATTATGCCACCCGCCAATATAACGAGAGCCGTCATCGTAGATATAAATCCCTTGACCTTCAGCAACCAAACCTTTGTGGTAAATGCCTTTCAACTTGACCTGATTTGGTAGAGTGAGTGTTCCTTCACCTTCTGGTTCTCCATTTAAGAAAGTTACTTTCAAATTGGTTTGATCGGACCAAGTAAAACTGCCTTTGCCGTTCTTGTTATGATTGCGAAACTCACCATCATAGACAGATCCGTCTGCGTAGAAAAATTTTCCTTTTCCATGTCGTAGATCATTTTGCCAAAAACCTTCATAATGTTCTCCAGTAGGAAGTTTGAGAATCCCGTAACCTTCAAATCTTGCGTCTTTAAAATTGCCTGAATAAACGGCTCCCGTTTTGAATTCCAAAGAACCGAATCCGGTTTTGCAATTTCCATAAACACATTTGGGAGCATTTATATAATTGATGGTAAAAAAGGAAAAAAGGAGTATAAGTAAAAATGCTGAAGATGAATATATCAGAATTTGTTTTTTAGCAAGTCTATTTAAAAATCGCATCTATCTAACTTCACCTAACAGTTTTATTTAGTCAACAGGATTATGAAATCGAATTTCAATATAATCAAGTTTAAGTTAGGGGTATTTTTCTTGACATTGCCTAATTCTATTAGTGAGATAAGAATGAATTGTTGGACTTGGTTTAAAATCACCTACTATGAAACAAGAAGAGAAAATTTTTCGACACATAAACAAAAATGGCTATGGTATTGAAGTCGGTCCAAGCCACAACCCCCTCGCTCCCAAAAAGAAGGGCTATAAAGTACATGTTATTGATCATTTGAATAAAGAGCAGTTGATAAAAAAATATGAACACCACGGCGTAAATCTCGATAACATCGAAGAAGTGGATTTTGTATGGCAAGGAGAAGACTTCTCAGAACTAACGGGTAAAACCAAATATTATGATTGGATTATTGCCTCTCACCTAATCGAACATACTCCAGATTTCATTGGTTTTCTTAATAATTGCGATAAAGTCTTAAAAGACGATGGAGTCATTTCCCTCGTCGTTCCAGACAAGAGGTACTGTTTTGACCATTTTAGACCCGTTACAGGGTTATCAAAAATCATAGATAGCCATTCTCAAAAAAACAAAATACATACTCCTGGTACAGTGGCTGAGTATTTTCTTAATGTTGTAGCAAAAAACAAACAGATAGCTTGGTCCACTTATAATAGTGGGGACTATAATCTTATCCATTCATTAGAAGAAGCACAAGATGGTATGCATGCGGTAATTAATAACAAGACTTATATCGATATGCATTCTTGGTGCTTTGTCCCTCACTCGTTCAGATTGATCATCCACGATCTTTTTTCATTAGGGTTAATCCCTCTTCAAGAAGTAGATTTTTTCCCAACTGTGGGTTCTGAATTTTACATAACATTAAGCCGAAGTGGCAAAGGAATCAACAAATCTAGATTGGAGATGCTATCCATAATAGAATCGGAAATAAAAGAGGAAGCTTCATTTTTCACCAAAAATAAAAACTTCGCGAAACACCTGATTGGAAAATATTTATTAGCACCACTCCGACGTTGATTTAAAAGTAGAAAAGTTTAGCAAAAATTACAATGATGAACTAAATATTATAAAAAAGGAATTGCGATTTAGTCAAAACCTTACTCATCAAACTAAGAAAGCTTTGATTTTTAAGGTTAAAGCGAAGATCTCTAACAACAAATCAAACCCATCGCCCGGATCGACCGAGCGCCCGCGTCGAGGGAGAGCCGGAATTAGCGCCTGAATAGGAAGAAATAGCTTTCTATTCTACTCATAAAACTGAGTGAGGCACTTCTCGCGGTGGCGAGGCCAGGACGGCCGAAGCTCGTGCGTCGTAACAGGAGGTTACGCGCACAGGAGCGGGGAGTGCGGAATGACGACACTAAACAAAAAAGTTCTTCACCATTTTCAAGCCCATCCCTGTAATGACTGTTAACGTGGGATTCCAGCGCAAAAAAACAATTACGCGAATGAGTAGGTATTCATTTCTATTTGTATTGTTATGCGTAACTCCCGGCTATTTATTCGCAAAATCGGGCATAACTACCGCTGATTTCGAATCGGAATTGGAAACCGCTGTCTGGGAATCCGAGCTGAAATCAAAAAATAGTTTCCCGGAAAATCCCGATTCCGATAAGATTTTTAGCCCAAATCAGACTCAAGCCGCTCTTCAAGTCTCCCTCCCCACGCATTCAGAAATGGAAGCCGATTGGGAAAACGAAGAAAGGGATCTGGTTTCGGAAATCATCACCTTACAAAAGCAGGTCCAATCCGATTTTCATAAGGAAATGGCAGGTTTGCAAACCGCTTCCTTCCGATCAGAGTCCGATTCCGAAAGCTCTCCTTACTTTTACTTATCAAAAGTGTTGCTGATACCCGGTTCCAATCCGTTTCATTTTACTTTGGTTCGTATAACAAATACTATAGAATCTTTTGATTCTCAAAACCAAGCTCTTGGTTTTCACCTTATTTGTCCTAATCTCTCGATTCCCAATCGCTTTTTACAATTTTTAGCAATCAAACGGGGTTCGCCTCCTCCAGGTTTCCCAAAACAGGTTCGTACATGAAAAACTCTCTCTTCTCCCACTCTAACAAACGATACACTACTTTCAGCCTGGACTTCGGTTCCAGAATCGGATTCTCCGAAAGACTCACCTCCTTCTTACTACTTACCGTTTTTCTATTCACTATTGCTTTGCCCATAGAAGTTTTGGCGCAGAGTGTTCCTCAGCTTACCAAAACAAAACCATTTAGAAATACGGACTTACAACCTTACGTTGAGTCTGCGACCGCAAGCCAAACCAGCGAATCCGGTTTTATGAGCATCGTGAGAGGTGCGGAAGATGCAGTCGAAGCATCTTGGGAAGCGGAAGTAGAAGCGGAGATCAACACGATCCTGAGCTCAGTCACAACCACTGACCCTGTGAATGATGTAAACGTTTACAAACAAGCAGTTCAAGCACAGCTCACCTTACAAAAACAACAAGCAAAAGCCACCTGGATCGCAGATGCATCCAGCTATATCCAATCCGAATTGAATATTTTCCTGAATGCACTTTCCGCCAAAAAAGACCAGGACATAGAAACCAACAAACAAGGACTCATCGGAAGTATTGACCCGGCTGTTCAAGCGGTAACCGGCTTTGCAGAAGCTTCCCAAGAAGCGAACCCCGCGCAAGTCACCGACGGATACACACAAGGTGCCGCTCTTTGGGATAACAAATGGCAGGATCTACTCACCAAACAAGAGAATTGGGAACAAGATTCCGTGGCAGCCATCCAAAACGGGATCTTACAATGGAATACTACGATCAGCAACCTAACCCAGGAAAAACAAGACTACTTGGATGGGATTGCCATGACAAAAGAACAGTGGCTCCAAAACAAAGCAATGATCGAGAACGCAGAGAATGCGCTTCGGTCTTCCTTACAAGGAACCGTCAATAGCATCCAATCCCAAAGAACTCAGCTTGCTTCCAGTTTTACGGGAAGTAAAGTGATGAGCGATTCCTTCGGAGATATAGACGCACTCCTTTCCTCCATTCAACAACAATTAGACGATCATGCTTCCGTATCCGATATGGCACAGACTCTGGGAACTTTTTTCAGAAACCAGGAAGAATACGCCAAAGGAAAAGCGGACGAATGGAACGGACTCAAATGGGAAAATATTACCGTTTTACAGAACTTAACTTATACGCAAGACATTGGGGACGCGAACTTTCAGTGTTCCGCTTTCAACGGATCAGGTAACTGTGGCGGAGTTCCCAGTAAGGCGGAATTGACTTATGATGCCAACGGAGCCGTTTCCAAATACTATACTTACGGATATTCCGTCCAAAACGACAAAAACGGATATAACAACCTGGTAGGATGGGGGATCGGGGTAGATGGAAACCGTTCGGATGTAGCCTATTCCACTTGGGGAGATTATAAAAAATTTAAGTATGTTTGTAACGGAAATTGGATTGGCGATGTAGGAGGGACATGTAACGGAGGGGCTGGTCAATATACCAACGGAGGAGATTCCTGTAGCGGTTGGGCTTTCTGCGGTTACTCCAGAGCGACAGATGCGGAAAGTTCCTATGTTGTAACAATTAATAATAATTACAATTACGGTCAGTTGGCAATCAACGATAACGTTCGCAATGCGATTTCCAAAAATTATAATGCAACATTTACACCAAGTACCGCACAAGGATACCTGGCGGGAAGCGAACAGGCAATTGCAGGTTCCACACAAGTATTTCTAGGTGCATCCAATATCACCGGCTCAGGAAGCTGGTATGACCAACTCGGTTGGTACAATACGGTCAGTATCTATACGGATTACAGATACATAGACAAAGACAAACAAGCGAACGAAGACACTTGGAGAGGACATCAGGCAAATTACAAAAGCCTGGCGGATACATTCCTCGGTCTAGTAAACCCACTCAAAGATTGGGAAGATAGAAGCAAACAGTACGCAGACGAATACGAAATCTCTCTCGCCAATCTGGAAGAAGCAAAAAACCTCGCAGTTCTCAGTTTTGATACTCAAATTGCAAGCCTAACAACGCAAAGGGACAATTGGATCACTGATGTTTACGGTTATGAAGTAGCAGGAACAAGTGCCGTTAATAATCAGAACAGCCGATTCCGTTCCGGCCAACAAGCTTGGCAAGACACAATCGTTACATTCAAATCCGTGGAACTCAACTGGTTCCTTACCGCCAAAGAAGCGCTCAACAAAGCGGTAGAAGACCCAGGCACAGGCGAGAAAAAATTCCAAGCAGACGCCATCTCTGTCGCGCAAAACCTACAATCCCAAATTGTAAACTCATACAACGCGACCGGCCAATTGTACGATAATTCCCGCCAACTTTGGAACAATTACCAATACGACTATTCCAATCAGCTGTTAGACCAAGCAGTCGATGGAAAAGCAAATGAAATCCAACTGGGAGAAGCGGGTGCAGTCGTAAGTCAAAAACTAATCGATTCCTATGCCAGAACGGAAAGTTATACTTCCAGCGAAATGGATGCAACGATCCGAATCCAAAACATTCTAGGAATGTTTGGCGAAGCAGGGTATGGTGCAGAAGAATTCGAATCCGTACAAGCCAACATCGATGCTTCCCAGCAAGGACAAGTGGATTGGAACAATGAACTGAGTGGAGACGATGGTAAATTCGGATTTATCCCTCGTGCCGCCAGAGACAGGAACACCCTCGCGCTTTATCAAGACGTACGGGACGATACTAAGAAAGCAAATACACTTCAAAAAGAAGTATTGGCAAAAGAAAACAAAATACTCTCGGAAGTGGAACAATACTTCAAGAAAGCAGACGACTTCCTCAAACTAGCGGAAGAATTCGAAGAAAAAGGCAAGTTCGACGAAGCAGCGTATTACACCCAACAGGCGGTAGCTAAAAAAGCAGAAGCTAGGTCGATCATCACGGATAATTATGATAAGCTCGGAGACTTTATGTTGCAAGAGGTTTCTTCCAGATCTCTCAGCTATACTAAAACATCCTTCCTGAACTACAAAGATTCACTCATCAGCAAGAGTTTCGACGACTCGGAAGCAATTGCCAAACAAATCAAACAAGGTCAGAACCAAATTGATGGAATCAGAGAATCAAGTGAAGCTTATGATAAAATCCAAGGTCTACTTGCTACATCACAGAACTTAGTCCAAAAAGGAACTGAATCTCAAAATCTAGTAAACCAACTACTCGCACAATCGGAACAACTTGCCAATAAAAATCTCAAAGGCGAACTACTCGACGGACTGGCTGAGATGATTGCCGCGATAGAAAGTGGAGTGCCTACATCCGTATCCGATGGATCGGAAATTGCAGAAGCAATCAATGCATCGAACCAAGAACTCAAAGAGACAAGAGAACAAGTAGACGGACTACTCTCTCATATGAATTCCCTCGTTACAAACGAGAATGATATTAAGAACCTAGGTGCCCTACTCAACGGTTCGGGCCAAGCACTGAACTATGCAGCTAACAGTGCCATAGCCAAATACTTAGATGAATACTCCCAACAATTTATAGAAGAGAATGAAGCTAGAAGTAAGACTCTCAGACAAGAACTGTTCCTCAAATACTCTCAAGGCGACGAGTATGCCTACTTGAGAAAAGAAGGCTATGAATTCCGCATCCAAGGTGACTATATCGTAGGTTCCCGATCCATCCATAGTGGAGATTTTAAGATCGCAGGGAATGCGATGCAGGATTCCAGCTACTCTCCTCTGTTTATGGCTCAAAACATAGAGATCAATACAAAGTTTGATCCGGGAACATTGCGTGTGGATACACTCGGAATCGATACTCTGATGAATACAGAGTTTGATGCTGACAAAGTGTCCCAAGTGGCAGCATTCGTAGATAACATGGCCACTAACATGGACTCAATGTTTGCGCAGTTCAGTGATAAAACGGAAGAAACAAAAGCCTATTATGCACAGAATGAAGATATCAAAGCTCAGAACATCGAGACATATAATAGAACCAGCAAATATTTCCTAACCAACTTCCAGGGATTGGAAGAAGGATTTAGCAAGAGTTACAACCCGAATATGGGTGGACTCCGGGACAACTACAAACAATCGAAATACAACTTCACCCAAGGAACAGGAATGGGAGTTGGAGTGAGTAAGGGAGAGAGCTGGTCTTCTATCAAAGCGGTTCCGAATCCAATACAAAGAAACTTAGGTTCCAGAGAACTCAAAGGAACAGTCAATATCAAAGGGATTCCGATTGAGATGACTTATGGAATGCAGGATCTCAATGTTCCGGCTGCTTTCTCACTGGGAGCTATGGGTCATAGCTTTGAACTCAATGGTGTAGGTACCACATTTGCTAGTAACGAAATCACTGCCGCCACAGGAGCTTTCTCCAGATATTTAGAAGGAACAATAGAAGATATCCAAGCTAAGTTCAAAGCGAATGAAGCGGAGAAAGAGAGCAAAGGATTTCTATTTGATGTTCTCTCAGGGACATCCAGCGGACAAAGTATCGCACAGAGTTTTAAATCTGTTGTAACAGAGAAAGTAAACGGTGCCATCACTTCAGCGATCGCTGAGGCAACCGGTCTTCCTGCGGGACTCATATCCGGTCTTGTCGGCGGAAAGTCCATGAAGAACGCAGTCAAGGACTTCGTTAAACAAGAAGCTACCAATGCAATCGCGGAAGCAACAGGCATTCCTGCCTGGGCTATCTCACAACAACTCGACAAGATGACTAAGCCTAAGGAGAAGTTCTACGAGACTAAAGAATTCCAAATTGTAACGACTATCGCAGCAGTAGCACTTGCACCTTTTACGGGAGGAGCTTCTCTTTATGTAGCTGTGGCTGCAAGTGCTGCACTCGGTGCGGCACAAGGAGCTGCGTCCGGTGGACTACAAGGTGCGTTAGTTGGTGCTGCCGGTGGTGCTCTCGGTGCTGTTACTCGAAGTGTAACGGGGGGATCTGTCACTGTTGGACTATCTTATAGTGCTGACAATGGATTTGGTGCGAGTGTCGGTGTAGGTTACGGACCTGCAACTGTTACTGCGGGTATCTCCGAGAAAGGTGGGGCTACTGTAGGACTTGGATTCCAATCGGGTGGACTATCCGCAGGATTAAATTACTCACAGAATGACGGGTTTGGTGGTAACGTTGGGATAGCATCAGAAAATGGAAACAGCTTAGCGCTTAATTATAGTCAGTCGGCAGGTATGGGAGTAAACGTTGGTACAAGTATTGCCAATGGAGTCTCGGGAGGACTCAGTTATAGTCAGACTGCTGGGTTCGGAGTGAATGCCAATGTCTCTTATACGAATGCAGATAGTGCCCACAACGGTGCTGGGGGATTCCTTGAACTTACGCAAAACGGTGGTTTGACGGTAAATGCTAACGCAGCCGGAGGAACTACTGCCGGTGGATGGAATTCACAGACTGGATTCCAGGCGAATACTAATTTCTTAACTGATCAGTGGCAGAACGATTATCTAAACAAACAGATGAATCCTACTGGTAAAGACGCTGACGCGGAAGCTGCGGCTAAGCAGAAGGAAGCACAGGCCAATGAAGGTGCTGATGTCATCGCGGGTGCGGGTGTTAAAAAACGAGAAGGTGCTCCAGATTCTCCTGACGCACCGATGGATCGCAATGCGAATGATGGGGGACCTAGTCCTAGTCCTGAACCAAAGAAGGATGACAATAATACGCCTACGGTCAAAAAGAAAGATGCTTCTAGCGATGTAGTTTTAAACAAAACCGAAAAAACAAGATTCAATGAATTAGAAAAAAAATGGAGTTCAGGAAAGCTTGCAGATGGTGAATTAGCAGAACTAAATACCCTTAAACTCAAAAAACAAGGATTAACTCAAAGCTTCGAAGGGGATGACGGGGAAAGAATCGTGATTCGTGATAAAAATGGAAAAATCGTAAGCAATACTTTTACCGGTTCTATGAGTAGTAATAGTGGGCCTTTAGAATTCATTGGCTTAATTAAATCTTTTGGAAGTGGCCTGATTAAAGGTGTTATGAAAATGGCTCCTGAAGCGGGAGAGTGGCTTTCTAAGAAAGCTGCAAAGGAAGTTGCTAAAGAAGGCGCTGAGGAAGCCGCTGGAGCAATAAACAAAAAAATATATAGTCAGTTAGAAAAACAAATTGAAAAAGATGGGCCAAAGTCAATTGAAAAAGCATACAAGTCTGCGCAAGAAACCTTACAAAAACATCAAGAAAAGTTGCCAAATCTTCAATATAAATCCCAAGTTGAAGGAACAATAAAAAATGTACAAAAACAAATTGATACACTAAAGCAATTCATGAAAGACAAAGGGATCAAATATAATGACTAAACTAATAAACATCGGCAATTATTTAGATAGAGAAGTTTTATTCTTACGGGTTAATTCACTTCAAGACTTAGAATCACATGAGAAATATTCTGATTCAATGGTTGCGTTATTTTTGGGACAGCCCCTGAATGCAAAAAACATATCAGCAATTCTGAACTCCTTGGTAAAGAAGTCCCCACTAGGAATATTAATTATTGAGGAGAAGGATCAGATTTTCGATAACTTACTTGAAATTTTAAGTGTTAGTAATACAGAAAAACATATAATGACAGCTTCTGGAAATTATGATAATTGGCTAGATGTTTTCTTTCTTGGAACCTTTCCTTCCGAAGATAGATCTAATGAATGGAAAAGTTATCTTGTTGTTGAATATTTTGTAGACGACGAGGATTCGATACTAACCAAAGAGATTATAAAATATATTTCTTGAGTTGAGCCTCGCAAAAACTATAATCTTAAACAAAATGATCATTGAATTATTCAATAAAAGAGAGCTTGTTAATATAACCTCTATGAAGTAAGATAATTTTTGAGAAACGAGCTTGTTTCTTGACAAAAATAGCTCTGGGGCAACTCTTCACTCATTGAAGAGTTGGTTATCTCTCAAAAATCCTCTTTTATTTTTTTCTCTTCTTCCTTGAACTCAAAAACAATTTCCAACAACAACTAATAAGCCTATCGCCCCGGATCGACCGAGCGTTGTCGTCGAGGGAGAGCCGGAAATGGCGCCCGAATAACAAGAAATAGTTTTCTATTTTACTCTTAAAGGTGAGTGAAGCACTTCTCGCGGTGGCGGAGGCAGGGATGCCGGAGCTCGTGCGTCGTAACACGGAGGTTACGCGCACAGGAGCGTGGAGTGCGAAACGACGACAAAGACAAACAAGCGAACGAAGACACTTGGAGAGGACACCAGGCAAATTACAAAAGCCTGGCGGATACATTCCTCGGTCTAGTGAATCCTCTCAAAGATTGGGAAGATAGAAGCAAACAGTACACAGACGAATACGAAATCTCTCTTGCCAACCTGGAAGAAGCAAAAAACCTCGCGGTTCTCAGTTTTGATACTCAAATTGCAAGTCTAACAACGCAAAGAGACAATTGGATCACTGATGTTTACGGTTATGAAGTCGCAGGAACGGGAGCCGTTAATAATCAGAACAGCAGGTTCCGCTCAGGACAACAGGCTTGGCAAGATACAATCGTTACATTCAAATCCGTTGAGCTGAATTGGTTCCTCACCGCCAAAGAAGCACTGAACAAAGCGGTAGAAGATCCGGGCACAGGTGAGAAAAAATTCCAAGCAGACGCCATCTCGGTCGCGCAAAACCTACAATCCCAAATTGTAAACTCATACAACGCGACAGGCCAATTGTACGATAATTCCCGCCAACTTTGGAACAATTACCAATACGACTATTCCAATCAGCTGTTAGACCAAGCAGTCGATGGAAAAGCAAATGAAATCCAACTGGGAGAAGCGGGTGCAGTCGTAAGTCAAAAACTAATCGATTCCTATGCCAGAACGGAAAGTTATACTTCCAGCGAAATGGATGCAACGATCCGAATCCAAAACATTCTAGGAATGTTTGGCGAAGCAGGGTATGGTGCAGAAGAATTCGAATCCGTACAAGCCAACATCGATGCTTCCCAGCAAGGACAAGTGGATTGGAACAATGAACTGAGTGGAGACGATGGTAAATTCGGATTTATCCCTCGTGCCGCCAGAGACAGGAACACCCTCGCGCTTTATCAAGATGTAAGGGACGATACTAAGAAAGCGAACACACTTCAAAAAGAAGTATTGGTAAAAGAAAACAAGATACTCTCGGACGTTGAGCAATACTTCAAGAAAGCAGATGACTTCCTCAAACTAGCGGAAGAATTCGAAGAAAAAGGCAAGTTCGACGAAGCAGCGTATTACACCCAACAGGCGGTAGCGAAAAAAGCAGAAGCTAGGTCGATCATCACGGATAATTATGATAAGCTCGGCGACTTTATGTTGCAAGAGGTTTCTTCCAGATCTCTTAGCTATACAAAGTCTTCGTTCTTAAATTACAAAGATTCACTCATTAGCAAAAGTTTCGACGACTCGGAAGCGATTGCCAAACAAATCAAACAAGGTCAAAATCAAATTGATGGAATCAGGGAATCCAGTGAGGCTTACGATAAAATCCAAGGTCTACTTGCCACATCACAGAACTTAGTCCAAAAAGGAACTGAATCCCAAAATCTAGTCAATCAACTGCTCGCACAATCGGAACAGCTTGCTAATAAAAATCTCAAAGGGGAATTGTTAGACGGACTTGCTGAGATGATTGCCGCCATAGAAAGTGGTGCTCCTACATCCGTATCCGATGGAAGTGAAATTGCGGAAGCAATCAATGCATCCAACCAAGAACTCAAAGAAACGAGAGAACAAGTAGACGGACTACTCTCACATATGAATTCCCTCGTAACCAACGAGAATGATATTAAGAACTTAGGCGCCCTACTCAATGGTTCGGGCCAAGCACTGAACTACGCAGCTAACAGTGCCATAGCCAAATACCTGGACGAATACTCTCAGCAATTTATAGAAGAGAATGAGGCGAGAAGTAAGACTCTCAGACAAGAACTCTTCCTCAAATACTCTCAAGGCGAGGAATACGCTTACCTAAGAAAAGAAGGTTATGAGTTCCGTATCCAGGGTGACTATATCGTAGGTTCCCGATCCATCCATAGCGGAGATTTTAAGATCGCAGGGAACGCGATGCAGGATTCCAGCTACTCTCCTTTGTTTATGGCTCAAAACATAGAGATCAATACAAAGTTTGATCCGGGGACATTGCGTGTAGACACACTCGGAATTGATACTCTGATGAATACGGAGTTTGATGCTGACAAAGTATCCCAAGTGGCAGCATTCGTAGACAACATGGCCACTAACATGGAATCCATGTTCGCACAGTTCAGTGACAAAACGGAAGAAACAAAAGCCTATTATGCTCAGAATGAAGATATCAAAGCTGAGAACATAGAGACATATAATAGAACTAGTAATTATTTCCTAACCAACTTCCAAGGCCTAGAGGGAGATTTTAGCAAGAGTTACAACCCAAACATGGGTGGTTTAAGAGACAATTATAAACAATCGAAATACAACTTCACCCAAGGAACGGGAATGGGTGTTGGGGTGAGTAAGGGAGAAAGTTGGTCTTCCATCAAAGCAGTTCCGAATCCAATACAAAGAAATTTAGGTTCCAGAGAACTCAAAGGAACAGTCAACATTCAAGGAATTCCAATCGAGATGAGCTATGGAATGCAGGATCTCAACGTTCCGGCTGCTTTCTCACTGGGAGCAATGGGTCATAGCTTTGAACTCAATGGTGTAGGTACCACATTTGCATCGAATGAAGTTACTGCTGCAACAGGCGCTTTCTCCAGATATTTAGAAGGAACAATAGAAGATATCCAAGCTAAGTTCAAAGCGAATGAAGCGGAGAAAGAAAGCAAAGGATTTCTATTCGATGTTCTCTCAGGGACATCCAGTGGACAAAGTATCGCACAGAGTTTTAAATCTGTAGTAACAGAAAAAATCAATGGAGCCATCACTTCAGCGATCGCTGAGGCAACTGGACTACCAGCGGGACTCATATCCGGTCTTGTAGGTGGCAAGTCGATGAAGAACGCAGTCAAAGACTTCGTTAAACAAGAAGCTACCAATGCAATTGCGGAAGCAACAGGGATTCCTGCTTGGGCTATCTCACAACAGTTAGATAAGATGAGTAAGCCTAAGGAGAAATTTTACGAGACTAAAGAATTCCAAATCGTAACTACGATTGCAGCTGTTGCACTCGCACCTTTTACAGGAGGAGCATCTCTCGCCGTGGCAGTTGCTGCAAGTGCTGCACTTGGTGCGGCTCAAGGTGCTGCGTCTGGCGGACTACAAGGTGCGTTAGTTGGAGCTGCTGGTGGTGCTCTCGGTGCCGTTACTCGAAGTGTTTCCTTTGGAACTGTAACTGCTGGGTTGTCGTATAGCACAGAAAATGGGTTTGGTGCGAGTGTCGGTGTAGGTTATGGACCAGCAACTGTTACTGCGGGTATCTCGGAGAAAGGGGGAACTACTGTAGGACTTGGATTCCAAACTGCTGGTTTGTCCGCGGGACTAAGCTATTCACAGAATGACGGGTTCGGTGGTAATGTTGGAATCTCTTCAGAAAGCGGAAACAGTCTCGCACTTAACTACAGTCAGTCGGGTGGTATGGGAGTCAATGTCGGAACAAGTATTGCCAATGGAGTCTCAGGTGGACTCAGTTATAGTCAGGCCGCAGGGTTTGGGGTCAATGCAAACGTATCTTATACGAATGCAAATAGTGCCCACAACGGGGCTGGGGGATTCCTTGAACTCACGCAAAATGGCGGTTTGACGGTCAATGCTAATGCTGCGGGTGGGACTACTGCCGGCGGATGGAACTCACAGACTGGATTCCAAGCGAATACTAACTTCTTAACTGATCAGTGGCAGAACGATTATCTAAACAAACAAATGAATCCTACTGGTAAGGACGCTGATGCGGAAGCTGCGGCTAAGCAGAAAGAAGCGCAAACAAATGAAGGTGCTGATGTCATTGCAGGTGCGGGTAGAAGAGAAGATAGCTATGATGGAGAAATCGAAACCGGGGTTGCAAGTGTTCGTGCCCCTGACGCCGCCGGGGGAACAGGTAATGCACCGGATGCTCCTGACGCACCGATAGATCACAATGCAAACGGAGGTGATGCTAGACCTGATGCGCCTACTCCGCGCAATGCGAACGGGAAGCCTAGTCCGAGCCCTACTCCTGTTCCGGGAGAGGGAAGCCAACAACCAAAAACTAAACAGATTAATCCTGATGATGTAACAATAAAATTTGGTAAAAATGCAAATAAAGATGCTGTTCCAGAAAGAGCGGTGAAAATCATTAAAGATATCGCAGCTTCTGCAGGAGTTAAATCACTAACTATATCAAGCTCGGCAAGAGACTCAGAGAGCCAAGCACGAGTTATGTATAACAATTTAGAAGACACTTCCGTCAAAGCGCAAAAGAAATTATATGGAAAGGAAGGAGACAAAGTGATCGATACTTATTCAAGTTTAAAAAAAGAAGGTAAACTCGCTAATGAAATTAAGCTTGCAATGAAAAATAAAATAGATGATTTAGGAGTTGCCAAAGTTTCGAAGCATGGTGCTGACTCAAGCGTTGTGACAGTAGTTGATATTGCTCCAAGTTCCGTCCCGGCAAAAAAACACGAAGAACTCAAAAAAGCGATAAAAGCAAATGCAGAAGTAAATACAAAACGATTTTTTTATCCGCCAGGTGACCCTGGTTTTCATATCGAAATTCCGGTTAAATAGGAGCCATTTATGAAATTAGTAAGCATCTCTTTGCTATCACTATTACTACTCAACTGTTCATTAGAACCAGATAATGCTAAGTATGTAGGAATCTATCAATATATTCACGATCTAGAATCTGGTGAAGTTTCTCATATCAAGCTTGAGATACAAAACCAATTAATTATAGGGACTTATTATGGCATTTCAGATGATTTTGATCCAGCCCGAGAAGCATACCTTCCAGGATATTTTTATACTAAAATGGAAAACCTATCAATCAAGAATGGAAACATAAGCTATTCGATAAATTTACATGAGAATGAAATTTACAACAAAGAGATTCCAATTAGTTACAGGCTTAATGATAAGTTACCAGTGACTTATAAAAAATGGATAGAAAACTCGAATCCCGATAAATTAATAACGCAAAATTATAAAGGCGAAATTCTTGAAGACAGGATAAAATTGAAAATCATTGGAGAAGATGCAGGAATACAGGACGAGTTAGTGTTTCTAAAACAAAACTCCAAAGTCAGAAGATAAATATTGAGATACGTTGAGCTTCACAGACCAAGTGCAAATTACACTGAGTCTCGTAAAAACTATAATCTTAAACAAAATGATCATTGAGTTGTTCAATAAAAGAGAGCTTGTTAATATAAGACATAAGTTATAACTTCCATGAAGTAACATAAATTTTTGAGAAACGAGCTTGTTTCTTGACAAAAATAGCTCTGGGGCAACTCTTCACTCATTGAAGAGTTGGTTATCTCTCAAAAATCCTCTTTTATTTTTTTCTCTTCTTCCTTGAACTCAAAAACAATTTCCAACAACAACTAATAAGCCTATCGCCCCGGATCGACCGAGCGTTGTCGTCGAGGGAGAGCCGGAAATGGCGCCCGAATAACAAGAAATAGTTTTCTATTTTACTCTTAAAGGTGAGTGAAGCACTTCTCGCGGTGGCGGAGGCAGGGATGCCGGAGCTCGTGCGTCGTAACACGGAGGTTACGCGCACAGGAGCGGGGAGTGCGGAACGACGATAGCTCCCGCCAGCTTTGGAACAATTACCAATACGGCTATTCCAATCAGTTGTTAGACCAAGCAGTCGACGGGAAGGCGAATGAAATCCAACTGGGAGAAGCGGGTGCAGTCGTAAGCCAAAAACTCATCGATTCCTATGCCAGAACGGAAAGTTATACCTCTAGCGAAATGGACGCAACTCTACGAATCCAAAACATTCTAGGAATGTTTGGCGAAGCAGGGTATGGTGCAGAAGAATTCGAATCCGTACAAGCCAACATAGATGCTTCCAGGCAAGGGCAAGTGGATTGGAACAATGAGTTGAGTGGAGACGATGGCAAATTCGGATTTATCCCCAGAGCTGCCAGAGACAGGAACACTCTCGCGCTCTACCAAGACGTAAGGGACGATACGAAGAAAGCGAACACACTCCAAAAAGAAGTATTGGCAAAAGAAAACAAGATACTCTCGGACGTTGAGCAATACTTCAAGAAAGCAGATGACTTCCTCAAACTAGCGGAAGAATTCGAGGAGAAAGGCAAGTTCGACGAAGCAGCGTATTATACACAACAGGCGGTAGCTAAAAAAGCGGAAGCTAGGTCTATCATCACGGATAATTATGAGAAACTTGGGGATTTTATGCTACAAGAGGTTTCTTCCAGATCTCTTAGCTATACTAAAAATTCCTTCCTGAACTACAAAGATTCCCTTATCAGCAAAAGTTTCGATGACTCGGAATCCATTGCCAAACAAATCAAACAAGGTCAGAACCAAATTGATGGAATCAGAGAATCAAGTGAGGCTTACGATAAAATCCAAGGTCTACTTGCTACATCACAAAACTTAGTCCAAAAAGGAACTGAATCCCAAAATCTAGTAAACCAATTACTCGCACAATCCGAACAACTGGCGAATAAAAATCTCAAAGGCGAACTACTCGACGGTCTCGCTGAGATGATTGCTGCCATAGAGAGCGGTGCTCCTACATCCGTATCCGATGGAAGTGAGATCGCTGAAGCTATCAATGCATCCAACCAAGAACTCAAAGAAACCAGAGAGCAAGTAGACGGTCTACTCTCCCATATGAATTCTCTCGTAACCAACGAGAATGATATCAAGAACCTAGGTGCCCTACTAGGCGGTTCGGGCCAAGCACTGAACTACGCAGCCAACAGCGCCATAGCCAAATACTTAGACGAATACTCTCAACAATTTATTGAAGAGAATGAAGCTAGAAGTAAGACTCTCAGACAAGAACTGTTCCTCAAATATTCACAAGGCGACGAATACGCCTACTTAAGAAAAGAAGGCTATGAATTCCGCATCCAAGGTGACTATATCGTAGGTTCCCGATCCATCCACAGCGGAGATTTTAAGATCGCAGGGAACGCCATGCAGGATTCCAGCTACTCTCCTTTGTTTATGGCTCAAAACATAGAGATCAATACAAAGTTTGATCCGGGAACTCTAAGAGTAGATACACTCGGAATCGATACTCTGATGAATACAGAGTTTGATGCTGACAAAGTATCCCAAGTGGCAGCATTCGTAGACAACATGGCCACTAACATGGATTCTATGTTTGCACAGTTCAGTGATAAGACGGAAGAGACAAAAGCCTATTATGCGCAGAATGAAGATATCAAAGCTCAGAACATCGAGACATATAATAGAACCAGCAAATATTTCCTAACCAGCTTCCAGGGATTGGAGGGAGATTTTAGCAAGAGTTATAACCCGAATATGGGTGGACTCCGGGACAATTACAAACAATCGAAGTATACTTTTACCCAAGGAACAGGAATGGGTGTTGGGGTGAGCAAAGGAGAGAGTTGGTCTTCCATCAAAGCGGTTCCGAATCCAATACAAAGAAACTTAGGTTCCAGAGAACTCAAAGGAACAGTGAACATCAAAGGGATTCCGATTGAGATGAGTTATGGAACGCAAGATCTCAACGTTCCGGCAGCTTTCTCACTCGGTGCCATGGGTCATAGTTTTGAACTCAATGGTGTAGGTACCACATTTGCGAGTAACGAAGTTACCGCTGCAACGGGAGCTTTTAGCAGATACCTAGAAGGAACAATAGAAGACATCCAAGCTAAGTTCAAAGCAAATGAAGCGGAGAAAGAAAGCAAAGGATTCTTGTTTGATGTTCTCTCCGGGACATCCAGTGGGCAAAGTATAGCGCAGAGTTTTAAATCAGTCGTAACAGAGAAAGTAAACGGTGCCATCACTTCAGCGATCGCTGAGGCAACTGGTCTTCCTGCAGGACTCATATCCGGTCTTGTCGGCGGAAAGTCCATGAAGAACGCGGTGAAAGACTTCGTTAAACAAGAAGCTACCAATGCCATCGCGGAAGCAACCGGCATTCCAGCCTGGGCTATTTCACAACAACTCGACAAGATGAGTAAGCCTAAGGAGAAATTCTATGAGACTAAAGAATTCCAAATCGTAACTACGATTGCGGCTGTGGCCTTAGCACCTTTTACAGGTGGAGCATCTCTCTATGTAGCTGTTGCTGCAAGTGCTGCGCTCGGAGCGGCTCAAGGAGCAGCTAGCGGCGGACTACAAGGTGCGTTAGTCGGAGCTGCCGGTGGTGCTCTCGGGGCTGTTACTCGAAGTGTAACAGGCGGGTCTGTAACTGTTGGGTTGTCTTACAGTGCAGACAACGGATTTGGTGCTAGTGTTGGTGTGGGTTATGGTCCTGCGGCGGTCACTGCTGGTATCTCTGAGAAAGGAGGAGCTACAGTCGGACTGGCTCTTCAAACAGGCGCAATCTCCGCAGGACTCAATTATTCACAGAATGACGGGTTTGGCGGTAACGTTGGAATCGCATCAGAAAACGGAAACAGTCTAGCGTTAAACTATAGTCAGTCGGGAGGCATGGGAGTCAATGTGGGGACAAGTATTGCCAACGGAGTCTCGGGAGGACTCAGCTATAGTCAGACTGCGGGATTTGGGGTCAATGCAAACGTATCCTATACAAATGCAGATAGTGCCATGAATGGTTCTGGTGGATTCTTAGAACTCACACAAAACGGTGGCTTAACGGTAAATGCCAATGCTGCGGGTGGGACTACTGCCGGCGGATGGAACTCACAAACAGGATTCCAAGCGAATACTAACTTCTTAACTGATCAGTGGCAGAACGACTATCTCAACAAACAAATGAATCCTACCGGTAAGGACGCTGATGCGGAAGCTGCGGCTAAGCAGAAGGAAGCACAGGCTAATGAAGGCGCTGATGTCATTGCGGGAGCGGGAAGAAGGGAAGATAGCTATGATGGAGAAATCAAAACTGGAGTTGTAAGTGTTCGCGCCCCTGATGCAGCCGGGGGAACAAGTAGTGAGGGAGATACTGGATCTACAACTCCTAAATCAGGAAATGGAAGAAAAGATGATTTCTTAGATTCATTAGATAATTCAAGAAGTGAATTGAAGAAAGCTTTAGACTCTGGCCAAGTTACACCTGAAAATTATAAAAAAGCAATGGCGGGTCTTTCTCAATTGGAAGGAGATCATATAAAGAAAACTTCTGTAGTGGACTTGAACTCATCAACTGAAGTGAAAACTGGTAATCTTTCTGTCTATAGACTTGAGAATGGAACAATCATTCCGCTAAACGCTAAAGTTAGTTCTGAATACGGAAAGAGACCTGGCATTAACGGAGGATTTCATGCCGGAACAGATTTTAGCGTTCCTATAGGTACCCCAATTCCTAGCACAATCAGTGAAGGCACTGTTTCAAAGTTATTTTTAGATAAAAATAATAAACATGTTTGGGGCAATCATGTTATCATAAAGGATAAAAATGGCGTTGAAACTTTATTTGCGCATCTTTCTAAAATTAATGTTACTAAGCAGGATGAGAGCGTAAAAAGAGGTGATCAAATCGGGTTATCAGGGGATACTGGTGGCTATACAGATAAAAATGGAAATTGGACAAAAGTAAAACCGCATTTACATTATGGCGTTGGGAGCTTTACTAAATGGAACACTGTAAATCCAACTGGATCAGAGGGAATCAAATGAGAAGCAAAGTGTTTGCAGTTCTGTTAATTTTATTTGTGGGTAACTGCGATCAAAAATCCAATAGGAATTTTAATCAACTAGACGGAATCTGGATTCACAAAATTAATTCTGGCCTAGAAAGATTTGATCCTAATTCTTTCTCAGGACAATATTTAATCTTTTTTCCTAATAATGATAAAATAATCGTTTGGAATGCCTCTGGTGATTATTCACAGAAATATCTTTTCGATAGATTCTATTTTGAGAAAAATACGGCTAATTTATTCTCGAAGAATCCACAACAAGGAATACAAGAATTCCAAATACAGTTTACCGATAACGATACCCTGAGGGTAATTAAACCTAAGTCGTTTAGCGAAACTTGGCCTGAATCTTACTATATAAGAGCACCAATAGACGATTCCGAAAATTCCTATAAAGACATGTACAATTTTTTCAAAAAGGATGCGAGCAGCACGAACTAAGAATTAGATGAGCCTCGTAAAAACTATAATCTTAAACAAAATGATCATTGAATTATTCAATAAAAGAGAGCTTGTTAATATAACCTCTATGAAGTAAGATAATTTTTGAGAAACGAGCTTGTTTCTTGACAAAAATAGCTCTGGGGCAACTCTTCACTCATTGAAGAGTTGGTTATCTCTCAAAAATCCTCTTTTATTTTTTTCTCTTCTTCCTTGAACTCAAAAACAATTTCCAACAACAACTAATAAGCCTATCGCCCGGATCGACCGAGCGTTGTCGTCGAGGGAGAGCCGGAAACAGCGCCCGAATAACAAGAAGTAACTCACTACTCTACTCTTAAAAGTGAGTGAAGCACTTCTCGCGGTGGCGAGGCCAGGACGGCCGAAGCTCGTGCGTCGTAACACGGAGGTTACGCGCTGAGCCTCGTAAAAACTATAATAGCGGACAAAATGTCCGCTAAACTGGAGGAATTTTGGTTCAATGAAAGAGTTTGGGAGAAAAATATCAAAGTTCAACTGATTAGCTTGTGTTATTTTCATGAATCTTGACTCAAATAGGTATAGATGATCCTTCCCTTTGAAAGGATCTAAATTCCGAGATGACTGAACAGTCATAAGGCGATTTCTTGTGTTAGGCTGCTTCTTCCCACGAATAAGTATGATAAAGTCCGCCAAGGACCGGATGAGAAACGAGTTTGTAATCTCCGTCTCTAGGTTTGTGCAAAGTAAGTGAAGATATAGGCGTGTCCTTTTGCAAGGCAAGATGAGTTCTTTTGTGATTATAAAAATGTATGAATTCTTCCAACTTCACTCTAAGATGATATTCATTCAAAGGAATAAAATAATCCAAGAATTCTTCCTTACAAGTTTTCACAAATCTTTCCGCGTGACCATTTTGCCAAGGTGACCGAACGGCTGTTTTCTTATGTTTGATACCAAGTCTTTCGAGGTAGCGGGAGAATTTTCTACCAAATAAGGTGTCGTTATCCGTAAGGACATAAGAAGTATTCTTCAGACCTTTTTTTCTGAGTGCAACTTTAATAACTTTTCTGACCCATCTAGTTGAAGTTTTGACTGTTATGTCGAAATGAAGGATTTGTCTTGTTTCTAAATCCATAAAAAATATGACTTTATATATTTCCCTAAAGTTATACGAGAAAACCGTAAAGAGATCAGAAACGATCATAGAATCGGAATGTAGAGCGTAGAAGTTTTTCCAAGCAAGCCTTTTCCTAGGGTTAGGTGATTTGCGGAGGGTTTTGATATATTTGGAAACCGATTTTTCCGAGATCAAAAACCCTAGCTTAATCATTGTTCCATGAATTTTGGTCGCACCCCAGATGGGATTTTGTTTTGTAATTTTGCGGACAAGTTTGATTAGATCCCATTGAATGATAGGTCTTCCTGATCTTTTTGCCGAAGAAAGGAGATTCCAAAAGAGTTTCCATTTTCTCTTTCTCCAGGAAATGAGAGTATTTGGAGTAACGAGTATAAGAGAGGTCTTCCATTCTGAGCTTAGATAAGAAAGCATAACTAACTTACATCGTTCCCAAGGAGTAGTATGGAAGACTTTGTATTTCCTTTTGTAGGCGACAAGCTGGGTTCGAAGGAACATATTTTCTAGTAAGACGACTGTGGAAGAAAATTGCAGAAAGAGGTATAAGAGAGGAATCAATAAGAAAGTAGAAAAGATTATAATCACTTTGATCAGCATAAAAGATATCGTGTGTTAATGGTACACATAAATTTTATAAGATGAGCTTGTTTCTTGACAAAAATGGCTCTAGGGCAACTCTTCAATCATTGAAGAGTTGGTTATCTCTCAAAAACTCTCTTTTATTTTTTTTCCTTCCTTCAACTCCAAAACAATCTCCAACAACAAATAATAAGCCCATCGCCCGGATCGACCGAGCGTTGTCGTCGAGGGAGAGCCGGAAATGGCGCCCGAATAACAAGAAATAGGTCCCTATTCTACTCTTAAAAGTGAGTGAAGCACTTCTCGCGGTGGCGAGGCCAGGACGGCCGAAGCTCGATCGGAGATTAGATTCATCCCATATTTATCTAATACATCCGAGGTGCCCCAGCCCCCGGTATTCTTCAATGTAAGAATACGACACATATTTTTCTACGACCAAGAAAGGCCACAGGCAGGATAATATTATTATTCCCTAAAAAACTTTATCCAATATCCTTAGATTTTCGGAGTCATCTTTGGATCTTAATTTTCTAATCGTCATTCTACTCATTTTGTTTTTCGCAATTTTCATGGGATATTATCTTCTCGTCGTCATCCATATTCCTGAATTGTTTTTCGTAACTAACTCGTTTAATCAAAAAATCATTTCCGAGTGCAAAACTCTTTTGCAACCTTATCGTCCGACTTTCTGGTGTTTCAATCGGCATCTTATGTTGGTAGTATTGCTATTCCGGGAGTTCCGATCCAAAGAATACAAATACGATCTAATCGAACAAGTTCGAATGAAGGACGGAGGAATTACCGGCCTGGCCTGGTCCGGCATAACAAACATTAAATCTAAGGACCGGACTCCTATCGTTGTTATCTTCCATACGATTGCAGGCGATGAACAGGATGTAAAAAACACAGTTCGGTACATAACATCCGAATTGAACTGGATCGCCGTGGTATGCATCCGGAGAGGACACGGATCATTGCCTCTGACAAAACCTCAGATCAATACGATGGGTTCCACTTCCGATCTGAAAAAACAATTGGATCATATTCATAAAAAGTTTCCGAATGCACCTTTGTTTGGTGTAGGAATTTCCGCGGGCTCGGGACTACTCGCAAGATATCTGGGAGAATCGGGACTAAAAAGCAAATTCAAAGCGGCGGTTGCCATTTCACCTGCATACGATATAGAAAAGGCATTCCACAGAATCCATCCGATGTACAGCAAGATCATGGGACAAAGGCTCATTGATTATTTCTTGAAAAAACATTATGAAAGCCTGTCTCAGTTGAAAGGTTTCCCCGAAGTCATGAATACAAAAACAATGGGCGAATTCCAAGACAGACTTCATCATGTTGCGGGTTATAAATCGAAAGAAGAATACTATCTGAATTCGAATCCGATCAATGTTGCTAAAAACATCAAAACTCCCCTTTTGATTCTAAACTCGGAAGATGATCCCATATGCGTATATATGAATGTGATGGAAAATCTGCATTGGCTTACCACCTTACAACATTCCATACTGGTGAAGACAAAACGGGGAAGCCATGTTGCTTATTTCGAAGGTCTATTTGCAAACTCTTGGTCGGATTCGGTTCTGGGAGAATACTTCCAAGCGGTTCTGAAACAAACGGAAACAGTAAAAACGACGAGAAAGGTTGCGGGAAAAAAGAAAAAGAAGTAACTATCCCGTGAGATGCGACATAGTTCGTTTTGGAATTTTTAAATCCCCCGCCCTGTTTAGGGTTGGGGGGTGTGGCTCGTGGGCTGCCGCTTTCCACCTAACACAAAAACCCCATTTCGTCTAGCTGCTTTGCTGAACCTAAAAAAAAATTTCAAATAAGTTCGCCTTTTTGCCTTTAGAATTTTTTAAACCAGGTCAAAATCATTTGTATTTCACAACGAATAGATCTTGCGTTCCCGAAAGTGACCCATCCAAGCCTCCATCCGTATAACCGGAGGCATACGCATTACCGGAACCGTCCTTAGTGATTCCAAACCCATATGTATTTTTATTCGCGACTCCCAAGAGCCGAGTCCATTGTTTTGTGCCGATATTATTATAGGTCACAATGAATAGATCATTAGCCCCTGTTAAATTCTGACCGTCTAATGTTCCGTTTGTATAACCAGTCGCATATACATTACCTGAGCTATCCGTACTGATCCCTTGCCCGTTAGTAACTTTGCTTGCAACCCCTAATTGACGAGTCCACAATTTAGTGCCGCTACTACTGTATTTCACCAGGAACAGGTCTTGGATTCCAGTCAATGTCTGGCCATCCAAAGCGCCATTCGTATTACCGATTGCATAAACATTTCCGGAACCATCCGAACTGATTCCCCGCCCCTCACTGCTCTTACTCGCAGCTCCCGAAAGACGTGTCCATTGTTTCGTGCCGTTGCCGTCGTATTTTACCACGAACGCATCCTGTGTTCCCGCAAGTGTTTGCCCGTCCAGGGCGCCCGTTGTAAATCCGGTCACATAAAGATTGCCGGAACCGTCGTTTGTAATTCCGGTCGCATTGGTACTTCTGCCTGTAACTCCGAATTGGCGGGTCCATTGTTTGGTGCCGGTACTGTTGTATTTCGTTATGAATAGATCCATTGGCCCTATTTTCGTCTGCCCGTCCAAGGCATCATTTACGGAACCGGTCGCGTATACATTACCGGAGCTATCACTTGTAATCCCGCGCGCATTGACACTGTTACCTGACACACCTAATAGACGAGTCCATTGTTTCGTGCCGTTACCGTCGTACTTCGTTATAAATAGATCCGATGTCCCCGTAATGGTTTGTCCGTCAAGATTACCGTATGTTTCTCCGGTTATATAAAGGTTACCGGAACTATCGCTTGTGATCGCATACGCCATAGTAGTACTGCTTGCGACTCCCAACAAACGGGTCCATTGTTTATTTCCGCTACCGTCGTATTTCACAATAAGGAGATCGTTGAATCCGGCAGTTGTTAGAGTTTGACCGTCTAAACTCCCGTTCGTATAACCGGTAGTATATACATTACCGGAGCTATCGCTTGTGATTCCGGTCGCACTGGTGCTTCCTCCTGCCACTCCCAATTGTCGAATCCAATCTTTAGTACCGCTATTCGTAAGGGTAGATGGGGTGGTCTCCACCGGAGCTGCAGGAGTAATCGGTTGGTTTAAAAAAAAGAACACAAGGTAAAAAAGATTTTTATTTGTTTCCGCTGGCACGCAAAATGTAAACTGGCAGACTAATAATGCGAATATCATGATTTTGTTAATTGATTTCATCTAAATTCCTTTCTTATCACATACTCGATCATAAAACATCCGAGCGGTTCCGTCGTACCGGATCATGATTTGGAAAGAAAATTCGGACAAAATCGAATTGCGGCCACTAACAATACACGGTTTCCTAGTATCAATTCTTCGTACGAATCCCTATGCACGTTTTTTCGGTGAAATTTCAGTTCGCGTTCCTCTTCGCATTTTTTTTCCTTTTCAATTGTAGTACGGAACGTCCGGCAAGAGCACAAGACGGTAGAATTATATTAGAAGATCTCGGTTCGATTTTGAATGTTTCCCGGGAAGTTGAATACAAAGTTGCGCCTACAGAAGCAAATCTCTCGGAAATCCGAAATGATACAGCCGGTTGGGAACGAAATGGCAAGCCGGTATTCGACCAAGGGTTTTCCACAAATGTCTATTGGTTGCGACTCCATATCACGAATCCGACCCATCTTTCGAATTGGTACATTACATTGCGTAACAACCGTTTGGATTTCGTCGATTTTTTTTTGGTAACGAACGGCAATATTCAATCGCTTGCAACCGGAGATTATAGGCCATTGCCTCCGAACTCTAACACATCTTATCCTGCTTTCGAATTCGTACTATCGCCGCAGGAAACGGGGACTCTTTACATTCGGATTCAAGCCGATGTTCATCTGGCTTTCTTTGTCAGATTGTACGCACCGGAAGAATTCGGAGCGGAAAAAAATCTAACCGCAATGATCCATTTGATTTTCATCGGACTCTTTCTTATTTTTTTAATCTTTCAAGTTCGCTTCAATCCGACTCTCAGCGGTTTTATGGAAATTTATCTTAGCCTTGCGGTTTTGTTCATTTTCCTATGGGCTTTTTGTTTTTCAGGAGAAGCCTCCCGACTCCTGTGGCCGGACTCCGTTTGGTGCAAGAATAAAATGCAATTCGTATTCGCCTTACTCTTCGAAATATTCTTTGCACTTTTCCTAACAAATTATCTGCAATTGCGGGATTTTTCTCCTCGCTTGAACTTTGCTTTTCGTATTTTCATCTCTGTAGTAGGCCTTCTCAGCATATCTTTCTTTTTTCCATTACGCAACCATACAGTTGTTCAAGTAGCAAATGCAGTTATGATTGTAAGAAATCTCCTGATGACAGCAGGAGTCATTCAGTGTTTACGTTATAAACGTTTCTGGGTGCTTTATATTCTCGCTTCGTGGTTAGTCATCGCAGTCTCCAACTTTATCAATTTTTTTATGGTAATGAAATTATTACCGTATAATACATTCACATTATATTCCCACTTATTTGCATTCCCTATAGATATATTGGTCATTACGATTTCGCAGATCGTCCGTTATCGTAATTTGAGAAAGGAAAGAGATGATTTGCGGGAAAAAGTAAACGAACTCATGAAACTCCCTGCTTCGTCTGCAAGAGAAAAACGGGTACGTAGCCTGAATGTAACCCGGATCTTGGAAAATCTGGCCGAATACTTTGAACGGGAAAAACCTTATCTGGAAGAAAATTTGAGTCTTACCACCGTTGCACATACGTTAGGTATCAGATCCGACCAACTTTCCGCGATTCTCAATAAAGAGATGAATACTTCCTTTTCCCTATTGGTCAACGAATACCGCGTAAGAGAAGCTTGTAAGTTGATGAAAGAATCCTCCGATATGAATCTGCTTGAAATTGCTTTCGAGTGCGGCTTTGGCTCTCGCACAAATTTCAATCGGGTGTTCAAACAACTTACCGACCTTGCTCCAGTGGACTATAGAAAGGAACAAATCGCAATCAGAGAGGACATATCATAAAACAAAAGAAGAATTGAGCCTCTCAAAAACTATAATCTTAAACAAGATGATCATTAAATTATTCAATCAAAGAGAGCTTGTTAATATAACTTAACATAAATTTTGAGATATGAGCTTGTTTCTCGACGAAAATGTCTCTGTAGCAACCCTTCCATTTTTGAAGAGTTGGTTATCTACCAAAGATTCTCTTTTATTTTTTCTCCTTCCTTGAACCCCAGAAAAATCTCCAACAACAAATAATAAATCCATCACCCCGGATCGACCAGCAAAGCGAGCGTTGTCGTCAAGGGAGAGCCGGAAATGGCGCCCGAATAACAAGAATCAACTTTGAATTAATTTATCCGCCATCTCGAAATCCCCAACCTCTTTGTACATAAACAATAATTGTTTTAAATTATTCTCATGATCGGGAATTCTTAGCCTCAATCTTTCCGCATAATCAATTGCAAATGCCAATTGATTCAAATGAAGATAACAACTGGAAATTAGAAACAAACATTCTTCATTGGAAGGATTGAAATCGCTATAAGGAATCGCATAGAAAAGCGCTCTTTGGTAATCACCCGCTTCAAATTCAGCGACGGCTTTTTCATAAGCTGCATGAGTATGATTCGTTAATTCGTGATTCGATTGATCCGGCCGTCCTTTGAATTCCACTCGAATCAATGACAGGTCGTCAATCAATTGTCCGTTTGTTTTAATGGATTCCAAGATGCTTCGAATATTTCCTTTTTCCTCTTTAACCGTATTGAGAAATAATTCTTCATCTTCGTTTATTTTATCATAACCGTCTTCCGTTCCAAGATACAAATCGTCCCTACCGTCCGATCCTATGATCATAACATCGTTTTTCTGCAATTGGTAAGTGGAGATTTGCATTTTCTTTTTTCTTTTTTTGGTAAGCAACATCCCCAACTTCGCATAGAATAAGTTATGTGGTAGAAAACTTACATTCCCGTCCCGGAGAATGACAGGTCTGGGATGTTCCGCATTCATAAAATAAAGAAATCCCGTTTCTTCGTCAATCAGACAGAGAAAAATCGAAACTAACATGGATCCGTCAAATGTTGTAAACGTATGATGAAGTTCTATAAATGCGTTCTTAAGCCATCTTTCGGGGAATAAATTTCTATTTTCAGCGGTGTCCCTTCCTCTTTTTAAAATCGCTTCGAATACGGAACCAAGTACAAGTGCACCGCCCGCTCCTTGGATGGATTTACCCATCGCATCTCCGTTCAATACAACTGTGTATTTGCGATCTCTTAACTCCAAATTGGCGGCTACACAGAGATCTCCCCCGATTTCGGACTTCCAATCTTTAAATTGGAATTTTTTCTTTTGTTCTATCAAAAAGTCCACGTAAACCGCCTGCGAAGCGGTATGGTTTTGTGCCAAAGGTTCGATGAGAAGTGAAGTTAGGAAATAATCCCCGTCCTGCTGTTCCTTTAACCCACGAACTTCCGTTAAAGCATCATTCAAATCCTGAGTTCTTTCATTTACCTTTTCTTCCAAATTTGCATAAAGAATGGAGTTTTCGATGGAAACGGCAATTTGAGAAGATAGTAATTTCAAAATCTCGATCCGATCCGGTGTAAACGCATCGGTCGTCAAATTGTTTTCCAGATAAACGACTCCAACCAAGTTGCCATGATTGATAATCGGATAACAGAGAATTGATTTCGGTGATTTGGATTTTATATAAAAATCGGTTACAAACATACCTTCGTGAGAAGCATCGTTCAAAATCACAACCGATTTGGTTCGAATCACATAATTGACAATATTCGGAGAAAGTTCCAATTGCGAAACATCCGTCTGATTGGATTGCAACGAATCCAAGGTCTTTGCCTGCAGCACTTCCACTTGACCGGTACTGGATTTGCCTTCCGCTTGAATCAACCAGTTGGACTCATCCTTTAAAATGAAAAATCCCCTTTCCGCTCCCGCATTCTCCAAAAGAATCTTGATCATCTTTTCCAAAAGCCTACCCAATTGGATTTCTCCCGAGATGGTATGAGAGGCTTTGATTACCGTATGCAGGTCAAAATAACTATCGGAAGTGCTTGTTACCTCTTTGGTAGTACTTGTAAGTGTAAAGGTCTCCATCGGATCATTTATACTTCGTTTGGAATATTTTTTAAGAAAGGAATATTTCCCTTCCAGTTCCTTTACCTTGGGATCACAGCCCCATTTGCGATAAAGATGATGTGCTTCCACCAAATGTACGTTAGCATACATTGATTCGCCCTGACTGAGAAGAATGCGGGCGGAAAATTCGTTCGCGATCGCACCCTCCAAAGTATAATCATTTTCCTTTGCAAGCCCGATCGCCTTTTTCCAATAGGAAAGGGCCTTTTTTGCATTCCCTTCTATTTCGGCGACAAGTCCCTCGATAATATAAAATTTGTGCCCGTAGTTATAGGGGGAACTCTTCGCCCATTTTTTAAATCTTTTCTGATTTTTATCAATTTGTTTTCTATATTCTTTTTTCTTAGTTTGATTGCAGCCGGTTTTCAAAAGAGAAGCGGAAATCAACGAGCCGAAAAATACAAGTTCAGGGATAAACATCATTCCGAACATTGCGCCTTCAAACGGCTCGCCTAATAAATAATATTCGTATGCTTTTTCCAAATCCCCGAACAGATAGTCCAGTCTCGCCTTACATACGTAATAATCAAACAATGCATTTGCATTTTTTAAAGTTTGCCATTCCACAGCGATGACAGACTCGGAAAAATACTTACCATCTAACGAAAGTAAATTTTCAGAACTGCCTTTTAAAATGGAAACGATCTGACGATTCAATTGAAAAACCTGATAGGCGTTACTTTGTTTCAAAGAAAACAAGGAGGACTCGAATTTATCAAAACTACTTGCAAGTTCGTCCAGGTTCTGTCTTCGTAATAATGCCTGAAAATGAATATTATTCAAAGAGTAAGCGGCATATTGCAAATCACCGGTTTCCATGCCCGATTGAAAGGATTCTTGAAAGACAGAAACTCCTTCTTTGGCATGAAACTTCCAATGACTGATCATACATCCGAATAGAAATAAAGTTCTGCATTTGAACGCCTTTGCATCCAACTTATCGACTGAGGTTACCGCCAATTTTCCGAATTCATAACCTGCGTCGAAATCGCCCAACCCGAACCCTTGGATCATTCCGAAAGCGGCAAATCCGAATGGACTCAAAGGAGAAAGTCCGTGTTTTAAAGTCAACCGCACCATCTTAAGTACGATTACCGGAAAAAGAGCAGGTTGCGCGAGGAAAGATGCCGCAATGCATGCATTTAACAAGCGCATAATGGCTAGATAATTTCGATCTTCGGATACGGGAAGATTGGCGAGATCGGAAATGGATCGTTTGCCTAGTTTCAATTTAAAAAGTATGATATCCGGAAGAGGAGAGAGTTCGCCCGGACTTTTAGGTAAGTTCAAACCTAAAAGTTTCAAAGCTTGTTTTAGAATTTCAAGTACGTCCAACATTCTATTTTGGCTTACGTACATGGAAGATTTCAATTCGAAAATCTGTATCTTATCCAATGTGTCTTTTGCATTCGCGGATATGATATCGAAGGTTTTTTCCGCCGCGTCGTATTCTTTGGAAAGATACTCTGCTTGGGCACGATTCGTATACAATTTCAAAGTGGAATCGTATCGTGCTTCCCAGGAATTCTCAGGTAAAAATTCCACTGCCACCTGAAAAAAGCCGAGGGCAGCTTCATAAGCGGAAGATGCCAACGACTTGTTTCCCGCCATCACATTTAACTCTTGTAAGTGGATTCTTTCTTCGGCCGTATTGATTTTTGTGATACCTTGGTTCAATTGGTTGACAATCGTAAAGATATGATCTTCCAACCGGTATTCATCAATCATCTTCAGATAGGAATTTCCTATATGATAATGTATCCTTTCCCTTTCTTCTTCGGGAATTATGGAATAAGCGGCTTCCTGGATTTTGTCATGGACAAAGTTAACATCCGTTTCACTCAATAGAAGAAATTCATCGTTGGCAAGTTCGATCAAATCAGCTTTGACCTCTTCCAATGATTTTCCCACAATCGAAGCATAAACTTCCTGTTTGAACCAACTCCCGATACATGCGGCTAGCTTCAAAGTTTCGATTCTTGATTCGGGGAGTTCCTTGATCTTTTCTACGATTAGATCGATCACATTTCCGGAGATATTCACATCTCTGATTTTTTGAATATCCCAAACCCATTGATTGTTTTTATAAACAATCAAGTCCTTATCATAGAGGCTTTTGAATACCTCGTTCACATAAAAAGGATTTCCTTTTGTCTTTGAATGTAAAATTTCAGCAAGCCCCAAAGACTCTTCTTTGTTGCAAAAAAGAGTATCGCAAACAAGCGAATTGATATCTTGGATACTCAAAGGATTCAGATTTATTTTTTGATGATAAAATCCGGTTCCTTTCAAATCATCCAAAAGAATGGAGAATGGATCCGTAGGCAGAACTTCATTATCCCGGTAAGACAACATCAAAAACAGATGTTTCATTTCAGGATCAGACAATATAGCGCGTATTAGGTTAATGCTCGGAGTGTCCGCCCATTGTAAATCGTCCAAAAAGATGGCGATCGGATGTTCTTCTCTTGCACATGCCTTGATGAAATTTTGAAATACGAAATTAAACCTGTTCTGAGATTCCGATGCATCCAAGGAAGCGATCTCAGGTTGATCACCGATCAAAGTTCCCAATTCCGGAATCACTTCTATAATCACCCTTCCGTTAGGGCCTAGAGCTTTGAGAATATGTTCTTTCCAAATGGAAATCGAATCTTGGCTTTCCGCTAAGATCTGTTGGATTAATTTTTGAAAACTTTGAGTGATGGCCCGATAGGGAATGGAACGTTTTAATTGGTCGTACTTCCCGGACGAAAAATAACCTTTGTATTCCGCGATCGGTTTGTTCACTTCATTGATTAAAACCGATTTTCCTATCCCCGATCTTCCCGCAATCAGGATGAGTTCCAGATTGCCCCTTGCCACATTATGAAACGTATCAATGATTCGGGTGACTTCTTTTTCTCTTCCGTAAAGTTTTTTAGGAATTTGAAATTTACCGGAATGGTCTTTGGAAGCGACAACGATTTCCAGTTTTTGAACCGATCTGATTCCTTCATGTCTCAGAACTTTTTCAACTTGTTCCAAATCATAAACAAGCCCGGATACGGTTTGGTATCTGTCTTCCGGGTTTTTTTCCAACAATTTCATTATAATATTAGAAACTACTTTTGGACTTTGATTCTTCTCATAAGGAGAGACGGGGGTTTTTGCAATATGTGCATGAACCATTTCCATGGGATCCGCATACTGGAACGGTAGTTCGCCGGTCATCATCTGATAGAAAGTGATGCCCAAAGAATAAAAATCCGTCCGGTAATCGACAGTGCGATTCATCCTCCCCGTTTGTTCGGGAGAAATATGGGCAAGTGTTCCGTGAAAGGATTGATTCAAAGGAATAAACGAATTTCTTTGAGTCAAAAAAGTAGAGCTACCGAAATCGATAATACATAATTCGCCGGTCTTTTGGTTTATAACTATATTTTGCGCTTTGATATCGTTATGAACGATATTTGCCTTATGAATTCCTTCCAAAACCTTGCTTGCTTTCAAGGCGATATTCAAAAACTCCAGCAGACTATAACTATCGTTATCCTTATATGTGAAGGAAAGTGCCTCTCCTCCCATATCTTCCAAGATGAGAGCGACGGAATTGTTATATTTTTCAAATCCCAGCGGTCTGGGAATTCCGGGGACTTTTAGATTTTGTAAAATATCAAATTCGTGTTTGAAACGGTTTAATTCGTGAGGCTCGGGATAGTCCCGGTTTAAAATTTTGACGATTACAGGTTGGCTCGATCTTTCCCCTCGGTAAACAAGACTTTTTTTCCCCGAATGAATTTCCTTTAGAGCGGTATACCCTGCCAATTTTAGCATCAAAACTCTCCCAGAGCTTATGAAAGGAAATAATCGTAATTAGGCTTACAAAAATCAACTTCTAAAGATGGATTTGATTCAGAATTGACGCAGTGTTTTATCTTGCCGTTTTCCCTCCGTCAACAGGGATCGACGCGCCGGTAACAAAAGAGGAATCTTCGCTGCACAGCCAAGTGGCGACTCTTGCCACTTCGCTCGCTTCCGCCATTCTTCCCAATGCATAGGATTTCATCCTTTCCTTGCGAAGAGCTTCCGGATCGGGAGAATTTTTATAGAACAAATCGTCCATTTCCGTACGAATTCCCCCAGGACAGAGCGCATTGATTCTGATTCCAAAACGACCGTATTCAAAAGCGGCACTTTTGGTAAGTCCGATGATTCCGTGTTTTGTAGCGGAATAAGGGGAAATATTTTCCTTTCCCCGAAGCCCGATGGCGGATGATACGTTCACGATCACACCTGATTGATTCTTAAGCATAGCTTCCAATTCGTATTTCATACAAACGAATGTGCCTTTCAAGTTTACGTTCACTACATTGTCCCAAACATCAATCGGATATTCGGTGATCGGCTTCATCACTCCCGCGAAACCTGCATTATTAATCGCGAAATCGAGCCTTCCGTAACTCCTAACAGCCGTTTGAACAAGATATTCTACCTGTTCGGGAACGGAAATATCACAATTGACGAACTCCGCTTCCGCACCCAAAGAACGAACGAGAGCAAGAGTCTCATTTCCTTCTTTCTCTCTTCTTCCGCAGATTACAAGTTTTGCTTTTTCTCTCGCGAACTGAAGTGCGATTTCTTTTCCCAAACCGGAAGTTGCTCCGGTGACGATGACTACTTTTCCTTCGATCCCTTTCATTCCCATTCCTTATCTATTTTGATTCAAGTGCCGGTCTAAATGATTGAATCGTAAAATCCGTATTTTCCTATTTTAAAATCGATTGGTTTAAAAGATCTCTCTTTCTTCGATCAGTCTTCCGTAACGGGCGATACTTTCTTTCAGGTTTTCGGCATCCAGTTCCGAAATCTCCTCAATCCCGAATCCCGCAAAATACGTGTCTTCATTATGATCATCTTCTTTTACCCATAACAATTTGCATTTGCCATGAACAAAACCCGCGATATCAAAATGCATAAAAAATTCGAGATTGTCCCGATCACTCAGATCTCCGGGATGTTTTCCGGAAGCCTTCACCATAAAACCGTTCTGAGACATGTTTTCTATCGTACAAACGAACTTCTTACCGTTATCACGAATCGAAATATTGTTCTTAAACTTATCTATCAAACGGAACCTAGGATCGATTTCATATACTTCTTCCTGTCCCGATTTTAATCTTTTATAAACCTTCAAAGGAAGAATCGTAGCAGCCATACAGACTTTACTGATCTCTACGTTTTCCTGATAAACGGTGATCTCAAGCGAAGAAGAATTCCATTGTTTTTCCTTATTGTATTTCACATCCTTCAAAATGGTTCTCATCTTGATTGGCATGTTTAATTTCGCGTATTGGAAAAATTCAGCGTTCAAGTATTGGAGCAAAAAAGTTACTCCTTCAAAAGGAACACGACCGTAGATATGATGACACGCGATGCCGAACTGCCTTGCAGCTTCAGTGATCTGCATTCCCGATATATGTTTCAGATTGGGAGGAGCGAAGAACTTATGAGTAGGAGGAGTATAAAGATTGGCAAAGAAAGTATCTTTTTTGGGAACATCGGGTATTCTCTCTAAAATCTCTGAGATCATAGCCTTTTCCACATTTCTGATATGAAACGCTTTTTGTTTGAACATCTGCAGGATTTTTATTTCATCCGCTTCCGTTACTGTGCTTTTTAAGATATATTTCCCTTCTTCTTCGTTCAAGATATAGAGATTGAATAAGAATTTTTTCTGTTCCTCATCAATGTTCGCTTCCCCAAGAATCGTTTCCGCAGTCTCGATACTTATTTTCAAAGGAATGCTTTTCAAACTGTAAACAAGGCCGTTGACCCCGTTCCGTTTTTCATAGTAATTCGATAGAAAAATTCTTTCTTGGATGGTAATCGCGGGAATTACCTTGGATTCGAATATATCTACGGGAATTTCCCTTTGTAGAGCTCTACGAATATTGGATACGAGTGAATCTTCCTGAAAAAACGTTCTTGTGTAAATTTTGCTTAAAGGAATGGTGTTTGGAATTTCAATTTTGTTCGGACTTATCATTTTTATATAGGAGACGAAATATATTCTAAAAACTTAATATATTAATGGTTTTAAACGACCCTCCCTTGTCAATAAATTTCATATTTTACGATAAAAACGATTTAACATTTTATTTATTTTTTTCGTAATCAAACTTTCATATAAACTTTAAAATAAACATTTCCTATTATCGATTTAACAAATTATTTGTATCTATGACCGAATCTATTGCTCATTTTTTAGAATTGGAATCATCCTTCGGTGCTCCCAATTACCTTCCACTGGATATAGTTCTGGAAAAAGGCGAAGGAACATGGGTTTGGGATATACTGGGCAATAAATATCTGGATTGCCTTGCCTCCTACTCCGCTCTGAACCAGGGACACTGCCATCCCAAACTCATAAAGGTCGTAGAAACCCAGGCTAAAACACTGAGTTTAACGTCAAGAGCTTTCCGTAATACCAAATTACCGCTGTTATACGAAACATTACATCGATTTAGTGGAAAAGATATGTTTTTGCTGATGAATTCGGGTGCCGAAGCGGTAGAAACAGCGATTAAAATCGCAAGACGTTGGGGGTATCGCACCAAAGGAATCGAAAAGGATAAGGCGGAAATCATCGTTTGCGAAAATAATTTCCACGGCAGAACGACTACATTGATTTCCTTTTCTTCGGAAGAAGCCTATAAAAAAGATTTTGGCCCCTTTACTCCCGGATTTAAAATCATCCCTTTCGGTGATCCTTCCGCTTTGGAAAAAGCGATTACCAAAAATACAGTAGCTTTTCTTGTTGAACCCATCCAAGCGGAAGCAGGTGTTCTCATTCCACCCGACACTTATTTAAAATCAGTCGAGTCCATTTGCAAAAAAGCAAATATTCTGTTTATCGCAGATGAAATCCAAACGGGACTAGGAAGAACCGGGGAAAGATTCTGTTTTGAAAAGGAATCGGTAAGACCGGATTTGATCACAATCGGGAAAGCCCTCAGCGGAGGGTATTATCCCATCTCAGCTGTCCTAGGAGACAAACATATCCTGGAACTGATGGAACCGGGGAGCCACGGTAGCACATTCGGGGGAAATCCTTTCGGATGTGCTATCGCAAAACAAGCATTAGAGATATTACTCGAAGAAGATTTGATTTCCAAATCGAAAGAATTGGGGATTTATGCTTTGGAAAAGTTCAAAAAGATCAATTCACCTCTGATCAAAGATGTGCGGGGAATGGGGCTTTTGATCGGGATCGAACTGACTGTTTCCGCCCGCTCCATCTGCCTCAAACTTGCCGAAGAAGGAATCCTGTGCAAAGATACCCATGATACTGTGATCCGATTTACTCCTCCGCTTGTTATCACCAAAGAAGAGATTGATTTTGCTGTGGAAGGATTTGAAAAAGTTTTGAAATAAGAATCAAATCTCTATTTGATAAAATTTAGTTCTTCGGTCCAAACAATCGATGTGAGTGACGGAAGAATGCCCGTCCAAAGATCTGAGAGTTTCTATATCCGGAAGACGGGAATGACCGACGATTTGGTGGAATCCCGGCAAAAAAGCACCGTTTTCAGAATCCAAATTTTCCATATAATCGGACCAAAAAATACCGCCGTATCTCTCCCTACCCCCCCGAATGGGCCCGATCGAAGCCAATTCGTTGATAAATCCCTTTTCCCACATAACAGACAATACATTCGCACCGAAATTTTGAATGTTATTTTCCTTTTGAATCCCTTCTATAGTCTTTAGATTGGCTTCATACCAACCGCGATTCACTCCCGCATGGGTCCAAAGAAAATGATCGTATTGATATGCGATCTGAAATAAAGAAACCGAATTTAGAAATATCGACTGTAATGGTTTAGCATAACTATTTCTATACCCGCCCATAAAGAAATTGGGAACTTTCGGATATAAATACATCAGATCGTGATTCCCCAAAAGAAGAACCACCTTATCCAAGTTCGTCAATTTGAACCGAATGATTTCTTCCAGGTTCTGAATGATTTCTTCGTCCGAAAGATCGTAAGAATCAACGTAGTCACCTACAAATACGATTTTTTCAAACTCGGCAGGATTTATATTTTTCCAAACTGATCTGCCGTGAATATCGCCTATGGAAATGATGTTTGTCATGATATTTCGTTTAAGGCAACATAGGTAAATCGGTCACACCGTAATTCAGACCTATTTGATTCAATACGGAAGTTGCTTGGCTTCTATGATGTGTTTGGTGGTTAAACAAATGAGTCACAAGCAACCAAGCGGGTTTGACCAATTCCTTATTATAAGCATAACTGAAATAAGCCAAATCTTTCGCAAGCCAATCATTCGTAAGTCCGGAAATCCAAGTATGAATTTCTTCATCCAGCTTTTTTCTTGCTTCCGTCCAATCCGCGATTGATTCGGCAAGAATCACTTTCGGATCTTTTAAGCTGACTTCTTTTTTGTAAAAACGATCCAACCAGACACGATCACTGTATAGAAGATGATTTAAAGTGCCTTGCAAAGATTTGAAAAAAACACCATGATCTTTTTTCCATTCAGCTTCTTCCATAGAAGAAAGAATGGAATACAAATTCCGATTTTGCCAGATATTGTATCCGGATAAAGTAAGGCAGTATTCTCGGGTAATCATAAATATAATATGTAGTTTGCGTTTAGCCTTTTTCCGACAGCAACATTTTTTCAAGAAGAGCCGAGGGGTTCTTACTTACGATTAACTTCTCTTTTTGTATCGGGTTTAAAAATTTTTTAAGAACCATCTCGTCCAGAAAACGAAGCAGAGTATCATAATACCCGTTAGTATTCAAAAAAGCGCACGGCTTGTTGTGGTATTCCAATTGGCTCCAGGTAAATACTTCGACGATCTCTTCCAAAGTTCCTATGCCGCCCGCCATTGCGACAAAACCGTCGGACAATTCGGCCATTTTTGCTTTTCTTTCATGCATGGTCTCAACTACGAATAACTCTGTTAGGCGATTGTGCGCGATTTCCTTCTTTATCAGTTTATGAGGAATAACGCCGATCGCTTCCCCTCCCAATCTCAATACCTCGTCGGCAATCCTTCCCATCAGACCGCCGCTTCCCCCTCCGTAAACAAGTCCGATGTTTTTATCCACCATAACTCTTGCTAAATGGTCGGAAGCTTCTCCGAATTCGGGATCTGTTCCGAAATTTGATCCGCAAAACACCGCAATTCTCTTCATGATTTGACTATCCTTCGCCCGATCATCCGCAGATCCCGATTATCTACTTCCAATGATAGATATAAAATCTTCCGCCCATTTTTTATATGGGACACATTTCCTTCCGCCGGAACAATTTGATACGGGGGTTCGCCAGAAAGAAATCTTTTCGAAATTATTAAAGCCGTTGATCGAACAGCCGTTCTCACCTAACAAAGTGTTTCCTTTGCAAGCAGCCGGAACCGAAGGAACGGAACCGAACCAGGAAGCCAAGTCTCCTTGTAATTTCAAACTGATGGAATGTTCCAACCATTTGTAAGCGCAGTTTATATGTTTCGAATCTATATGAAGCATAGTTGTGTCCGCCCAACCTGTTGCACCTTCTACGGGAATCACGGAGGAAACAGGTTGTTTTTCACCGGCGAGCATATTTACCTGGAAAGGCCATGTGGAAGAAGCTACCAGATTTCCTTTTTTGAAATCATCCACTTGCACCATCGCATCATGCCAATATTTAGGAACAAGTTGTCTTTGTTTTTTCAGTAAATCAATCACTGCTCCGTATTGTTTTTCATCCAATTCATACGGATCGGTGATTCCCAGTTCCGGTTTCGTATGTTTCAAAAAGAGTGCGGCATCAGCGATATAAATTGGGCCGTCAAACGCTTGTATTCTGTTCTTATTGGATTTGCCATCGGGAAGTTTTTGTTCTTCAAATACCACAGTCCAGCTGGAAGGGGCCGTTTTAAAAATTTTGGTATTGTACATAAGAACGTTAGGTCCCCATTGATAGGGAACTCCGTAATGTTTTCCTTCCACAGTGTGCCAGGCTGCATTTTGCAAACGAGAATCCACCGATTTCCAACTGGGAACCAAGTCGATATTGATCTCTTGCACTTTTCCACTTGCCACCAAACGAAGAGAAGCATCTCCGGAAGCGGTAACCAAATCATAACCACCCTCATTCATAAGTGCGATCATTTCATCCGAAGTAGCTGCCGTTTTAATGTTCAACTTACATCCGGTTTCTTTTTCAAAACCGGTAACCCAATCATAAGATTTGTCGGTTTCTCCCCTTTCGATATAACCTGGCCAGGCAATAATGGAAACTTCTCCTTCCAAAGGTCCTATCTCGATCAGCTTGGATTCTTTTTTTCCACAAGCAGCCGTTAGGCCAAAAGCCAAAACCGCGACGGAAGATATGATAATATAATTTCTTTTCATGTCCTTTCTCTCCTGATGGTTCTATTTTTGTATGGAAACAAATCTAAGGCAAACTGTCCTTATTCCAAGCCTTTTAAAAAAAAGCTGTGAATTTTCCATGAAAAGTATAACAATCAATCTTTATGAAATCCATCCGGGACAAATCTCTCTTTAAAAACAAAAATTACATCGGCGGCGATTGGATAGATGCGGATTCGAAAGAAACTTTAACCGTAAAGAATCCCGCTTCTCTTGAAATCCTAGGAACCGTTCCCAAATCGGGAAAGAAGGAAACGGATCGCGCCATCCAAGCGGCCAAAGAAACCTTCCCTTCCTGGAGAAAAAAAACCGCAAAGGAAAGATCGAATATTTTATACGAATGGTTCCGGCTTATTTTGGAAAACAAAGAAGACCTTGCGGAAATCATGACTTTGGAACAAGGAAAGCCCATCGCAGAATCCAGAGGAGAAATCGTTTATGCGGCTTCGTATCTCGAATGGTTTTCGGAAGAGGCGAAACGTACTTACGGAGATATCATTCCTTCTCACAGAACGGACACCCGCGTTTTCGTTTCCAAAGGACCGATCGGAGTGGTGGCGACGATCACTCCTTGGAATTTTCCTACGGCAATGCTCGCACGAAAAATCGCACCGGCACTTGCCGCAGGCAACACTGTAGTATCCAAACCCTCGGAACTAACACCTTACTCAGCTTTGGCGCTTGCCGTATTGGGAGAAAGAGCAGGGATTCCCAAAGGAGTTTGGAATTTGGTGACAGGCGATCCCTTTGCCATCGGAGAATCCCTATTGCAAAATAAAGATGTTCGAAAGCTCAGTTTCACAGGTTCTACAAAAACGGGACAATATCTCATGGAAAAATCGGCACCCACTCTAAAAAAACTCTCACTTGAGTTAGGTGGGAATGCTCCTTTCATCGTATTTGAAGATGCGGATATGGATGAAGCTATCAAAGGAGCCATGTTATCAAAATATAGAAATACGGGACAAACTTGTATATGCGTGAACCGTTTCCTGGTTCAGGATTCGATTGCGGAAGAATTTGCGACCAGACTGTCCAAGGAAGCGGCCAAGTTAAAAGTCGGATCCGGTTTGGAGCCGGGTGTAGAGCAAGGTCCGTTGATCAGCGAAGCCGCATTAAAAAAAGTGGAAGCTCATGTACAGGATGCGGTTTCCCAAGGCGCAAAAATTCTCACGGGCGGCAAAAAACACCTGCTTGGCGGCAATTTTTACGAGCCGACCGTTTTATTTCCGATCAACAAAGATATGTTGGTTTTCAAAGAAGAAACGTTCGGTCCGGTATCTTCGATTATGACATTTTCTTCCGAAGAAGATGCAATCGCAAAAGCAAATGATACCGAATTCGGACTCGCTTCCTATGTTTATACGAGAGACATCTCCCGTATCTTCCGGATGACGGAAAACCTGGAATGCGGAATGGTGGGTGTCAACGAAGGAGTTATCTCCTCGGAGCAAGTTCCTTTCGGAGGAGTGAAGTTTTCAGGAATGGGCCGGGAAGGTTCCAAATACGGGATGGATGATTATACAGTAACAAAATATATTTGTTTGGGTGGAATTACATAATCGTAAACGTAAGTTCTGGACAGAGCGATCTTATGATCCAGCCAGTTCGTTCAGAACTTCCGTCAGTCCACCTAATATTAGTTTACCGCCAGACTGCGAGATGGAAAATTCCAGCATCAGATTGATCGCATTCCCGAAATCCTCATTGAGCAGATAACCGTTTGCATCCATTTTATAACCGGAATCATGATCCGTAGTGGGAATAATCTCCGCGGTAATTTGATGCAAAGGAACCAAACTGTTTCTGTATCCCCAGATCTTTTTTCCCAAGGAAAACCCGTATCCGATTTCGAATGCAGTTCCGTCATCCGTGCAAGCACCTCGAAAAAAATTGCAATTGGCAATGATGATATCCGATTTGCGGATCAATTCGCAATTCACTTCAAAGATCCGTTTTGCCATGGAAAGATCTCTTTTCATTTCGGGAGGTAGCTCTCCATCTAATGGAGTAAATGCGACAAACCCTCTCGATTCGCAAAGTCGTTTGTGATTTTGCAAAACTTGGTAACCATCCGGCAAAAATACTTCCGGACCTGCGAGATAGATGGAAAGGGATTTCACTTATATCTTGAACTTATCTGTTATACTTCTGAGTTTATCCGCATTATGAGAGAGCGTTTTTGCAGAAGCTGACATCTGTTCTGCGCCGGAGGCGGTACTAATCGTATGTTCGTTGATTTGGCTGATCACGTCATTGATTTCCATTACGGCTTTTTTCTGTTCATCCGTTGCCAATTTCACCGATTCAGCTTCGGAACTTACAGTTTGCACATTATCCGTTACAACACGATTGATATTTTGTTGAGAGCCGGTGATCGAATACAGTTTGTCCATGGCAACGGTGACTTGTTCCACATTTTTGATGATTGCATGAATCATTTCCGTCGAAGACTGAATCCCTTTCGCACCGGTATCCAACTCCCCTCTGTTTTTGGAAATCATTGCCGAAATGGATTTGATAGCGGATGCGGTTTTTTCCGAAAGTTTGGAAATCTCTTCCGCAACAACTGCAAATCCTCTTCCCGCGTCTCCTGCCCTTGCCGCTTCGATACTCGCGTTCAATGCCAATAAACTGGTTTGATCCGCAATATCATTGATGATTCCTACGATGGCTGTCATTTCGCCGGAAGACTTTAGAATATTGGAAATCATTTGATTCATCCCCGACAAAGACTCTTCTCCTTTTTTTGCCTGCTCGGAAATAGATTTGGCTTGGTCCAGAGTATTCTGGATTTCTCCTCCCACATAATTAATGCTAGATGAAAGTTCTTTTATTTTTTCCCTAAAGCCAGAAACATTTCTATACTGATTGTCCGTTGACCCGGAAATATTTTCCATTCCTGCGGAGATTTCTTCCAAAGTTGCCGACATCTCTTCCACGGAAGCTGCCGTCGATTGCGCAGTGGAAGAAAAACTTTCCGAACTGGAAGAGAGCTCTTCCGCCGAAGAGGCCAATTCATAAGAAATCTTTTGAATCTCATTTATGGAATGTCTCAAACTCTCCAGAAAAAGATTCGTATCTTTGCTTAAGCTTCCCACCTCATCGTTGTTATAAATCTTGAGTTCGGTAGTAAGATCGCCCGTAGACATGGACTTGAACAACTGACTCGCTTCCTGCAAAGGCAACAATCTGTGATTTAGTAATTTATAAATAATAAAAATCGAAATGATCAGAAAAACAAACGCGCAAGCCGCAATTTTAAATAACATCTGCCTTACTACATTCGTCACATCGTCTTTGGACATAACAGCCATTACGGATATCTGACGGTTTTCCAATCTATAGATCGAAGCGATTTTCGCTTTTTTGAAAAAATACTCCATGGACTCACCCGATTTCATAGCCAGAAGTTTTTTTCCCCAATCCGTATTACTCGCGTTAAATTTCAATATCAGGGATTTGTCCGGATGAGCAACCACTGTTCCGTCAAATCCGGTGATTGTGATAAATCCGTCGGTTCCGATTTTAACACGCGAAACAAGTTCTCCCGTAACCGAAGAAAGCGACAAGGAAAGCCCCAGGATGGCGATTACTTTGTCTCCTCTTTTGATCGGAACGGTAAGTAAAGCAACAGGCTCTCCCGTCACGGGAGAAGCTCCCACTTTGCTCAAGAACACATTCCCGGCTAACGTCTGTTTTATATTATCGTCGAAGTTTTGTCCCCCCCAACGAAATCCCAATGCTTTTCCCGTGGAATCGGCAAAGATCAAGGGATTGGATTCGGGAGTCGAAATGAAAACATTTTCGTACACCTTCATTTTCTGAAAAAGAACGGCAAGGATCTCATTCAGAGTTTTTGCAGTCCTGGTTTCAACGGCACTGATAACGACCGGATTGGAAGAAATAAATTCCGCCAAATCCTCCTGGTTTTTAAAAAACTGATCTACCCTGTCACCGGAAAGCCTTGCAATCTGCTTGATTTCGTCTACGTAGGCATCTTTTACATATTCCGTGGCGGTAGTATAGGCAAATGCCGAAATACAAACGGTAAGCAGAATCGCAGTTGCTGCAATTGTAATCAGTAGAATTGTTTTTAAGCTGGATCGATTCATATCGGATATTCCAAAGAGAAAACAGATATTAACCTGTTTTCATATGTTGTCAATAAAATTCCTCCGAAAACGGAGAATAAAACATAACAAACGTTACGTCATTTCGAGCATTCAGGCGGAACATCGATCGCTGCTATCTGAAAAAGAATGTTCAAAACCTTGTATTTCAAGTATTCCTTCAGAATACTTGACTCTCTGGAATTTTTGCTTTTGCGCCTCCCCGGATAGAGGTGATTTTTCTTTGAACTGAATTTGGAATTTACTATCGGTCTCCCAAGAATAACTTCCGCTATACGATTCTTGCGCAAGTGCTCCCTCATCAAATAATTTTTTCGTATAAACAAAAGTTCCATCCTCAAAAAACGAAAATTGGTCCAACGGGCCGTAAGCACCTGGACTCGGGCCGTACCAAGTAACCTTCGTTAAAATATTCCTTTTTGTTATACCTGCAATTTCATTGAATTTATATCTTCCTCGCAGTATTTCCAAATCCTGATCGTTCAAAAGTTTGTTTTTATAAGCGGGTTTGCTTTTAATCGCCTTTTGCAACAACTTATAAATTTCATTTTCATCTTTTACATCCTCGCATTGACTCAACAGGATCGAATATGTACAAGCCAAGTTATAATTGGCAAAAGCGTCCGTTGGAGAATGCTTAAGTGTTTCCGAAAAATACTCAATCGCCTTCGGGTAATCCTTTTTGTATAAGGCATCAATACCTTTTTTATTTGAGTTCGTGTTTGTTTGCGCGGAAAGGGCAAAACTTATCAAGGTGAATGAAACGATGATTCGAATCATGATCGAAGACTCTCCTGTGAGATGTTTAATTTTTAGAACGGAAGACGCGGGCTCGTGATTAAGCATATAATTAGAGTTTTGTTTTCCTCGGGACGATCACGGCCCGGTGGATACGCAGCGGACATTATAGGAGCTCGCTTTATTTGCGTCGTTTTTCAGAAGGTTTTCCGAACCCACATTCATATGAACCACCCAAGCTTCCGTTACGGAAGCCGATACCGTAGTGGAAGTCCAATATCCTGTCGTAGCGGTAACGCCGGGAAAATAAGTCGTATTGATCGGCACCGAAGTATTTGTAAAATTAACGATTGATTTGAGTTCGGATACGGAAGGAAGCCTCCAGATTCTATTGGATAGTGAAAGAGTGTTACAGGCATTTAATGCGGAACTCCATATCATGGAAGTGGAACTAACTACCGTTTGGCACACACTGCCGGAAAGGCCCATACCACATTTCTGCCACACGAGTCCCGTATTGATATCCGTTACAGTTTCATCTCCGTTGTCACGAAACATTTCCTGAGGTATATTTCCTCCTTGAACACAACGGGCCCGGTTCGTATTTGCTTGCGAAGTTCTTCCCGTAACACCCTCCGAAAGGGAAAGATACCATGCATCTGTTGAAGGAGACATCGCAAAAGAATCTCTTGTCCATTGCCCTCCCCCTGCAGCTCCGGGAAAAAAAGCGCTGTAGGTTGCGGGGATCGTAAAATAATTTACGATCGTACTGAGTTCCTTAACGGATGCAAGTTTCCATCCTTTTTTATTCGCATAACCGTTGCCGGAGTCCAAAGAGGCGCAGGAAGTGCCCGCGCCGACCCAGGTAAGATCGGCAGCACCGGAAGGAACATCACAGCTGGAGGCAATAAAAGGAACGTTTTCATTGCAGGTTTTCCACACAAAACCGGTGTTATTGTCTGTGGTGATATAATCCGAAGAGTTCACCAAAGTTGCGGAAGTGAAACTGGGAGTAGTTCCGTTTTGCAATTTTCCGTCCTGTCCGGAAGAGGAAGCCAGAGAACAATTGCTATCCGAAGTACCGCTTCCGTCCCAACATTGAGTCTGGCCCGTTTTCAGAGGGGGCTTTCCGAAAAAAGTCAAACTGAAACTATAACTCACACTCCCTCCCGAATTCGATGCCTTTACCGTATAAGTCTGAGCCAAACCCGCATAACTAGAGTAAGTTCCCGAGATAACACCGTTTCCCGTTCCGATGGAAACACCTTCCGGCAAAGCAGGTAGGATGGAAAATGTAAGCCCGTTTCCCGTAACGGAAGGAGAAAGCGAAATAACGCTACCATTTGCAAAAGAAGAAGGGGAACCGGGATAACGTAAGGCCGAGGGAGGTGTTTGCAGAAAAGTCTTTCCACAGAACGAATCACCGTTGTCCAATAGGGATTTTATGAAAACGAAATTCCTGTAACGTCCACCTATGGGGTCACAGATATTTTCCAAAGCAACGGGAGAACAATCGGCAAAATACAGTGCAACTAGAAATACGACTGCCTTTCTGCCGAGAGATGCTTCCATTTTCCAAAACTGTATTTCAAAACCGAATTCGGTCAATAAATTTCGGGACCTAAAAACCGGAAATGCCAAGTAAGTGTTAGATGGTTGTAGCTTGGGTGAGAAAGTCTTTGAACTGGTCCAAATGATTTGTAAAATAAACGGGCTTTGCCGCTTTTCCGTCTTTCAATAAAAATACAAATCCTTGGTCGTAAAATACAACTTGTTCCAGATCCTGGGATTGATATGTATAACTCGCATTACCCGAATAAAAAACGAATTTTCCGTCTTCTTCTTTTAAAATCGCAGAACCGACTCTTTTGAAATTACGCAGATCTTCTTCACTTGTATCGGAGTCACCCAAGTCCTTGGATCCGAAAGGAATTTTTCCGGAATGATCGAAATATAAAATTCCATCCATTTCGAATTGAACTATTTTGGCAGGCTCGGGCGGTAAAATCTCGGAAAGACCTTCTCCCGTTTCTTGCAAAATCGTGGCTTTTTCCACAACGGAAGGTTTGGGTTCGGGACTACGCGCATAACTCAGGCTTGGTTCTTCCCAGGCTGGCCTACGGTCTGCAATTTCCCTTTCTCTCCGAATTCTTTCATCCAATTGAGGGGAAACGGTAGAAGGAGGAGTTCTTCTATAGGCAGAACTGTACCCGCTCCCCGCAAAATCCCTTTGGTCCGGACGGGATCGTTTGGTATTTTGGTCATTTTTTTGCGATTTGGGGCTGAGAGATACGTACAGAAAACAAAGAACCCCAACCAAAATCATCCCGAAGGCTGCATACAACATATCAGTTTGATTATCTTCCCTTTTGCCGAATCTCTTAATTACATTTTTTCTTTACAAGCCTAAGCGATGGGAAACCCTTCCCTTATGTTCGAAGAAGAGCCTAGTTCCCTCAAAGACAAAGTCATTAGAGGACTTGTCGGTCTGTTTTTATTCATTCTGGTTGGTATGTTGATTGTTACGTTTCTGCCGGGCGACGCAGAACAAAGTTTTATAGGCGCACTTACCGGTCAGTCTTCTACAAAGGCCGGCTCGATTGCAGGCAGATCGGTTCCCATCGATTATTTCAATGCGGCACGAAGAGACTGTTATTATAGATACCAACAGTATTCCAAAGAAATGGCTTCCAATCCCGAAATGATTCAGTCCTGCGCGTTCTCCACCATACGAGAACTTTATGTGGCAAATGATATTGCAACTGCGGTAGGATACAAAGTTTCCGAAATCAGCATCAAACGGGAACTCTCCAACCAAGCCCGTCAAATTCACAAAGAATCATCTTCTCAAGCAGGATACGGAGAAGAAGACACAAGAAGTCTTTCTCAAATTTACCAACAGATCCTAAACTCCGCTCCTATGAACTACCGTGTGGATTCCGCTACAGGAATGTCCCTTTTCCCTGTATTCTTAGAACAAAAATGGAATCCTACTTCCGCTGAAAAACAAATCGATACGGAAGCAAAGTCGGCAAAAATTTCCTTTCGCATCCTTTCTTTTACGGAAGTCAATCTTCTGAACCAATTGGAATCCAAGATCCAAATCCCGGACGCAGATTTGCTCGCAGAGTATGAAAAGGAAAAAAAAGAGGGAAATCTCTCCAAAGATTCCTCAGGAAATATTCCTAGTTTCGAATCCAGAAAATCCATCCTGACTTCCAAGCTCAAATTTGATCGCAAAAGAAAAGAATTGGAAATTTGGAAAAAGCGCATTCAATCGCTGTCTAGTGCGGAAAACGCTCTGGAAACCATTTCTAAAGAAGTCGGTCAACCGATCGAAACCATCCCGGCGACCTTTCTGGGAGACTTAAAACAGGTAAAATCCTCGAAAGGAACGACCTATCATTTGGCAAGCGACCCTAAATTTTGGGAAGAACTTTCGTCCAATCCTTTCGGTAAGAAAAAAGTGACAGGCCCTTTTACAGACAACGACAAACAAATTTATGTAGAATTTGGGGATTTCACCCTCTCCAACACTCCGCAAGCTCCTCTTCCCCAAAAAGAAGAGAACCAGATGGCTGATTTTATAAAACAAAGACAACTTCTTAGCTTTTTTCTTGAAATAAACCAGTCCCTCTCAGGAGAATACAACATCGAGAAGCAAAAGGCACTCTCCGTAGAATAATGCAAATCAAAGCCGACTTTATCAATCCCTTCCTGGAAGCTGCCACCATCGTTTTTCGCGATGTACTGCAGCAAGATTTAATCCGAGGGAAGATCGCCATCAAGGATAGCCCTGCCCCCTCACATGAGTTAGCGATTGTGATCGGAGTTGTAGGTTCTTTCAGCGGTGAAGTCGTTTACAGCATGAATTACGATGCAGCGTATAAGATGTCCCGCAAATTGGTGCCAGGACTTTCCGATGAAGATGTGCAAAACGAATACAAAGACATCTTAGGTGAAATTGCGAACATGACAACCGGTAATGCGATGAATATATTCACATCCGCCGGTCAATCCGTAGAGATCACTACACCTAACATCCAGGAATCGAAAACCACTTCGGTTCGGTTCAATAAAAAACCGACTCTCTCCATCAACTTGTATTCCAAGTTCGGACGGATTGAAGTCAACGTAGCGATCGCTTAAATCCCAAGCGGAACTTCAATCAATCGTCTTCTTTCTTTGGCATCTTTTCTGAAATCGTTGCCCGGGACGAGTTCTTTATTTTCCGATTCCTGTAAATAGAGATCGTAGTATTTTTTAGCTCTTTCCAAATCCCTTTCGACCCAAGCGCTTTCATAGATCCGTCCCGCATAATAGTACGCAGTCGGTCTATCTTTCGAATCTTTGAATTCTTTGATCAACTTTACCAAATGGTGTAATGCCGGACGATATTCCTGTTTTCGGAAAAGTAAAACCGCAATGGCAAGATGAGTGCGAGGTGTAAGTTCGGGATGAACCGGAAATGAAGTAACTAACTTCAAATATTCTTTATAAGCTTTTTCTTCCGACTCAGGTTGGTTCATCCGATCCAAAGAGCGTGCTAATTCAAACTGAGATTTGATTTTTGCATCCGGGTCTTCTATTTTTTCTACGAGCCCCGTTCCCTCTTTGTCTTTGGAATCTAACCCGAATAAGTTGGTGTTTTCCGTTCGGGAAGGATCTACTTTTTTTCCTTCCTTGGAATAAGATTCGGTGAATTCGGTTTCCGCATTTTTCTTTTGGTTACGTGCAAGGAATGCCTTTCCTCTTTGGAAAGGGGCTTCCGACGGATCGGGAACATCGTCTTTTCCTTTTTTCTTTTTTTTGGGTTTTGCGGAAGTTTCGGAACCTGAATTGGTTGCAGAAACGGAGCTAACGCTCGAACCGGGAGGATTGTTTTTCACGGAAGCAGCCGTGGTGGTTCCGGTATTGGAACCTGTTTCTTTTCCGGTGCTTACAATGGTAGATGAGACGGAAGAAGATGTATTATCTCCCGTAGAATTGGAATTCGGTGAAGTCGTTTCGTTTATTTCAGAACCATCTAACTTGAGTTTTTCGGGAAAAGGAAGAAAGATCTCTCCGTTCGGATCCGGGCTTTGCGAAAAGACAGAAGGCACAAAAAAACCAAGAATCAAAAAGGAAACAATCAATGGAAACTTGGTCTTAAGGATCATTTTATTGAATCAAAATGCAGACGGATTTATTGTCTAGGAACTCTTTCCAATTCTCTGGGTTTGCGCCCTGTGGATTCGCTTGCGGGAGAAAGGGAAGGAGTCGTTGTAGTTTCTCTTTTCTTTTTTTCTGCGATTTTCTTTTCCAATTGATCCACCCGGTCCAACATTTTTTTGAACCTAAGATCCTCTGCCGTATCCAAATCCACATTGGATGGACTAGCAGTAGGAGAAACTCTTTGCGGTTTGGCAGACAGATCGGGATTTCCACGATCCAGTTCTTTCGGAGCTCCTTTCCCCATCTCTTGCAATTCGTCCGTATTTTGCCAAGCGCCTATCTTTTCCACGTCCACAGGAGAAGGAATCAACCCGTCTCCGGAAGGAGTGGCAAGAGGAGGAAGGGAAGTATCTTCCGCCTTCCTATTTCTAAAATCATATTCTTTTCCTAAAAAATCGGACTCTTCGGGATAAGTATTTTGCGTAGGATTTGTTCCTTCTCTCTCACTGATAAAATCAAACTGCATCTTACGATTGCTTTCATAAGAAAGATCTTCCGGATTCGTCATCTGTACGTCTTTTCTTTTGCGGTTATAATCCCTTTCCACTTCCATAAGAAAGAGAGATCGTGTATCCTGTGCTAGTTGGAGTCCCTGCGGTTTTGCGCCTTCCCAACCTTTGGACCAACCGGTATAAATCGCCATGATCAGAAAAAATATAAAAAGCCCGATCGCTATTTTTCGAAGCAAACTTTGGATTTGAGGAGGGATCTTGTCGACAAGAGAGTCGACGGCACCCAACATCTTTTTCGTATCTACATTGACTTTGGGAATGTTTATATTTTTAAGATCTACCATATTAATCTTCCACAATCTTAAAGACAACTCTTCTGTTCTGAGCCCGTCCCTCTTCCGTTTTGTTGTCCGCAACCGGAACGGAAGGGCCGAATCCTTTTGTAGTCAACCTTGCTTCGTCCATCTTATGTTTAGACTTCAGATAATTGGCAACGGAAACCGCGCGTTCCACCGAAAGTTTTTTATTGGCAACTTCACCGCCCACATTGTCCGTATGGCCTTCAATGACTACCTTCAGCCTTTCGTTTTTTTTCAGTAAGTTCGCCAAACGATCCAGCTCCGGTTCTGATTCTTTAACCAGTTCCACGGATCGGAAAGCAAAAAACAGGTTGTTGAGAACGATTTCGTTTCCTTTTTTAATTTTCGGCAAAACCAAAAGAACCGTTTTTTCATGTTCTTCCTTTTCCTTACCCACCAAATTTAGGTTTTGTGAAACGGGAAGGTATCCGTCTTTTTCTCCGTAAAATCCGTAATTTTCTTCATAAGGGAGGACAATGGAAAATTCGCCTGTTTTAGGATCGGATATGGTGGAACCGATTCCTTTCTTTTTGGTAAGGGATTCGTAAGTGACGGAAGCACTCAAAGGTTTTCCTTCTTCATCAACCACTTTCCCTTTGATCACTACCACAGGTTCCGGTTGGAAGGATCTTGGAATCGCAGCAAGATACAATTCTCCGTCACGCGATACATAAGCCCAGTTTCCTACGGCAGGAATGGAGAAAAAATTCACACCACGCAAGTTAGGTGACAATTCCTGAGGTTCCGACCAAAGGTTCCACTGATCGTTCAATCTGCGAGTAACGAAGATGGAAACTCCTTCCTTTCTCCCCGACGATGAAAAATACAATGTTTTGTCATCCGATCCGAGAAACGGTGCCATCTCTTCCTCGGCGGTATTGAGTGTCGGTCCTAAATTGATTCCTTCTTCGAACACACCCGTGTCGGATTGAAACGTAACGTACAAATCCAATTTTCCGTAATTTCTTTTTTGTTGTGCGGAGTAAACGATGGTTCTTCCCGTAGAAGAAAGCGCAGAACCGCCGAACACCTGTTGGTTTGGATTTTCCGGTTTTCTATACCAATTATAAAAGGACGGGAAACTTATAGTAACAGGATTCGACCAACCTGTTTCCGTTTTATAGGATTTATAAAGAGGGGCTCTGCTTTGGATTTTTTCGGTGCGTTCCCTGTATTCGTTTTCCAATTTTGCCAAACGAAAATGAAATTCTTTCGGATTGTTTGCTTCTCTGGAAGCCTCTTGAGATTTGAGAAGCATCTCTCTTTTCAGATTTTCCAACATTTCCTCTTCACCGAAATTCCCGAAAACAAATAATTCGTTTCCTCCGGGCAATGCGGAAATCACTGCAGACGGCAAACGGTTGTTTAATGGTGCCGCCATTTGTTCACCTGCCATCCAAAATCCGTATTGATCCCGTTTGGCGGCCCAGATCTTTTGAGTGGATCTTGCCCCTTCCCGAATGAGTGCCGTCCAAAATAAAACCTTACCGTCAGGAGTACATTGAGGGTTAAAGGAAAAATGTCCGCCTGTTACATATCTGGGTATTTTTTTCAAAGTCCAATCGGGAACTTTGGAAGTTTCCAAAGGATCGATTTCATAACGGATGGGGGAACAAGTCTCTCCGTTCACATCGCATAGGATTCGGATTTTTTTTCCGGTCAAGAGTGCGAGCTCTTCCTGCAAAGGACTCGGCTGAAGTCGGAGGATTTGTTTCTCCAGCTTCAGCAAATGGCCCGTATTGATCACTTCTCCGAACAGTACTTGCATACCGTTTTGAGTGCTTTGAGAGCTAATTAGCCCTCCCCCGAGGACAAAGAGTAGAATGATTACAATCCTGACCATATCATACGAAATGTCGGTTGAAAACACAGTTTCCCTTAGAAAATTGGCAGTATGATCTCTGCAACCAACGTAACCGTGTCTTTCGGCAAAAAACCCCTATTTGAGAACGTCTCCATTAAGTTCAAACCTGGGTGCCGGTACGGACTGATCGGAGCCAACGGATCCGGTAAATCGACCTTTATGAAGGTTCTGGCGGGGATTCTGCAACCTTCCAATGGCGCAGTTGCTGTGGACAAGGACATGAAGGTTGGTTACCTCAAACAAGATCATTACGAATTCGAGACCGAAACCGTTTTGGGAACAGTGCTCCGGGGAAACCCTGAACTTTGGGCTTTGATGCAGGAAAGAGATGCCATTTACTCCAAAGAGGAAATGACGGATGAGGAAGGAATCCGGATCTCGGAGATCGAAGAACAGTTTGCAGATCTAGGCGGGTACGAAGCGGAGTCCATCGCAGGAGAACTGCTCGAAGGACTTGCCATTCCCACAAGCACGCATACAAAACCTTTGAACTTTCTAACAGGCGGTTTCAAATTACGGGTGTTACTCGCCCAAGTGTTATTTTTAAAACCAGATATTTTGCTTTTGGACGAACCTACCAACCACTTGGATATCAAAACCATTCACTGGCTGGAAGAGCTACTTACAAATTATAACGGTGTGGTCATCGTGATCTCCCACGACCGTCACTTCATCAACTCGATATCCACCCATATTGCGGATTTGGATTATAATACCATCCGTGTCTTTCCCGGAAATTACGATGACTTCATGACTGCTGCGGAACAATCCAGAGAACAACTATTAAGCGATAACAAACGGGCCAAAGAAAAAATCAACGACTTACAGGATTTCGTTTCCCGTTTCTCCGCCAACGCAAGTAAATCCAAACAAGCGACTTCCCGCCAAAAGATGATCGAAAAAATCAAAGAAGAGATGGTGGATGTAAAACCTTCTTCCCGAGTCGCACCGTACATCCGGTTCAAAGCGAAAAGAGTACTTGGAAAAGACGTATTCGAAGCAATCAATATTTCAAAATCTTACGATGATCTGCAAGTGATCAAAGATTTCAGCGTTTCCATCTCCAAAGGAGAAAAAGTAGGAATCGTAGGAACAAACGGTGTGGGAAAAACTACTCTGCTTCGTATGCTGATGAAAAAATTGGAACCGGATTCCGGTCAAGTGAAATGGGGTGATTCCGTGGAAGCGTCTTATTTTCCGCAAGACCACCGTGAGGCGATAGAACCTGACGCAGATACACTCATTGAATGGTTGCTTCGTAACGCTCCGCAAGGAACGGAAGTCCAGGAGATCCGGGCGATTTTAGGAAGAATGTTATTTTCAGGAGATATGGCCAACAAATCCACCAAAGTTTTGTCAGGTGGTGAGAAGTCGAGAATCATCATCGGTAAGATGATCCTTGTGGGTGATAATGTGATCGTTTTGGATGAGCCTACAAACCACTTGGACTTGGAAACGATCGAAGCATTGAACTATTCCCTATCCTTATTCGAAGGAACCGTGTTACTCGTATCCCATGACCGTGAATTCATCTCCTCTCTTTGTACAAGAATCATCGAAGTCACTCCGGAAGGAATCAATGACTTCAAAGGAACTTACGAAGAGTTTCTGGAAAGAGAAGGCGCTGATTTTTACAAACGACTTGCAGGCGGATCTGTCGCATCAGGATAGAAGTTTCAGTTCTAAAACAACCGATTCTTTTTCCATTTCCTATTTTTAAAATTTATGAACTTACGAATCGGAAACTATTTAGAAGCGAGAAAACACTCGGAGCTCATTGCCAAATGGTACAAACAGGAATGGAATGTGCCTGAAGAACTTACAATAGAAAGACTGGATAGGTTCCAAAATACGATTCCTTTCCAGGTTATCGTTTTTAAAGACGAGATTCCGGTCGCCACCGGAGGAATTTATAATGAAGTCGGTCTCTTCAAAGAATTTCCCCATTACAAAGCAAACCAACCTTGGTTGGCATTGTTGTACACTATTCCCGAATGCAGGGGCTTAGGGATAGGAACCTATCTATGCGATTTTTTGGATCGCGAGTTGATTGGATCCGGATACAAAGAATATTTTCTATTCACTAGCACTGCCGAAAGTCTATATCTCAAACAGAACTGGGTGCCTATTGATCGTGTCATTGATCGAGGCAAACCGACTGTCATTATGAAAAAAACATTACTCTGATCGGGGACCTATGGATACGAAGGCGCATTACGACAATCATCTGGGAAATTTTTATTCATGGATGATAGGCGACTTCTCCGTAAAACAAAACGAATTTCAGGATTTTTTAGAAGCCAACCGTATACTCCCCCAATCTTCCCAACTGGCGATTGATCTTGGTGCGGGAAACGGAATCCAATCGGTTTCCCTTGCCAATTTAGGTTTCTCAGTAAAAGCAATCGATTTCAACAAACAATTGCTAGATGAATTAAGAACAAATAGTAAAAACTTGAAAGTCGAAATTTTCGAAGAAGATATCAGGGAGGTTGCAAAGTATGCAAACCTACAACCTGAGTTGATTCTTTGCTGCGGAGATACGATCACTCATCTCGATGACAAGAATGACATCCGGGAACTGATTACGTCCATACACAAAACATTACCGCCAAATGGGAAGTTGATTCTATCATTTAGGGATTATTCACAAACTCTTACCGGATATGATAGATTTATCCCTGTGAGAAGCGATGAAAATAGGATCCATACTTGCTTTTTAGAATACGGAGAAGAGTATGTAACCGTAACGGATCTATTGCACGAAAAAACAGAGACAGGTTGGAATCAAAAAGTTTCTTCTTTCAAAAAAGTAAGGATCACTACGCAAGACATATTAGGATTTTTGGAAAATCACTCTATGAAAATCATATTCAACAAACCGGTAAATCGTTTAACTACGATTATTGCTTCGAAGTAATCGATAGCCTGCGGAGTATATCGCAAAGAACCGGGAAATCACATCGTTTACGATAATTTTCCGAACAATCCGTTTTGCTAAATCCCGAACACTTTCTTTGCATTCGTATACACAAACCGTTTCAAAGAAGGTAAAGGCAAATCCAATTCCATTACCTGATCCGTACATTTTTTAAAATCCAAATGAGGAAAATTAGTACCGAACAATACCTTGCTTCTGCCCGATGTCTTCATATAATCCAATAATTGTTTAGGATAATAAGAAGGTAGGTAAGCCGACGTATCGATATAAACATTTTCATGTTTCATACAAAGACCGATCATTTCGTCCGTCCAAGGATATCCGATATGACCTCCTACAATTTTAAGTTCGGGAAATGTCAAGGCGACTTCATCCAGATAAGGTACAGGCCTTCCCGGTTCGGAAGGCATCAGTGGCCCGGTTTGCCCTACTTGGGTGCAGAAAGGTATTCCTAACTCAATGCACTCCACATACAAAGGATAATAGAGTTTATGATTGGGTGGAAGATTCCAAAGCCAAGGCAAAACAAATAATGCTTTGAAACCGTAATCTTTCACAGCGCGACGAAGTTCTTTCACCGCCTCTACCGGTTTTGATAGATTGACCGTCGCTACACCCACAAAACGATCGGGGTAACGACTCGTAAATTCAAACACCTGTTCGTTGGTACAAACCCACCCTTCCGGCCGACACCAGGCACGCAAAAGGATTTTTTCAATGCCTGCCTGATCCAAAAGAGCGATAGTCTGTTCTGCTGTGAGATTTTTTTCGGAGTAACCGCCTGAGCCGGATCGTTTGAACAAAGAGGCAACTTCAGGCATCTTTTCATACATGGAAACAAGTGCCCTTTGAGTCCAAACATCGATGATAGGAGGTTTTTCCATTCTGATTCCCCTTCCTTTCACAATCAAAGAAAACTATTTCAAAAAAGCAAGTTTATTAGATATCTAACTATATTTGTCGGGGAGATACTTCGATAAAAAATACGAAACCAAAAAGAATCTAACTCAATCTATATTGCAAATTGGTTTTTACGGTGGGCCATTCTGTTTCGATGATACTATAGACCACCGTGTCTCTTATGGTTCCATTCGGCATAATACGGTGGTTGCGCAAAATTCCGTCTTCTTTGGCGCCCAGTTTCTGAATCGCCTTTCTGGATTCAACGTTGAATATATGAGTTCTTAATTCTACCGCAATGCACTTCAAATTCTCAAATGCATGATCCAACATCAGCAACTTACATTCCGTATTCACTTCCGTCTTTTGCGCCGATTTGGAATACCATGTGTGACCGATTTCCAATCGCCTTACGTCTTTTTCAATATTCATGAACCGTGTGGAACCCACGAATTTTCCATCCGATTTTCTTTTCACCACAAAAGGAAGAGAAAGTCCTTCACGCTCCTCATCATTTGCCTTTTCAATCCACTTTCCCATGTTAGCTGGAGTTGGAACGGAAGTGAACCATAATTCCCACAACTTTCCATCGGTGACAGCCTCTTCCAGAAAAGGAGTATGTTCTTTTCTTAAAGGATGCAGTTCTACGTATTTACCTATCAGTGTGACTGGATGCGGAGGGTAAGGAGCATTCATATGGGTGGAAATCCTACCCATATACTAAACGATATTTTATCCGTTTGCGAGAAGTTTTAGCTTTTCGATCGGAGTGATATTCAAAATCACCTTTTGATTTTTTCTCAAAATGGTTATGCTTTGAATACTTCCTATTTTTTCTTTGGTAAGAATCCGGAAAAGATCATCCGAGGTTTCCACAGGATCTCCGTTGAAAGCGAGGATAGAATCTCCGTCCCTTAAACCGGCTCGAGCCGCGGGGCTATTCGGTTCCACCGAAATCACAAACAATGCCTTACGATTTCGAATCTCATTGTATTGCATCACCTTAGGATTCAATTCGATGACTTGGGACATGATTCCCAGATAAGCCCGCTTCACCTTTCCTGTTTGAATCAGCTCCAAAGCGATTTCTTTAGCCGTATTGATTCCAATGGCAAAACAAAGTCCTTGCGCTCCAAGTATTGTCGCGGTATTTACACCCACAACTTTTCCCTCCGAATCAATGAGCGGACCGCCTGAATTACCCGGATTCAAAGCTGCATCCGTTTGAATGATATGATCAAGTAGTCTTCCTGACTGGGTACGAAGTGTCCTACCCATGGCACTGATGATTCCGTGAGTCACAGTATGTTGGAATCCATGCGGATTCCCGATAGCGATGACCAATTGACCGATCTCCAGTTCACTGGAATCTCCCAAGGAAACGGTTTGAAAATCGGAAGCGAATGTTTTTAAAACAGCCAAGTCCGTATCGGGATCCTCTCCCACAAGAACCGCTTCGGATTGAGAACCGTCATGTAATGTGGTTTTGAATTGATGACCACCTTGCACCACATGGCTGTTAGTAAATAGATATCCGTCCGAAGAAAACAAAAAACCCGAACCTGAGCCGCCTACTCCGGATTTTCCATTTTGATTTTTAATCGTATCGATTTTTACTACGGAAGATTTGGCCCGACCTACTGCTTGGATTATAATTTTTGAAAACTCATCCACTTTAGATATTCCTTAAGAAAACAATTCTCAAAGATTTAGACAGAGGATGGAAAAGGATTAGTTTAAAAAAGGGAAACTGAAATCGAAAAATACCAAGCTATCCGCAAGGTGTATTTAAGAAGTTTTAGTGGAAAGCCAATCTAAGAATTTCCCCATGGCGACAGCTCTATGGGAAACTTTGTTTTTTTCTTCTTCGGGAACTTCTGAAAATCGTTTCTGAAAAGGCGGATAATAAAAAACAGGATCGTATCCGAATCCGTATTTTCCTATCGAATCGTAATCTTTTGCAATTTCACCAAACACTTGTCCTTCGAAGGAAACGTCTTTCCCCTCGGACGAATAGGCAATCACACAAGTATAGTTCGCCTTTCTATTCGGGTTGTCCCCTAGTTCCGAAAGCAATCGAATCGCCCTATCTTTATCATTCAAACCTTCCCCGCCGTAACGTGCGGAAAAAACTCCGGGCCTTCCGTCGAGTGCTTCCACACAAATCCCCGAATCATCGGCAAACGCAGGTAAGCCGGTTAACCGGAATAATTCTTTGGATTTAATGAAAGCGTTTCCAACAAAACTGGATTCCGTTTCTTCGGGAGAGAAAGGAATGGATAAATCTTTTGGAGTTACCACTTGGAAACCAAGAGGTTCGAGAAGCAGCTTCATTTCTTTGATTTTATGAGCGCTTCCCGAAGCAAAGGCGATTTGTTTGGTTGTCATTTGAAAAAGAAGATATTAGTCTTCTGCGTCTAATTGAAAGCCTTCCAAAGCGGAAGATAAATCGGGGAAAATTTCAAATACCTTGTCCAACATAGTGATTTCAAATAATTGAATGAGGTCTTCGTCTACAACGATGACTTTGATATCACCGTTCATCGGTTTTAGTTTTCTTTTTGTAGCAACAAAAATACCAAGAGCTGTGGAACAGATATGATGAACCTTTGTTAGGTCAAGAATGATCTTCTTCACAGAGGTCTGAGTGAGTTTGGACAATTCTTTTTCAATTTCGTCCGAATCCACTTTCAAAATGGCACCGGCAAACTTAATGATTCTTATGTCATCCTTGACTTGAATATCCATCGAATTCAATCACCCTCTTTGTTTAATAATACCATACAAGATACCTTTCTTGCTCCGGCTGCTATATACATTTTGGATACTTCATTTAGGGAAGCGCCAGTAGTGAATATATCATCTATGATCAAGATATGAAAACCTTTCCATATTCTATCACTTTTTGAAAAAACGAATGCCTTTTTTGCATGAAAAAACCTCTCCTGGAACATTTTTCCCGATTGTTTGTCTTTTGAGACTTTTTTCACTCCGGGCAAAATAGGAACCTTCCACTTTCTGGAAAGTCTCTCCCCCAGATGCCTGGCAGGGTGGAAAAAACGTCCTCTCTCCCTATCTTCTGACGGTAAAAACACGATACAATCCGGCTTGTCTTCGATTTTTATGAACTTTTCCTTTCTAAAGTCCAAAGCAAAGTAGTTCTGTAAGATCTTCTCGTTCCGAAATTTGCAAGTTTGGAAGATCTGTCTTTCCCAAGACATCCTCGATCGTAATGAAAATAGTGCGGAGAAAAATACAAATCGGGAATTGCAATACTCACAATTGCCATCTTCTTCCAAGTGAGAGGAACAAACAGAACAGCCGGGGGGAAAGGTTTTAGAATTTTGGATTTTCCTTCGGGAACGAATGCAATGAATGCAAATTCCGATCCGGTTGGAGAAAGAGTCCAATCTGCCGCAGGCAGTGCAAGGGTGGGAATAGAAAAAACGAATGATTTGAGAAAGCATAATGCCTCCTCAAATCAAGGTTCGGAACCAAGCTGGTTGGTTCCGACTATTTTAGAAAAATTTATTTTTCCGGAGTAGTAGCTGCAGGTGTCGCCGCAGGAGCTTCAGTTGCAGTTGTTTTTTGAATCACGGAAGAAGGAGGAGTTAGATCAACAAAGAAGGATACTTCTACAGTTGCAGATTCATTTCCTACGTTATCAATCGCTTTCGCTTGGATTTTGTGTTCACCTTGTGTTTCCACAACGATTCCTTCCACATAAGGACGGAATTCCGCTTCTGCATCCAATTTCACTAAAACTTTTTTCAAACCAGATTCTTTATCTACCGCGTTCACATGGAAAACATTTCCGCGTTTTGCGTAAGGTTTGCCGGAGATGTCAACGAGAGGGAGAGAAGGAACGATTTCCACAGTAGGTTTCACATCATCAATAGTGATTACAACGGAAGCTTCAGGGGAAGAATTTCCTGCTTTATCACTTGCACTGTATTTGATTGTGTTGGCACCTGCAGTCTCCAACTTGATCGGGTCAGTGTAAGATTTTGCAGCGTCGTTATTGATTGCGTATTGTACAGCTTGTACGCCTACTTTGTCTTCAGCGATAACAGTATAACTATTGTTTTTTGAAGTAAAAGGTACTCCATTCAATACGAAAAAAGGTTCAGCAGGTTGAAGAGTTACTTTAGGAGCAGTATTATCAACTGTTACGTTTAAGATTTTAGGAGCTTCTACGTTGCCGACTTTATCTACAGATCTGTATTGGATTTCTGTAACACCTTCTTCAGCAAGACGAATGGGAGCTGTGAAACGTCGGTAATCTCCGGCTTTCGTTTTCCATTCGATATAATCTACTGTTGAAGAATCATCTTTTGCTTCGAGAGTAAAAGCTGTTTTGCTATTAATGAAAAGTGTTTCTTTGGAAAGAGCATCCGATACCGCATCTGCCGCTGCTTTTTGTGCATTGGATGAAGTAGTGGAAGCTTCCGACTCTACCGCCGCTTCGCTTTTTGTGGAAGTATTTGCTTTTGGATCAGCTACCTGAGCTGAGATTTGGCCTGCTAAAAATATAGTTGTAATGGCCAATAAGAACTTGTGCGCCTGCATTCTTTAGTTTCTCCTTTTTTACCGATAAAACATATATATCCTCTTCTTTAGGAATTATTGTCAACATGATTGCATTCAGAATATTTACTTTCCTGAGCATTTTTCTATCGATTCTATCTATATTATATGCAGATGTTACAATCTGGAAGGAAATCCTTCTGGAAAATTTCGAATCCAATAATTACTCAAAATCTAATATTCGTACAAAATTAGAAAAAGATACTCCGCTTCCCGATATTTCCCTCTCCCAGAATTTTACGGCCCCCATTCCCGGTTCCAAACAGGCATTGGTAATTCGGGTTCCGAAACTTTCCAATTTTCCCTTTTCCGTCTATTTTCCCGAACCTATTTTGCTGAAAGATTTTGTAAAAGAGATCAGAATTCCGGTATATTCCTCCCAATCGAACGGGAACCTAACACTCATAATAGAAAATCAGGATTTTGAAACCCGACAGATCGCAATTACCTCCTTAAATTACAGAGGTTGGAAAGATTGTGTCGTTTCTTTTGCAAACCATATCGATCAAAATGATCGGATTTTTTTGCAAGGAAGCTCCCTCAGAATGCTCGGCTTTTTTTACCTTCCCCATGAAAACAACTCCAATAACCAAGAGGTTTTGCTCGCAATCGACGATATAACCGCCATTGTGCGGGATAAATACAGGCCGCTACGAAACAAAGAACTTCTCCTGGAAGACTGAGTATTTTGCCTGATTTCCGGGAACCTTGGCCCAAAAAAACTCTTTTCTTTCCAGACAAGCGAACAATCGTATCTTTAGATGAATCTTGAACTTTCCCTCGAGCAATACGAGACTCTCCTCAAATTAGTATATATGGGGGATTGGGTCATTTCTACTTTGCAAGCCAAAGAAAGAGCGGAAGATGATTCGGATAATGATTCCCGTTTCGCAGAAGTAGTACGCCATGTTTTCAATCAGGCTGAGTCCATAGGCCTAGGCAATATCGTTCAGATAGACCAGAACAATGGGGAGCCCTACCTCACCCGTGAATTCGAAGAAGAAAGCGGACTAGTCGATATTTTAGAAGATTATGAAGACGAAGTTTTCTGGCAGGCGCTCATTGAACGTCTTGCCCATAGGGATTTTTTGCGTCATTTCGGAGAGTCTTCCATTTCCGAGATGGCAATCGAAGAAAGGATCGAAAAGGAAACTCCTTTCCATGACAAATGGGCGAATGAATTTCACGAAAACGGAATCGAGAATCTTAAAACATAAATCCCTTTAGTTCGAGACTTGTTTTTTTGTCTTGGGCCAGAGGATTTTTTCCTCTCTCAGCTTTTTCTTTTCTAAAACATCTGCTAAACGATAACGGACGGCCATATCGATTCTTTCCCTAGTATGGGAAGGAAATTTTCCAAAGGCGTCGCGAATCTCTTCCTGTTGTAAGGTGAGAAGAATATTTTCCACAGTCTTCTCCGCTAGAAAATCCCCCTCTCCTTTTTTAGAGATCTTTTTCCATTCACCGATAGCCTCGTACAATAACTTGTCATCTCCCTTTAAAATCCCCGATTCCCAAAGAATCCTTCCTTTTTCAAAAAGAGCGTCCTGAAGACGATAACCATTCGGAGTGTTTTGGATCAAACTGTCCATGATCTGCAATCGTTTGTTTGTGTAAGCTGCTTCCGCATCGGAAAAAGATCGGATCTTTTTTTCACGTAAGATCGGTTTGTATTTTTCAACAACCCTGCGAATGGTTTCCACTCTCAGTTCTTTTTTTCTTTCTTCGGAATAAGTTTGGTAGAGCGATTCGTTTTGAAAATAAACGTTCAAGGCTCTGCCTTGGATCTCATAAATATTTTCTATCGTAAAAAGAATTTCCGTTCCGGTCTTTGTTCCGAGGTGTTCGGACAATAGTGCCATCATCTGTTTGAGAAAATCTTCTTTGTTCAGGTTCTCCTGAAAATAATCGACTGCAAAGTAAGTGGGGTCATTACTGAATGTATACGCCAATCTTTGCAGGTTTTCATAATAAAGATCCCGCACAAATGTGGAAAGATCTCCCTTGTTCACATCGTATCCCAAAAAGCGGGAGATAAATTCGTTTAACTGTTTTTCCTTCGGTTGTTTCAGGCTCTGATCCAGGTATCTGGAACGTTCTTCCTTAGGCATTTGCAAAGGAGACCTCGGAGGTTTTTCACCTTCCAGAGACAAACGCATCGTGATGGGAGGAGATTCCTCTTCTCCTTTTCTGAATTCTTCTATGATTCTGTTTCTTTCCTTATGAACTGCCAGACTGTCTTCGGCTTCTTCAATATCCACTTTGAAAGGTTCACGTATGCTGTGTAAGGTGGGGAAAACTTCTTTGACGATGATATCTTCGTAATCTCTTTCCCGTTTGATATAAGAATCGGAAATTCCCGAGGAAGGAACGATTGAATCCAGATCATTTTTAAAGTTTTTGCGAAGATCGGATGTGGATTCCAAGTCTTTTACGAGCTTGTCCCATTGTCCTCCTTCGTATTTGCCTTTTGCAAATCCTTCGTTTTTCCCCTTTTCTCCTTCGCCTTCCTCTTCTCCTTGATCGCTTTCTCCGTCCTGGTCTCTTTTTTTGCCGCCGTCAAGCTGAGTTCCCATTTCGAAAACAAGCTCCGTATCTCTTGTTTCTTCCGTATCATAAATCCAACTAGGTCCGCAAATCGTGAGTCCATAAGGGGATTTTGATCCGTTGAATGACCATATAGCAAGAGTTATATGGATTAAAACGGAAAGATAGGCCGCAAAAAATAATCTGTTTGCGTAGAAAAATTTAACGGAATTTCCAAACATAGAACACAAAAAAAGATCCGGAGATTGTCAAAAATAACCAAGATAGAAGATTTCCATACCTTCTATAGAATGTTTCATAACCCGGAATCACTGACACTGTTCCGCGTAAAAAAGCGGCAGAATCAAGAGAAGTAAACTCATCCTTTATATTTCTTCCCAAATGATCGGTAAAAACGGATGTACCCGAATTTGTGGAGCGAACGATCCATTTTCTAAACTCGATGGCTCGCATTCTTCCCAAAGTATGATGTTGGTAGGTCTCGACGGAATTTCCATACCATTTATCATTTGTTACATTGACGATAAAATCGGGATCTCCCTGGAACTTACGGACGAATTCGGGAATGATCACTTCGTAACAAATCAACGGTAAAAAACTGCCCGCTTGCTTTTCGGAAATCGTTTCCTTACCATAATATTCTTTCACCGCTTTCGGATTAAAATTGGCGGTATCAAACCAATGAAGAGGAGAAAGTGGAGTCACGGAAGGCGGGGTAGTTTCCATATAAGGAATAAGAGAAAGAGACTTGCCCGCTTCGAATCTTCCTGTTTGTCCGGAAAGTTCATACATCCATTCGAAAGGCATATATTCTCCAAAAATCAGTAGATAGACTTTTTGATAACTACCTTTGCGATCCGCATTCGGTCCGATGAGAGCCGAGGAATTATAACTTCTTAAGTTGTCACGGGTATGAATTCCGTCTTTAAAATCCACATCCAATTCATTATAAAATACATTCGCTTTGTGACGAAGCGCAAGTATGTTCATCATGGATTCGAAACGATCCCAATAGAGTCTGGTCATTTTTGTTTCTTCGGTTTCATGAGTGGAAAAGAAAGGAACACCTGACTCCGGTAATACGATTAAATCGATTTTGTCCTTACCCGCACCTTGTTCGGCGAGACTGTCGATTCGTTCCATGAGAAGATTGATTTCTTCCGCGATACTTCTACCGTCCCGAAACTCCAAAGGAGCATTGGGTTGAATGATCAGAACTTCTTTTGTGCCGAGCGGTTTTACATTTTCCCATTTATAAAATAAATAGGCACCGTTCATCCAGAATCCTAAAAAAACGACGAAGACGGAACCAAGTCCGAATACGATTTTTCTCTTCCTGGTTTTGTCCTTTCCCGTTGTAAAAAGATAGTTCCAAATTTTTTTCCAACGTTGGAGCTTCAAAGATTGAAACAAAAAATAAGAGAATACGAATAATAGGACACTCAGCCCGTAGGCGCTCGCATACTCTGCGTTTTGCGATAGGATATGATTTTCTCCTACCACGTTTCCCCAATACCATGGAAATACCTGAGGAGTAAAAAATTCGGAGAATAAAACGGCAACTCCGGCTAGCCAGGGAAAAAATCTTCCTACCTTTTTTACAAGAAAGGAAAAGCTAATCAGAAAAACAGGAAACTTGAAATTTAAGATGATGGCTGATATGAGAAAGATAGGACCTGCTAAAAACCAGGGAAAGCCTCCGAATACGGTGACCATATGGTAGATCCAATGAAAGGAAAAACTATAAAATACGAGAGCGAACCCGAATCCGTGCCAAATGAGTTTTTTCCATTCTCCACGGTATTTTTTTTCGATATAAAAAAGACCGAGAGGAGCGATCCAAACCAGATAGGATTGGGAAAAAGGAGCGAAAGCAAATGTGGAAAACCCGGCGGTTACCACATAACAGAGTATTGCAATGAGACCTTCGCGGCTAGAAAAGTAACGAAAGAAAGACTTCATATACAATACTCTGACAACAAATGATTACGATTTGTTGTAGTTATTATTACCGTTTTGTACTTTTGTGAAGATCATCTTACCTGCGGCTGTTTGGATGATGGAAGTTACGACAACTCGTACTTCTTTTCCTACCAGATGTCCGCCGTTTTCGATGACAACCATAGTTCCGTCTTCGAGATAACCGATCCCTTGGTTTTCGTCTTTACCTTCTTTGATGACGGAAATCGGAAATTCTTCACCGGGAAGAACAACCGGTTTCAGAGCATTTGCGAGACTATTCAAGTTTAACACTCTCACACCTTGCAACTCCGCCACCTTATTTAGGTTAAAGTCGTTTGTAACTACGGCACCACCTGTGTCGCGAGCTAATTTGATCAGCTTCGCATCCACTTCGCGTGTGTCTGAATAATCGGTATAAGTGATCTTTACTTCGATCGAACCTTTGCGTTGCAATTTGTTCAACATTTCCAAACCACGACGTCCCCGCGCTCTTTTGATCGGATCCGAAGAATCGGAGATAAGTTGGATTTCGCGTAACACGAAGTTAGGAAGGATCAGAGGACCATCTAAGAAATGCGTATCTGCAATGTCCAAAATTCGACCATCGATGACTACAGAAGTGTCTAGGATTTTTTCTCGGATATGGGAATGACCGGATTCTTCAAGTCCTGGAAGAGAAAAGCTCCCTCCGGAACCGCCGCCAAAAATGGCAAGACCTGGTTTTTTTGCAAACGCAACACCTGCTTTTACTCCTGTGAGAAAAAACAAAAATACCAAGGCGATGCCAAAGGATTTATGTCCGTACTCGGAAAGTAAACTTGCGGGATAAGCTGCAATTGCAACTCCCAAAAGGGAACCTAAGGAACCACAGAGAATTACATCTGCCTTGATTTCAGGGTAGAGTTTTTTCTCACCAAACGAAAGAAAGATTCCATAGAGAAGTACCAAACCCGACAGAGAACCAGATAGAATTAGATTCTGTGATTCTGTGTAGAGAAAGAAAAATGACGCCAAACCGACTGCAATCGAGCCGATGGCTGCAAGGAGGTGTTTCATGACTCAAACCTTTTTAGCCAAAATTTGAGCATATACGGAAGTCTATTCTAAATCTAGATCATCAATTTCTTTCGGGGGAGGTGGTGGTGCCAAACCTTGCACGGAGGCGGCCAGAACATCAGAAACAATATTTCCTGCTTCTTCCTGGGGAACACCTTTACTAAGTGCAATTTCCATCTTTACCAAATTATATGCGCTTTCATATAACTTTCTCTCCATAATGGAGAGCTCTTTGCCATAAGCGCGTTTGTAAAGATTGCGGCATACATCTGCTACTTCAAATATAGAACCAGATTTAATCTTGTTCATATTGTTTTGGTAGCGAACCTTCCAGTCTTCTTCCGTATCGATTTCATCCTTTTTCAGGAGAGTGAGAACTTTTTTGATCTCTTTTTTATCAATGATCGAACGGATACCTACATCGATCGCACGTTCCACAGGGATAGAGACCTTCATCTTGGAGCCTTGAATCTCCATGATATAGCAGTCTTTCTTCTTCCCCAGGATCACTTTTTTAGCGACCTCGGTGACTTCACCTACCCCGTGGATGGGATATACTACATAGTCTCCCACCTTGAATTTAGGCTCTTTTACTTTTTCAGTTAATTTTTTTGTTGCCAAGTAAGTATAATAACTTCCGTAAATACTCTTGCCCTTAGTATAACCCGGAAAAAGGGCAATGTCAAGGGAACTAATAAAAATAGTTCAGAAACGGATTGTTTTTACCAAAGCTTCCGTCTGTGCACTCGGAATGCGTGTAGTGATTTTCTCCAAAGCTTCTTTTGCATCTTCCATTCTGTAGAAATAACCCGCGTAAAGTTTGCCTGTCGAAGTTCTGAAAATTCTACCTTGGAGGCTTGGTTCCGAAGTCATCAGATGTTTTCCCACTTGTACTGCTTCTTCGGGAGAAAAGTTACCGATTTGCACCATATAGTTGATTTGGTCGTTTTTGGGTGGGAACTTCAAACTGGAAGGAAAAGGAGAAGATTCGTTGGAACCTGTAGATTCTTCCCGGGAAGTAGTTGCTTCTGATTCTTTGGATTCAAATGCCTTTCGATCGTTTTTCTCTGCTCTTTCGGATTTACCCACATTGGAAAAACTTTTCTCTTGGTTCGATTGAAATCCTTTTTCTTTTTGGTTTAATTGGATTCCCACAACCATCCCTGATGTGAAAAGCAAAATGGCGCCGATCAAAAGCACAAATGCGGATTTGGATTTATTGGATTCCGAAGAAGGAAAAGATGAATACGAATGAGAATGTACAGGTGAGGAATAACCTTGCGGCGATTCCTGGGAATAAGAGGTACCAGGGGACCTGAGCCTACGTGAGTAATCTATATTTTGCATGGCTTTCCGAAATCTCTTTTCTTATAGAATCGGCATGTAGAACACAAAACAAGAATCGTTTTTTTGGGAAGGAGGTCTCACTTTCCTAAGTAACAAGGATCTCTCTCTTTTACTTTCGAATAGAGTAAGGGTTTCCGTTACAAAAATATGGGTTGGTTAAAATTAACTTTTTAGGGAGTGGTAACAATTTTTAATTAATATTGCAGAACGATCTTGAAAACCCCCACCCTCTTTAGGGTTGGGGGGAGTGGCTCGTGGGCTGCAACAAACCGCCTAACACAAATTCATAATTCCGCCTATCCTTATCTCCACTTTCCCAAAAATTCTTTCGAAAAGTTCGTCTTTTTGCCTTTCACATCAAAAGGCACAATAACAGGAACTCTCTGATAAACCTGACTGACCCAAATTGCTGTTATGGTCCAGCAACACAGTCCGTCCAGCGATTGTTTGATGCAGTTTTTGGTAAATTCGAATACATAGATCCACCACTGGTAGAAAAGCCGAAGGCTTGTGATGGGGTTCCTAGGTTTGTATTTGCCGAAGTAAAAAATGCTCCATTATAAGGGGAACCAAAATACGTGGTATTGACGGAGGGAGTATTTGATGTCATGATACTTGCGAGTTCGCTCACTGTGGGCAAACGCCAATCTTTTCTTCCCCCATAACCTGTACCATTGTTCAATTGATAACAGGAAATGCCATGATTGGTCCAGGTCAATCCACCACCTACGAAGGTACAATTCGGATCGGTCATTTCTTGGGCACATTTTTTCCAAATCAAACCAGTATCGTTGTCTGTTACCAAATAACCTCCGGAGACGGTCGTAGATGTATAATTTGTTTTTGAGGATGCGGCAATGATATCTCCATCACAGACGACGGCGACAGTCAGAAAATTTCCGGAAATGGTTCCTCCTTTGTTCACTCCGCCATCATCCACATCCACCCGACAGGATTGACCGGAAGTGGAAGGAATGGTAACGGTGAACGATGCTCCACTTGCGAGTGGTGTCCCAAAATGAAACGGTCCATTTCCGGACAAACTGAGAGTCTCATTATTAAAGGTATTTTGTAAACGAAGCATTCCCTGAAGTCCGCTCACCCAACCACCCACGGAATAAGCGACTGCACCATTGATGATATACGAAGCAGATCCAACAGGAGAATTTGCGTATCCTGTCTTCACAGCGATAGCTCGAATTGTTTTACTTACTGCAACATTAACAGTGGAAGAATAAACGAAAGTAGAGCCTCCTGCAGTGGTTTTCGGGTTCGTGCCATCTGTGGTGTAGTAAATCGTCGCTCCTGCAGTGCCTGTGGTAAGAGTCACATTTTGAGCACTATTGTAATATCCGGGAAGCACACTCATATACACTTGAGAAACAACCTGATTCATAATGGCAATATTAACATTCGTTATCGCGACACCGTATTGATTTGTCGCTGTGATTGTATAAGAATTGGCGGACTGTATCACGGTAGGTGTTCCTGAAATCGCACATGTTGTATTGTCGATCAAAAGCCCCGAAGGTAGTGAAGGATTCGAAGAACAGGATGCCACAGTTCCCGTCACAACCGGTGTGATTGTAGAAATCGGGAAATTTCGTAAAAAAGTATACGGTCCATCCGTGTAACTCATAGTAGGTGGAAAATCGTTTTTGGTTTCGGATTGATTTTCCGTGAGCTTATTGGAATTACAGAAAGCACCTTTGAGCAAACAACTCAACACTTGTGTTTCATAAAATTCATGACTGTCAAAATCTCCCGAATTACCAAAATGCAATGGTTGGCAGAAAGCAACCGAACACAACAAGGTAACTGGAAATAATAACCTAATCTCTCTGAACCAACCCTGAAATCGGCAAAATCGGAATATTCGAATTTTCTCCATAATGGCGAAGTATATCCGAAACCGGAAGGCGGGTCGTTCCGAGATATATTTCGGAACTTTTTATCGATCCTGTATTACTTATATGCAATTCCAGTGCTATGGATCTGACCGATTTGTGTGGCGCTTAATTCAACATCATAAATACGCACATCATCGAGAGCTCCCCGCCAGTAGTATGCTGTACCTCCACTTCCCGTCCAAGTTCCTATCGCGAATGATCCGGATGTTGTATTGAGTGGTCCCGTACCGGAAAAGGACGAACTCGCGATAAAGATTCCATTCACATAGAGACTCGCCGTACTACCTCCGTTGAATGTAGCGCATAAATGCGACCAGGTGTTAATCGGTACAGTGTAATCGGCAAGGGCATCGTAACCAAATCCTAAAAAAGAAACTTTACTTCCGGTTGCTGTTGAAATTGCCAATACAGATGCATTAGCTGTAGTAGTATTGCCATAACGAAAGACCATATGATGAAAGCCATTTGCAGGAAGCGATGAAGGATTGATCCAAGCACAGAAGGTTCTTGGATTTGCTCCCATAGGTAAGCTGGAATCGCCGTTTCCCGCAGTTACAAAGTATTGGTTATTGGTGGTGTAAAGATAGGCGCCACTAGTGTCGCCGTCTTTGCCGAGAGTCACGACTGGTGCCCACTCAGGAGAGGATAAAGAAATAACCGCTGATCCTGAATTCAGCAGCGAACCATTAGTAAAATTATATTGCACCAATGGTGAAAGAGGTATGGCAGGTGAAGAACTGCTTTCCGTTTTCGATGACTTATTATCTGTTAGTTTAAAATTACAGTAATCACCTTTTAGCAAACAACTCAACACTTGCGTTTCATAAAACTCATGACTGTCAAAATCTCCGGAATTACTAAAATGCAATGGTTGGCAGAAAGCAACCGAATACAATAAGGTAACCGGAAATAACAACCTAATCTCTCTGAACCAACACTGAGATTGGTAAAATCGAAAGATTCGAATTTTTTTCATAATGGCGAAGTATATCCGAAACCGGAAGGCGGATCGTTCCAAAATATATTTCGGAACTTTTTTTATAGGTGCGTCTCGGGGTTGCGCGTAAAAAGCTAAGAGACATAATGTCCGGGGAATCTTGAAAGCCCCCACCCTGTTTAGGGTTGGGGGGTGAGGCTCGTGGGCTGCAACAAACCACCTAACACAAATTCATATTCCCGACTACACTAATCTCCGCTTTCCCAAAAATTCTTCCGAAAAGTTCGCCTTTTTGCCTGATCAAAGTAGGATCGTAGCGGAATGATTAGGGAAGACCCATCAAAGTGGAAATGTCACTTGCGCTCAGTTGACGTCCTTTGAAAAACCAGATATCATCCATCCTTCCCGTAAAAAAACCACTGGGGAACGCATAACCGATATTTAATGGTGTTCCGTTCCACCATTGGTTCGGCGAGGTGCCTGTGGTACATCCGGCAAAGGAACCGAAGTTTGAGGTAACACCTTCGTTTACTCCATTGACCCAAATATTTCCCTGACGAGTGGTTCCATTGTGAACATAGGCAATATGAGTCCATACGTTTGCAGATATAGCCGTTGCAGAACTCCCAATGATACCATCGACATTGCCCCAACCTGCGATCCAAAAGGCACTAAAATCGACACGCCCTGTTGCATTCAATGAAAGTGTGATTCCAGGATTATAACTCGGAGCGTCTTGGTACCCCATGATTTTGTTATTCGTGACAGAGCCCGCATAAATCCATAGGGCAATGGCAAAATCCTCGTGACAAAGAGGAACAAAGTCGCTTGCAAACAATTGGTTCGATCCGTTGAAGGTAGCAACATCATTCGGTATGTTGGAGCGACCGGAGGTATAAGACGGCCCTGATGTAGCGGGCCAAATACCGCCGGGAAAATATCCATCATGAGAGTTTCCGCTCATATCATTGATGTTTCCGTCGAGAGGATACCACGCATACAAACCGGAGGAAAGTGTGGAAGGGATCAAGAAATTATTAATGGAAATTTCAATGTTTCCCTGTATCGAACTAGAATCGGAAAGATTTGCGATAATGGTGTACGACGTCTTCGGCTGTAATGTAAGTGGCGTTCCGCTGATCTTACATTGACTATCAATGGAAAGCCCGCTAGGTAAGGAAGGACTGGAACTGCAAGATACGACTTTTACTGCCAAAGAAGGGGTCAAGGGAGTTATCGAAACTTTTTGGGTGAAAGAATACGGGCTTCCCGTATAACTTATGTTCTTTATAGAATCACCACAGCGTTTTTCCAAGAAACATTGTAAGATTTTAGTTTGATAGTATGCTTTGCTTTCATGATCTCCCGTATTATTAAACACCGGCTGGCAATAAAATGACAAACATAAAGTGAATGCAAAATGAATACACCTAGGCAAATCAAAAAATCGAATATAACTCTCCATAAACGTAAAGCATATCCGAAAAAAAGGATCGGTCGTCCTAAACTATATTTTAGGACTCTTTTTTAGAATTAAACTTGTAAGTTGTCAAAAAAAATGGAATGTGTTTCCAAATGAAATCGGTTCGATTGTTGTTCTTAGCGTTCCTCCTGTTTGCAAATCTTGCCTGTTCCGGTCAGGAAAAAAATAGAACCAATATTACGAATCGATTCGAATTCTTCCGTGATTCCACAGGGAACATGACTTTGGAGGATATAGAGAAACAAACTTCTTGGCAAAAAGTCAAAGAGGATTCTCTTTCTTTCCATTTTACAAAAGACATCCTCTGGCTGAGAGCCTCAGTAAAAGATCCTGCTTTTTTACCTGAGAAAATTCTCTCTTTAGAATGGAAGGCACTCGACAGTGCTATTTTATATTTGCCGGAAGGAACATCCTACCTATCTCTGCGAACGGGAGACTCTTTTCCAAAATCAACCTGGGCAGTTCCGAAAGCATTAGATCCTAGTTTCCAAATTCCTGGGCTCAACCCAGCCAAGAAAAACTATATTTATCTACGCCTTCAATCCATTTCACTCATCTCTTTTCCCATCTACTCTATGGATGAGGACGCATTTTATCACAAAATCGTTTTGGAAACTGCGGTGATATGGCTCATCTTGGGATTTTGTGCGGTTATGTTCGTGATCAGTCTGTTTTATCTGATCGCATTTCGGCTTTATGAATTTTTTTATTATGCGGTCTATGTTCTAGCAACGACTCTATGGTACAACACTCAATTCGGAAATTCCTTTCACACTCTTTGGCCCAATTCTACTTGGTGGCAAAGCAGATCGAATCTATTCTTTTTGGCCTTGGGGATCGCTGCATCCTTTCAGTTTGTTAGAATGTTCTTAAATACGAAACGAAGAACTCCATGGATCGATCGGTTGCTACTCATTTTAGCAACCATCGGATTTGTTTCCTCTTTCTGCATTCTATTCACTCAAACGAATGCATTCTTTTCCAGGGTAATCAATTTGATTTATTTAATATCGATTCCGATGATTCTCATCACAGGAATTCGAATCTATCTTAAGGGAGAAAAAAGAATTCAATTCTTCCTACTCTGTTGGGGGACATATCTTTGTGTTGGATACAGCTCCATTTTTTATTATCTGGGAATCATTCCCTACTCTCTTCCGATTCTATATGGATCCATGTTCATCTTCCCCATAGATCTGTTCTTTTTATTATTCAACCTTCTTCAGAAGTATAAAGATTTAGCAGGAGAAAGAAATGAAATTCTGCAAAGATTTCTTACTGTAAAAAATTCACAAAATACACGTTACACGAAATCAAAATTGGATTCTGTGAATACGAACGAGTTTTTGGTTCGCCTGGAAACATGGATGTCGGAAGCAAAACCCTATCTGGATGAAACATTGGATTTGGAAAAAACTTCCCAAGCCATCGGGCTGAATTTGCAACAGACATCCGAGTTGATTAATTCTCAAATAGGAATGAGTTTTAGAGCTTATTTGAATTCCTATAGAATCGAAGAGGCGAAAGCACTTCTCAAAACCAAGCCGAATCTATCTGTGATTGCAATCGCTTTCACTACAGGCTTCGGCTCCAAATCGGTGTTCAATTTCGAATTTAAAAAATCGACAGGAATGACTCCGATCGAATACAAAAAAAACAAGCTAACAAAAGATAAATGCTAAAAAATAAGACACGACAACCCACCCTATAACAAAAAGATAACGGTTCCATAATAATCCTCGCCATTTAAGGCAAAAAGGCGAACGTTTTAGGAAAATTTTCATACGATTTGAGGTTGGGATGGACAAGGTTGTTATTTTGTGTTAGGGAGTTTCGGCAGGCCCACGAGCCACTCCCCCCAATCCCGAAGCAGGGTGGGGGCCACTGATTCCCCGTGCCCCCATTATGTCTCTTTTAGTCTGTTACTAAATCATTACAAGAAAACAAGAGGATTCAAACCTTTTCAAACTTCTCCAGCATGGGAAAAAGACCGTCTTTATTTTGTTTTGCGGTATTATAACCGGGATAGATTTTATAAAGTTTGAGAAAAAAATATTTTTCTTTATTCCCGTCCAGATGAGATGACTCCGAATCTTTCGTATAAAAATGAAACTCGAAATACCCTCCAAGGAATTTCAAATCTTCCGTCAATGTTTTACCCAATCGAAACCGAATCGGTTCGTTTGATTCGATGGAATTGAAATTCAAATAACCTTCTTCACTTTCTTCCTTCTGAATGGTGAATCTTTCTCTGGCACCCATTTCCGTCATTTGTTTCGAACCTGGCAAAAGAATAAGAACTTTACCTTCCCTTCTAAATTCAAGATGATAGGAAGCTCCTCTTTTCCGAATAATTATAGTTAAATGATAGTCGGTAACCTCTGTGGAATGCGTTTTAACCGTTCCTTCCGATTGTCCGACAATAATTGTTTTTTCGGAAGAAAATCCTGAGACACCGAATTTGAATTTAAGACCTGAGTTGAGTAATTCGTTCGGTTGAGGAAAATGCGCCCCTTCCGGTAAGGTCTGTGTAATCGTATTTACATCCGCCAAAATGTTTCTTTCCCTTTGTTGGCCCGGCCTTGTCAGACTATGATTTTTGCGCAACTTGACGATTGCCAATCTTTGCAAAAGAGATACAAGAGACAGCAACACCACCAAAAATACTAAAAAGAAAACCCAAGTCTCGTAAGCATTGGCTTTGTCTTCCAATGCTTTGATTTGTTCTATGGAATACGGATTGATTAGCTGTAGAAAAATCATTTTATACCCCGAACAAGTAGGTGCATACAATTATCATCGGCTTGGGTCATGGGAAAAAAAACTGTCCCCCGGGGAAAAGAGATCGACTTACGATCCGGGTATAATCCGATTCCCAGTGATGTTTTCTTTGTTAAAATATTCTTCTTCCGCATTGATCCTAATCAGTTTGGCATCGCCCCTCCTCGCACAAGGCCACTGGGAAGGAACTCTTCCCGAAAAGAAGGAAAATACAGAGTATAAGGTATTTGCAGAAAATGTGAATATTCGAAAAGAGCCGAATTTAAAAGCGGATGTAGTAACAAAACTCCAACCGGGAAACCCAGTAAAAGTACTAAAAAAAACAAATACCGCGCTCGCACAAGGAAAGGTGAAAGAGTATTGGTACAAAGTGAAGGCAGGGAAAGAAGAAGGTTACGTTTGGGGAGGTCTTCTTTCCGATTACCACCTTACATTGGGTAAATACGAAATCCTTGTTCGAAACCTGGGGGTTGTGTCCGAGGTTTTGGAAATCAAAGCTCTTTCGGATTCCAAGCTGACGTCAAGTTTGAAGTTGGACCCGGGACCGGTGAGCAACGAATCCTGGGGACATGAATTGTACAATACCGAATCCTTCAAACCGAGTCCCGGAGAGATGTTCAGTCTTCGTTATTTAGTATATTCTGAAATAGAATATGGTTTTCCCAATGAAACATTCATCACTTTGAAAGACGGCAAACTTACATCCCATTTCTCCAGGGTTCCCGGAATGTGCGATCCTCCTTCCTGCGCAGAGTCCTGGCTTGTTTTTCCGGATGATATTTTGACTGCGGATTCCGAGATCAAAAGAAAGATCTACAAAGGTAAGCCGAATACGATCCGAGAGATCACAAGACATTATGATATAGATGATATCTCCGCTCAAGAGTATTACGAAAGGGAATATATTTGGAACGGAAAAACATTTAAAGAAAAGGAACAAGAAACGAAATGAAATCTAAAACATTAATTATTTTTACGGTAATTATATTCTCACTCCCCTGCTTTGCTTGGAGCAATCATGCAGGTCTTACTTATATTATTTTAAAAAACTATTGGAAAAAGTCCCCTCCTGCAAATGTAAAAGCGGAAAGCCTTGCGAACTTTCTGAACAAAGAGAAAGAAGGGATCAAGGCGGTCTTGACTGATGCGGATGAATACGGTGCCAAACTACTTCCCCATTGCCCAAAACCTGACATAAGTTTGGTGTTTCACCCGGAAGGAATTAAAAAGAAGGAAGATCTGGTTCCCGCTTTTTTCAGAGCATTACGAGTCTTCCCTCACCACAAACCAAGTCTTTATATTCAGTCCGTTTTGAGTCCTCCTCAAAACATTCAATCGAAAGAACTAGTCAACATCACTACCTTAAAAGACAAAGGAAGGCTGGTGAGTGAAAAGTTTGTAGCTCTTACCGAAGGCGCAAACGTATCCCCTTTGGATGTGGTTGCCACTGCGGTGGATGAGCCGGACTATGATTTGGATTTTTATCTATTCACCGATAATGATTCCGAATTTGGAAAAATTTACGGATTCGGAACACAACCTTTCGGCGATCCCAGGTTTGAATATTCGTCACAAGCTCCTTTTCATATGGGATTTTTTCATGAATCCTCTCTCACTCTAACCGTTGCCGGTTTCTTAAAAAGAACATATCCCGAATATAGAATCTATCAATTCACAAAACTCGCAGAGTATGCTTTTAAAACGGGACATACTTATTGGGGTTACAGATTCAGTGGTTGGGCATTGCATTACATTCAAGACCTGACTCAACCGTATCATTCTTCCGTTCTTCCGAGGGTAGGATTCGGAAAGAGAATGGGAGTTCAACTTTTATCTATCATCGGAATCGATTCTCCGAAAGCGAATATGGTGGAGTATGTAGTGAACCGCCACTCGTTGATCGAAGAATACCAATACAATTTGGTCAGAGAAATTCTTTTGAATAAAAAGGAAGACCATCCTGTTTATACTGCACTTTCCGTAGCACCGGAAAAGAACTTGGACGCTTGGAAGGATTTCAATTATATAAGGGATGTGGTTTCCAAAGAAGCCTACACGACTGCGGAAGACGCGGACCTGGAAATCGAGCATCTAAATATTATAAAATACGAATCCTTATATCCGATAGAACATCCTCTGAACGGGATCATTGCAAAACTTTTAAGCAATACATCCTATCATACGAGAGTGTATGCTAAGACTTTTTTCAGGCCTTAGGAAATTTCCGTTTCTGCGGCAAATCGTTCCAAGGTTTCCAAAGGAATAATCTCTAACGCCCGCTTGTGGGTAGATTCCAGAAACACAAGCGGTGCCACTCCGTTTCGATAAGCTTCCAGCCATCGGCTGGCGCACAAACACCACTTTTCTCCGGGCTTTACTCCTGCGAAAGAATATTCAGGATGAGGAGTCATCAGATCATTACCTGAGGCCTTTTGAGAAATTAAAAATTCTTCCGTAGCTTGGATGCAAACCGTATGGGAACCGAAATCTTCGTCCGAAGTATTGCAACACCCGTCCCTGAAAAATCCGGTGAGCGGATGATGAGAGCAAGGAACTAATTTACCGCCTAAAACATTTACCGATGGATCCATATTCATTATTTTGTATTCTTTGCTTTCCGTCTTAAAAGGGAAAGGTGTTTTTTGAGAAGATTTTGCCTGAATATAAAATCATTCACATCCCATTGGTCGTAATGTTTCCCTTTATAAAAACTATAAAGTCTTTAATCCCTATGAAGGGGGATCAGCTAGTGGACGTTTTGCTCCCAGATGAAATCATTTCTATTTTTTTTTATATCTTTTGCCTTGCTATTTCCTATTTCCCATTGAGAATTGTCGAAAAAATCAAGGTGACCAAAATGAAAATCAAATGCTTAATTCTCTTTGTAGTGATTAGTATGTCAAACTGCGTTCTGCTAAATCCGGTAGGCCTCAATATAGATCGCGAAAAAGGTAGCGAAGCTGCATCCCGCATTCGTGAAGCGGCGATTACAATTGACTTAGTCAATACACTTGCGGCAACCGGTGGAAGAGCTGCGGGAATCAGTATACTAAGTTTGATCGCAGATGATATCGCAGGTATTGATGCGGCAAAATACTATGTAAGATCGGATGTGGATTCTTGCGTGAAAGACATCAAAGGACTTACGGGATTTGTAGTGGGTTCTACAATCGCAAATCTAATCTCCTGCAGAAATTTAAAAACAGACGGTTATCTTACAGGAGACCCTCTTCCCAAACTTTAAATTCTTTCAAACACAGAAAAGGCCCTTAATTTTATCCGAGGGCCTTTACATTGACTTCTATTTTTTTCTTAACACCTAAACCGTGATATATGCTTAAACTAATCAGTGCACAAATTGCCATTGGTGCTGCCATAGGCAAAGCGCTTTCAATGTGAAAGTATCCTACTCCCGCAGTCGCCACAGAACCGATAAACATTTGCAAAAATCCTAAAAATGCGGAAGCACTTCCCACATTGGATGTGAAATGTTGTAAGGCCAAAGCATTTGCATTCGGAGGAATGCATCCTGCGAAAAATAAAAAGAAATACAAAGGCGCAAGATAAAAATAAGGAGAAACCGACAAAAGTGATACCGATCCCAATAGTAAAAGCCCCGATACCGCCAAACAAATAGAGGCGACAGAGATAATCTGATCCGAAGTGTATCTGGATAACAAGATTCTACCTACTTGACTGCCCAAAAGAAATCCGGAAGTATTGACGGCAAAAACGATTCCGAATTCACTCGGACTAAATCCCATCAAATGAATGATTACAAAAGGAGAACCTGCAACATAACAAAATAGTCCGGCCAATGTGAAACTACCGGCTAACGCATATCTTAAGAAAATCCTATCCTTTGCTACAAAGATATATTTTCCCAAAATGACATTCGGTTTTAAAGATACGCTTGTATCCGGACCGACCACAGTCGGAAGAAAAGCCACCACCCAGAAAAAAAGAATCACCGAAAACGAAGCGAGCACAAGAAAGATAAACTGCCAGCCGAAGGATGCGACGAATATACCTCCAAGCGTAGGTGCAACCATCGGTGCTACACCCATGATTAGAATCAAAAGAGAAAATACCCTTGCGGTCCGATCTGCGGGAAAAACGTCCCGAACGATCGTATTTGCCGCAACCATCCCCACACAACCACCTAGTCCCTGTAACAACCTAATCCAGATAAGAGAATCTATATTGGGAGCGACGGAACATCCTATGGATGCCAATGCATAAAGAAAAATCCCGATAAGGAGAGGGTTTTTTCTACCGAAACGATCAATCAACGGGCCATAAAACAATTGGCCAACTGCGATCCCGGCAAAGTAAAAAGTCAAAGAAAGTTCCACCTGAGCGATATCCGTTTTAAAATATTCCGTAATCGCGGGAAAACTAGGCAAATACATATCGATCGAAAAGGGGGCAATAGCAGTCAATGCCCCCAAAAGAAAGATCAAAAGGGTTTCTTGTTTTTTGGTAAGTTCTTTCATGTTCTATATTTTTTTATCAGCTTCAATCTTTCAGGCCGGTCATCGTTTCATCCCTTATATTAGGAATGAAACGGGTAATCCGTATAACCTTCCGAACCCTTTGCATAAATAGTAGAACTATTTAATTCGTTGAAAGAAAGATTTTCCTTAAAACGTCTCACTAGATCCGGGTTAGAGATAAACAAGGTTCCAAATGCCACCGCATCGGATTTTCCACTCGCGATAAAATCCGAGGCAGTTTCCTTCGTAAATTTTTCATTTGCGATATACGTGCCATTAAACAGTTGTTTGATCTCACTACCGAAATGTCCTTCTCCCACATAATCACGTGTGCAAATGAATGCGATTTTTCGTTTATCCAATTCTTTTACAACATAAGAGAATGTTTCTTTGATGCGGGAGTCGCCCATAGAATGAGCATCTCCTTTAGGAGCAAGATGTACACCTACTCTTCCTGCGCCCCAAACGGATACGACCGCATCCACTACTTCCAAAAGCAGTCTGGCTCTATTTTCCACAGAACCTCCGTATATATCGGTTCTATGATTGGAAACATCTTGTAAAAACTGATCCAACAGATAACCGTTAGCCCCATGGATTTCCACTCCGTCAAAACCAGCTAACTTAGCGTTAGCGGCACCTTTACGGTACAATTCGACGATTCCAGGAATTTCATCCAATTCCAAAGCCCGGGGTGTTTCGTATTTTTTCTTAGGACGGATGTGGCTTACATGACCTTCAGCCGCAATAGCACTGGGAGCCACAGGGGATTTTCCATCCAAATAAATTGGATCGGAAATTCTACCCACATGCCAAAGTTGAAGCAGTATCTTTCCTCCCTTATCATGAACGGCTTTTGTGATTTTTTTCCACGCTTCCGTTTGTTCCTCGGACCAAATTCCGGGAGTATCCGGATAACCGACTCCCATAGAAGTCACCGAAGTAGCTTCCGTAATGATCATCCCGGCGGAAGCTCTTTGCTCGTAATACTCCGCCATAAGGGAATTGGGAACTCTATTGTCTGCGGCACGACAACGAGTCATAGGAGCCATAATGATTCGATTGGAAAGTTCCAATTCTCCGATTTTAACAGGATCAAATAATGTAGTCATTCTTAAGTTCAAACCTCAGTTCAATACTTCAATATTATTGAAATAATGAACTAATACAAAAAAAATAACCGTGAGAATTTTCACAACCGGATTTTTTAAGGATTTGCGATTTCTTAGTTACGGATTTCGGAAAAACGGAATGATAAAAAAAAAGGAAGATCGAACGACAATGGCGAAGTAAGCTATGCCCCGGTTCGATCTTCCCATCAAAAGATTTGGTTGGAAAGCCTGAAATCAAAATACTAAACATACATATACTTGTCAAATGATTATTTAAAAAAATTTCTCCTTTTTTAGAATCCGTCACAAAAGATTTTCCCGATTCGTCTTCTTTCTAACAGGAGAAAACATGGAATCTACAAAAACAGTTATCATTGCCGGAGGAGGATATGCAGGGATCATTTCGGCAAACCGATTGGCCAGAAAAAAACTCCCGATCCGAATCATCCTAGTGACAGCAGAGGAAGAATTTCACGAAAGGATTCGTAATCACCAGGTACTTTGCGGAACTCTCGCAAAAACATATTCAACCAAATCCTTATTGCATAAAAAAGTAGAACTCAAAATCGCCAAAATCACAAAAATCGAATCCGGCTCGAAAGAAATTTTTCTAAGCAATAATAAAAAACTGAATTATGATTATCTGATTTATGCGTTAGGTGTTCAAAAGAAAGCAAACGGGACTCTGCCTGATACTTACATCTCTATCGCGGAAAAAGCCGATTGCATTCGCATGGCAAATACATTGAAGGCAGTGATCAAACCTAAGATCACAATCCTTGGAGCGGGGCTGAGTGGAATTGAAACAATGGCCGAACTTGCGGAAACATTTCCCGCAGCAGATCTTTCTTTGGTAGATTCCGGAAAACTAGGGGCAGGATTTTCGGAAACAGCGACAGATTGGATGAAAGGTTATGTTGCAGAACATAAGGTCCATTTGATAGAAGATTCCTATATTCAATCTTTCGAAGCCGGTTCATTGATTACAAAATCAGGAAAAAAAATAGAACATGATATATGCATTCTTTCCAACGGGCTAGTGGCTTCTCCCGTTGGCGCGGAATCGGGACTACCTACGAACGAAATCGGTCAATTGCTTGTGAATGAATATCTTGAATTGAAAAATAACCCAGATGTGTTTGTAGCAGGAGATGCCGCCAAAGTGGTTTCCGGAAACCACGATCATTTGCGAATGGCATGTGCCACTGCTCTGCCTATGGGAATTTATGCCGCAGAAAGATTGGCCTATACTTTTGGCATAAAATCAAAGTTAGGTGAAAAACCTTTTAGCCTTTCCTATTTGGGACGAAATATAAGTTTGGGAAGACAAAACGGAGTGGTTCAATCTTCACTGCCGGATGATACTCCTTACGGAAAGGTTTGGAAATCCAAAATGGCTGCCTTTATCAAGGAAACTATTTGCAAGCTTACAATACTGTCCTTTAAATTGGAAAAATATGCGGACGTTTATGTATGGAAAGGTTAGATCAATTTTTAGAACATAAAGGTCTGGTATTCGGAATCGCCTATCGCATGACAGGTTCTTTTACCGATGCGGAAGACATTGTGCAGGAGACTTTCCTGAGATGGTCAAATGCAAAAGAACAATTGATCCGTTCTCCGAAAGCGTTCCTCTCTACAATCGCCACAAGACTTTCTCTGGACACGATCAGAAAGACCAAACGAAAAAAGGAAACTTACATAGGACCTTGGCTACCCGAACCGATTCCTGCAAACAACGAAGATGAAATAGATCCGGATACTCTGGATCTAGCCTTCCTTCATCTCTTGGAAAAATTAAACCCCGTGGAAAGAGCAGTTTTTCTGTTAAGGGAATCCTTTGCTTTGGATTATGAAATCATTTCGAAGTCGGTAGGCAAAAAACAGGACGCCTGCAGGCAAATTTTAAAGCGGGCAAAAGAAAATCTTCGTTCCGAAAAAAAGAAATTCAATCCGAGTCTCGAATCTAAAAATGCATTGATCCATAAATTTTTGTTAGCTTCCTCACAAGGAAACCCCGAGCTGCTTTTGCCTTTGTTAAGGGAAGACATTGTAGTTTGGAGCGACGGAGGAGGAAAAGTACACGCGGCAAGAATTCCTATTATGGGAAAACCAAGAGCGGCAGCATTTTTAATCAGAACAAGAAAAAATCAATACTACAAAAACGCAGAACATTTCCTAGCCCAATCCAATGGTACAAATTGTATCATTGTCTATCGCAAAAATCAGCCGATAGGCCTGCATTCTTTTGCAGTGGATGAAAAAGGAATCTCAAAAATCCATACGATTTTAAATCCGGAAAAGCTTACCGCCTTTTCCAATAAACAAGCATTAATTGATGACGGCAAGTTGGTTCCATTGAGTTTGTTTCTTTTGTTTCCGAAAAAGAACTTTTTCAGAAAACCGATTCCTATTTGGGCCAAACCACTGGCCAATGTAATCAAATGGATATTTACTTGATATTGGTATTGCCAACGCTAAAGTTCAAAGTTTTACGAAACCGATCATCCACTTTGACTTCGGCCTTCCATTTTCCCTGAATATAAGGCGACTTTGAAAGTTCAAAGTATCCTCCTTCGTAAACATTTTCCAATCGGGATCTCCATTCCAACATAAGCGGCTTAACCGACTGCTCCAAGTTTATCACGGTTACTTCGATCTTATGATCTCCCGGTTGGATGAAATCCAGAGAGACGATTACGGACTCGCCCAATTTGAAATTTTCCGAACCACAGGCAATTCTTTCTCTTTTTGCATTCAGCTTGCAAAGAATGATATCTTCATCCAAAAGAAAATCGACCGGTTTCGACTCACCCGGCTTCGGTTTCCAGTAAACAAAATACTCCTTAATCGTATCTCTTTCCCCGTTTTGGGTTTTGAAAACCGTCGGGACAGTGGTAGCTTCGAATTTTTTATTCGGCTTATGAATTTCAAAATGCAAATGAGGCCCTTGCGTATAACCGGTATTACCCGAATAACCGATCAGTTGTCCGGCGGAAACCTTGTCGCCCACACGAACAGCCACACCTCCTTTGTTCAAATGTGCGTAATTGGCAACTGTACCGTCTTCCTGTTGGATGGAGACAAAATTCGCTTTGGTCCAAAGTTCGGGAGAAAATCCCCCTTCCGTAAATTTGCTCTCCGTCGCAATCACATAACCTTCTCTTGCGGCAAGAATCGGAGTACCTATTGGCATGGTAAAATCAATCGCATAAGCGAATTGGCCCTGATGAGTCACCTTACCATTATAAGCTTGTCCGATCTTGATTCTTTTCCCATCCTCAAAGGGAAGTTCGTAGATCACGGAGTCATCATGAACGCTATCCCAATCTCCAGGTCGCACTCTATATCCGAAAGATCGGTAATAATATTTCCCTTTTTCTTTGAAAGTAAACTTGGTGATAAAATTTTCTTCCGTTCCTTTTATCACAGTGAACAGAGGAAACTCGGTATTGGATTCCAAATTGGTTATATTTGCTTCTATCTTGATGGAATTTCTGGTCCAAGGATTTGCATTTTTATTTCTAAATTTAAGCTCAACTCCGTCTTCGGTTTCAATCTCAATCATACAAACAAAATCAGCGCAATTTTCAACCCGATTGGTCTGAGAGAAGAGTCCGTTTGAAAAAAACGGATAAAAAAGTAATAAGAATAAATTAGAGTATATATATTTTTTCATTTTCTATTTTGGTTTGGAATCGTATTTTCCAAGGCATCTCCGCTTAATTAGGAAAGGGATCCAAGTTCCTTTCATTTCTCCAAAATCCTTTCGTCAACCGACATGTATATCAGTAATCAACCGATCATTCCCAGTTCCGACAAATGCCAGTTTGGGGAAGAATACATGCATATCTCTTTTCTCCGAAAAAAGCGGAGAACAAAAAGACAATGGTTATCATCTTAATCAAGATTTCAGGAGACAATACATTTTCTTCAAATTTTAAAATCTTGGCTGACATAAATTCGGAAATAAACATTCTTATGGATTTATGAAACCTGTTTTGTATACGTTCCCTATTTCCCATTTTTCGGAAAAAGCCCGTTGGGGGCTTGACATTGCGGCTTATGATTACGAATTAAATCCTCTTGTGCCGGGACAACATGTTACTTTTCTAAAACAGATCGTTCCCGATGCATACGTTCCCGTTTTAAAAGACGGTGATTCGACTATCCAAGGGTCTGATGCCATCCTGGACCTAGTGGATAAGGAAGCTTTCGGTTCTCCTTCAACTGCGGAAGAAAGAGAATGGGAAACAAGAATCGGTATTGAAATCGGAAAAACACTACAAACGATTTTATACAGTTTTATATTGGATTATCCTGAAATCGTGGGAAAATTATTTCAATTAGTTCCACCGAAAAAAGAAGATAAAACAGTAGTCCCGGACCATTTCGATCTGATCGCAATGGTAACCCGCAGAAGATATAAGATCACACCTAAAAACGTAGATATTGCAAAACAAAGTTTTTCGGATCTGGCAAAAGAAATGCAATCCAGGTATGCGAAATCAAAATTTTTCAACGGAACTTCTTTCGGTCGCGTGGATTTAACAATTGCTAGTTTAACCTCCGCATTTGCGCTTGCTGATGAATACCCGGGTTCTCCTTGGTTCCGGGCTGTGGATATGCCGGAGAGTTTTATCTCCTGGAAGGATTCCTTGGAAATAGAATCATTATTGGAAAAAGTAAGAGAATTTTATAAAGACTTCCGCAACCAATCCAAATAATCCGGATTGCCCGATTCAATGGGTAAAGCAACGATACAAGGAACTTCATACGAATGCAGTTCCTTGATTCGTAAGATTAAAGATTCCAATTTGGATTCATTCGTTTTAAAAATCAAAACAACTTCCTTATCTTCCTGAAGTTTGCCTTCCCAGAAATAAAAGGAAGTCATCTGAGGCAAAATATTCGCACACGCTGCAAGTTTCTCCTCCACAACCTTCTTTGCGATCAAACTCGCCTCTTCTAAATTTCCAACCGTAACATAAACAAATCTTAAATCTTTCATTTGAATACTTTCGTCCGTTTCGCGCTTGCCCTTTCTATTGAAAAATTATCCATTGTTTCATTATGATTCGATCCTTTTTTATTATTTCCATCATCGTATTATTGCAAATTACACTATTCTCCCAAGGACTGAACCCTCCTGCTTTAAGTTCATCCAGCATTCTGGAACCGAACAAAAAGAAATTCCTACCTGGATTTGCAATGGATGGTAAATTGGAAACCAGCTGGGTGGAAGGTGTAAAAGGCGACGGAATCGGGGAAACGCTTACCATCAATTACAAATCTCCCGTTTTATTTCAAGTTCTCGCCATCTATAACGGGTTTGGCGATCCTAGGCTTTGGCATGCAAGCAACAGAATCAAAAAGATCAAACTCACTGCGGATGAAAATTACGAAGAAACTTTCAACTTAAAAGATTCACTCTCTTTGCAAAAACTGGAATTGAAAAAAGAAATTTCCGCAAAAGAAATCAAGCTTACCATTTTGGACATTTACAAAGGAACAGGTAGCGAAGACACTGCGATCGCAGAAGTCAATCTTATCTCCGATGGAGCCCATTCCATTCTCATTCCCCCGAAAAATACATGGGCGATCGGCAAATGGAAAACGGAATCCAATGTGGCAAGAATTACGGTTCATTCCGACGGAACTTGCGAGATGGGTTATGAAACTGCAAAAATGTTATGTACTTGGACGGATAAAGGTTCGTATGTTCAAGTCAGTCTCGAAGCGGAACTTCCCATAACAAAGACCGACAAACTCCAGTTAAGGTTGAAGCAAGGTGGAACCAATCCGATTGTGGAAGTGAATGGAAAACATCTATTTATTGCAAATAAAGACGAAGTTTAATTTCAAAAAAGATTCTGCCACTCTTCCATAACCTTTTGAAAAGTGGCGGAAGCATCGTAGTCGAGACTTTTCTTCGACTCAAAATAAAGACCGACTGTTTGGAACAATTTACCTTTCTCATCTCTCGGGGGCGTTGCAAAAAAAATCTCCCGACCGGTCTCATTTCGAAGTTTGGAAAGCCATTCCCATTCCGACCATTTTTTCAAATTGGCCAAAGGTAGAAAAAGTAGAACCGACTCTTCGTCTTTTAAATTTCTTCTTTTTCTGATCTCATATAAAATTCTTCCCATCGAATAACGAAAGTTAATTTCAGAAAAAGGCTGACAGCTTACAAGTCCGTTCCCGGTCCTATATAAAAATCCGTCCATTGCCGCAGGGCCTGTCGGTTTCACTTCCAAAAGTCCGGAAACTGTCTTAATGGTCTGCAAACTAGGCTCCAAGAAAGGTAATAAACTTTCCTCGACCCCTCTTCCCATTCGAATCCCCCGAAAGGTTCCGTCCTTTTCCACAATCATTTCCGTACATCCCAGATAGATAGGACCGTCTTCCAAAAAATCCCAAAGAGTGGAAAAGTCATAAAACCTTTCCTCACCTACCCATTGTTCGGCGATAATAGGAAAAGAAAAAAGTTTTTTGGAAATCTGTTGGAGTTTCCAACCTTGGGATTGTTTTTCGATTACGATTTGATTTCTGCCGGCAAGACCGAAAGCGGATTTCAAAACAACGGGAGAATCCAGTTCATTTAAAAAATCGATCAGAGTTTCTTCGGATCGAATGATCCTGGACCAAAGCGGGGAAAGACAGGTATCTTCTTTCCATTGGAATTGATTGAGTTTGGAGTTGAGATAACGGGAGTCTTCATAGGAATCAGGATCGAAATCCAAACCGCCATCGGAGAGAACATGCATTTTCCCCCATTCCGTAAGATTCAGATCACCGGAAAGTAAATCTCCTTTAAGGACTTGGGTTCCCATCTCCCAACCAATCTCTTTCCAGTCCTCTTCCAAACTACGTGGCAATCCGGATTCGAGTAATACGAAATCCTCCTTCTTTGACAAAAAAAAGAAAAGATTCTCAAGAGAGAATCTTCTTCTAAGTGCGGAGGAATCAAATGGAAAATTTTTATCTACTAGTCTGTATTCAAATAGAGGATCTAAAGAAAATAGCCGGGACAAGAATCACCAACTAATAAATCCTTCTGATCGCAGTTGCAATTCTTTGTACATTATCCTTTGTTAGGTTAGGATAGACAGGAATGCAATGTCCTCTTTGGAAAAGTCTTTCTGCGTTTGGAAAATCGGATTTACTTTCCTCCAAAACACTATGCAAAGGCTCTTCAATCGTTCTTTGCGTCCCAATATGGATCGATTTAAAATAACGTTCTACTTCTTCGTAACCTTGGTTCGAAACAATAATGGGAAATCTATGAAAGCTATCTTCATTCGGAGAAGCGAAATAAGTTTCAAGCCTTGAATTCTGAACGGCTTGCAAATATGCTTGCGCGATTTTTTTCTTCCGTTCCACTATCACACCCAGTTTGGAAAGTTGTTCGATTCCGAGTGCGGCTTGATAATCAATGAGACTGTATTCGAATTTGGGTTCTCCCAAAATCCGTTTGGAGGAATTTCCCGTTTTCAAAGAACGAATGTTAGCGGCCAAAGAAGTATCGTTCGTAGAAATCATGGCACCATTTCCGGTGGTGATCATGTTTTCCGCGGAAAGTCCGCATAAGGAAACCTTTCCCTGTTTTCCGATTGCAACGATTTCGGATGTCGCTCCGATCACTTCGCTATAATCTTCCAGAACAAGAGTTTCACCTAATGTGTATTTGCTGATATTGATAATGGATCCGAAACTATGATCGAAAATCGCTACTTTGGCATTCGATTCTTCTCTTTTTTTTGCGAACTGTTCTACATCGGGATGAAACGAATTTTTTCCCAAGTCCACAAGAACCGGTTTTGCTTTGATTAGAAAAATCGCATCAAGCGCAGCAATCGGAGAAAAACTGGAAAGGATGACCGAATCTCCCGCCTCTACTCCCAAAGAAAGAAGGGACAGATGATAAGCCGAAGTAAGGGAATTTGTGGAAACAGAAGACTTGAATTTGAATGTATGAGAAAATGATTTTTCGAATCGATCTACGATTTCACCAGATGACAAGTGTTCATCGACGAGACATTCCAAAACCCCTTTTAAATCCTCTCGGGACAGGGTAGGTTTGTGAAATTCGATTTCTTTTTGTTTTTTTAACGGCCTTTGTAATGTTTCCGTGCTCATCCAACTATCCAACTTTTATTTATTATGTCTCTTTACACCCCCTATACCGAATTATGTCACTTCCTTTTTAACAATGAGAACATAATTTTTTTTAGTACAGCCTCAAATCCCTAAAAAATGGGTGGGGCGGGCAAAAATCTTCCCGATTGTGGCCATTAATCATGATTCTTTCTCGAATCGCAAAAAAACTCACCCGCTCCAATGGAATCCAAAGTCTGATGGAAGATTTAGGTTCCGCCTGGTCGGGAGATACGGAAAATATAGCCTTTCTGGGCGGAGGCAACCCTGCGCGGATTCCGGAAGCGGAAGCCATCTACCGCAAATCCGTAGAATCCATCCTAACATCCGGTCAATCACTGGAATCGTTGTTAGGAGATTATACATCCCCCGTCGGATCGGATGAAATACGCCGATTGACTGCGGAATATTTGGGGAAATTTTTCGGCGCAACTCTCCAAGGAAACCAAATCGCATTTTTTAACGGCAGCCAAAATGCCTATTCTTTTCTATTGAATTCATTTTCGGGAACGATGGAAGACGGTAGCTTCAGGAAAATCCTACTTCCCGTTGTTCCGGAGTACATCGGTTATGCGGACCAGACATGGGAAGAAGATGTTTTTTTCGCTAATTTGCCTATAGTGGAAAACATAGGCACTCATCGTTTTCGTTATAAATTGAATCAAGAAAGTATTCCCTGGGAAACGATCGGTTGTGTTGCACTTTCCCGACCGACCAACCCTACGGGAAATATAATGAATCGGGAAGATGTGGAGTGGTTGTATCGGGAATCCCGAAAAAATAATATTCCTCTACTCATCGATCTTGCCTACGGAAACCCCTTTCCCAACCTGATCGGAGAGAAAGAGCCGATCCAGTGGAAACCGGGAATGGTTCTTTCCCTTAGTTTTTCCAAAGTGGGTCTACCTGGTGTTAGGTTGGGAATCATCATAGCCGATCCAAAAATCATTTCCGTGCTTTCTTCATTTGCAGCGGTGGGAAATTTAGCGGTAGGGAACTGGGGCCAAGCTCTCGCGAAGTCTTTTTGGAAAGAAGATACTCTCATTCGAGTTTCCAACCACATCTTACGTCCGTACTACGCAAATAAGCTACAGATTGCCCTGGAAATCATTGAAGAAATTTTTGCAAAATACAAAGTTCAATATGCAATTCATGAACCGGAAGGAGGATTTTTTCTATGGATTCATTTTCCAGATCTGCCGATCAGTAATAAAGAACTCTATCAAACCTGTAAGAAGGAAAATGTTTACATTGTGTCGGGACATTATTTCTTTCCCGGCCTAAATGCCCAATTTTCACACACGGAAAAATGCATACGTTTGACATATTGCAGAGATAGAAAAGAAATAGCTCGTGGGGCAGAAATCATCGCCCGGATTGTCTCTAGGACAGCAAAGTAAAAAATGGCAGAACAAGACTCACTCGATATCAGCACGGATACCCTTGCCGCTGACGCGGGATCAGGGGAAGACACAAAAGAAAGCGCTGCCGGTTCCTATATCCAGTTATCCGATGCTATAGGATCCCTTTCTCCGACCGCCAGATGCATATTAGACGAACTTAAAGATTGGCACAAACGAATTGAAAAACACGGAAGCCGCGAAAAACACGCATCCTACTTACTCACACTCGACAAACTCCCGGAAGCTCTCGGCAAATACACAAATCTAAGCGGACAATCCAAATCCGACGTCGGCATCTATCAGGCGTTAAGACAGATCCTGGACCTGGACCATAGAGGACAAAACCGGGTTGCCTATGCATATCCTTATCTGATACGTACGGGGAGTAAAATCACGAGCAAGATCGCTCTCATTGCCCCGCAAAAAGAAAATAAAACGGACACCATTCCTTATCGCCAGGCATGTTTTAATTTTTCCCAAGAGCTGGTGAAAATGCTTTTGGAAAACCGTGGGAAAAAAGGCCGCAACTGGGATGAACAAAATCCCGGTATGCTGCTAATGCAAAAAAACAAAGAAGGACAACTATGGCTTTATCCGAAGTTAGGTTGTCTGGAAGCCGAAGTTTCCTCTTTGGTCAGAAAGGGTTTCGGGAATGTTCCTTATATTCCTATGACCGATTTTTTGCAGGACTTTGTGAATTACGCAAAGAACGAAAATCTCGCTTTATCGATATTAAACGACTACCATATCGTTATAGACGAATTGGAAATCCATGCGGACGGAAGTTTCAAAAAATTGCCGGAAGCAGTGAATCAGATTTTGGCGCAGTTGGACGGTTTGGAAACTTTTACAAAAGACCATTTGGTTCGGATCGCAAAAGAAAACAACTACCAAGCTTTTTTAGAAAGATACGACGGGTATTTCTCCGAACCGAAGCCGGAAACAAACGAAGAAAAAATGAATCCGGAAGAAAGAGTAAAAAAATTTCTTTCTATCATCGAAACTTTTCCTTATCCTACCGGCAAAGGCAATCTGGTTCTCGCTGTAAAAGAAACAGTGGAATTATCCTCCAAAATCTTAAAGCGCCTGATCGAAGAAAAGGGTTCCGTATTACATAGAAAAGACGACAATATCTATTCTTCGTTGAAACAGGCGGTGATGGCTAAAATCCCCGCACATACGAAGAACAATCACACTCTTTTAAAAATCGATTTTGAAGAAGAAGTGGAAACTGCGGGAATTACTTCCGAAGAGAAGGCAAAAGAGTACGTCAAACGCCTGAAAGACGATGTATTATCCGATTTTTCCTATTATGAAGAAAGAACCGCTTCCGGCCAAGTGAACTATTATGTAGTGGATCACGGTTATATGGCGGCAGTGATTCACAAACTGTCCTTCGAAGGTAGATCCAACCCCGAACTCAAAAAACAATTGGAGTTTGCAAAGATCATCAATCATCGGCTTTCCAACCCGAAACATCCCGAACTCAACGGAAAATTAAAACCGGACTCGATCGGAAAGATGAATGCGGAAGTCCGCAATATGGAACACGAAGAAGAAGAACGAGCCAAGTCGGAAGAAATGAGAAGTCGTTTCAATGTAGTTGCCGGAGTTTTGACTTTCGTAGTATCAACGTTAATCTTTGTTACGGCAGCTTATTATCTGAAATCCGCAGTTCCCATTTTCTTCGGAGTTCCCTTTTCCATTGCAACAGGATTCTTTTCAGCGATTTTCTTCCGGGAAAAAACAACCCAGGAAATCCGCGAAGATATTAAAAACTCGGGAAAATTTCCGGGCCTTACTTCTACTGACTGGGGAAAACCTTCCTATTCTGCTTCCTCTTCGGGGTCTTCTTCCTCGGGAGGAGGAGATGACGATTCTTCAGGCACAGCCAAAGAGAAAGAAGAGAAGTTGGCACATATCGTCAAAGCCGCCGACAATTTCGTATTCCCTAAAAAATTCAACAAGATCGTGGAAAAGGTTTTGGATCCCAAATCTCTAAAAAAGCGAATCTACGAAAACCTGGACAATATCAAACGCAATAACATGACTTTGGCGAAAGAAAAGGATGATGATAAGGTTGCTTCCACCGTAGAATATGCCGTATTACAATCCGTCTCTACCATCCAGATTCCCCCTGACATCGTCGTATCGGATCAACTCGCCACTTTGATCATCAATCGAAATGACATGAAGTCTGCGCTTTTCCGAAGTCAATTGGCGGACTACTACAGAGAAGAGATGAACAAAAAGAAATTCGATAAAAAGCTGGTGAAGTATTATACTTTTTTAATCAACACTTTGGAAATGGAGTATTACAAGTATTTGCCGAAGAAAAGGGTTTAAAAGTTCGAACAGGCAAAATCGATATTGACAAAGTGTCTACCGTAGCTACCTTAGAAGTATGAAATCAGTAGGAATTAAGGATCTAAAAAACAATCTAAGTAGCTACCTTGATTTTGTCAGGAACGGAGAAACTATCATAGTTCTTGATAGGAACATTCCTATTGCGGAACTAAAGAAACTTGAAAAATCTCTCGATCTTACTCAAACTTTCATTCAAGAATCAACTTCCAATAACTCGATGATACCCGCTAAATCAAAAGAGTTGATTACTTTCCCAAAATCAATTTTGATTAAAGCAAAAACTAAAGACCAAGTTTCCAAAACATGGAAAAAAACTTATCTGGAAGATAGGGATTAATTTGGCTTTATACATTGATACCAGTTTTCTTCTGAATATCATTTATTCTGAAGATGGATTTGAAAAGAATCTGGATACTTTCAATAAATCAAACAATTTATTCAGCTCTATCCTACTTGAAATCGAAACGACCAGAAGTTTGAACCTTACTTTTACCAAAGAGAAAAAATCTCTGGGAAATAAATGGCTGAATGATGTCTCCGAATTTACTGATAAGTTGTTCTCTAGGATAAACTTAAAAAATGTAGACATTGATATCAAAAACGAAATAGGCAAAAACAAAACGATTCTTGAATTAAAATCTTTGGAGGCCACTCACTTAGCCACAGCGTTGTACATTCAAAAACTAATTTCAGAAGAACTTATCCTTTGCTCTTGGGATGACCGATTCAGAGAAGTCGCACAAAAATGTGGATTGAAATTAATTAAAAAATAAATTCATCTTCCGACTAATACGATTTTCAAAATATTCCCGTCACTCCCATTCAATCAAACGAACCACATCTTTCAAACAATCGTCCCTCACCAAACCGTCGTTCTTGATTGCCGGCAGTCCCGAAAACCAAGTCCCATTGGGATAACGTAAATCAATCCAGTAAGAATAAAGAGTCGCCGTTCCGTTATTATTTTTGATTTCCAAATTTAATAATTTCAAATCGGCAAGACCCGACTCTTTATAATAACTCTCACCGGAACGGGCACGAATCCGGATTTTTTTCGGCATAGCTTCGAAACTGATTCCTTTTTTTTCTTCTTTTTTCTGTTTCAATTCCCAAGTTTCGATACGGATGGATTCAATCTCTTCCATCTTTAATTTTTTTTTGTATTCGATCCCTTCCCGAATATGAGTGAACTGAATTCCTTCGGTCAAAACACTTCCTTCTCCCCGAACGGTTCTTCCGTCACACAAAGTTAGGTTTTGTACAACGGTTTTTTGTTCCTTCGTATCTCCTCTTGCATCTCGATCTTCTTTTTTTTCGGACCCGACCACATTGGGAAGATTCGGTTCCTTGGGAAGTTTTGGTTGGGCGGTGAGTGACAAAGATAGGGAAAAGAAAAGAAAGACTCGAAAAAGGTTCTGGGAGATCATAATTTGGTGTTTATCCATGGATGAATTCTTACAAGCAAGCTTTCAAGCATTTCCTCTTCCCCTTTTGATTTTGGTCATCATCGTCTCCATCCTATTTTTAGGCAAAGCAGCGGATGTCCTTGTAGACGAAGCGGTTTCCCTCTCCGCCCGTTGGGGTGTTCCTAAAATGATCATCGGTGCTACGATCGTAAGCCTCGGGACGACTCTTCCCGAAGTCTCAGTATCCGTCCTGGCGGCTCTGGAAGGAAATCCGGGGATTGCACTCGGAAACGCAGTCGGTTCCATCATTTGCGATACCGGGCTTATCCTCGGAATTGCCATTCTGATTTCACCACCTAGCATTGATAAGAGGCTTGTGAACCGACAAGGCTGGATCCAGGTAGGTTCCGGATTTTTATTATTCTTTTTCGCCTTACCTTGGGACAATGTTGCTTCCGCTTTTCAACAAGGCGGCCGAATCACTCAAAGTACTGGATTTCTTTTTTTGATACTACTGGCGGCTTATATTTACATCAGCATCAAATGGTCGCGTTCCAAACCGGGAGAAGCCGAAGCAGGACTTGATGATATTTCGGAAAAAGAAGATTCCGCTCCCTTGTGGCAAATATTACTCAAGTTAGCTGTTGCCATAGGAGTGGTCATTTTATCTTCTAAGGTACTAATCCCTTCCGTTCAGGAAACCGCCATCCGTTTGTCGATCCCAGAGTCCATCATCGGAGCAACACTCGTAGCTTTCGGGACTTCCTTGCCGGAGCTAGTCACTGCGATCCAAGCCTCCAGACGCGGACATTCCGAACTCGCCGTGGGAAATATCATAGGAGCGGACATATTGAACGTTCTATTCGTATCCGGAGCCGCAGCAGCAGTCACTTCCACGGGACTAGATGCACCGAAAAACTTTTTCCAGTTTTTCTTTCCGGCAATGCTCATCGTTCTCGTGATATTCCGTGTAGGGATCGCATTCTCAAAAGATACAATTAAACGACCGTTTGGTGTATTTTTAGTATTGATCTATGTCGCGGTAACAATCGCGGGATATTATTTCAAAGAATAGAAATCCAATGGGCGCCTCTTCCGAGAGGCGTCGTGTTTCTTTCTCTTAAAAATTCCCTTTCACAATCCTTTTCTTTTTTCCAATCGGCAAATCCTATCGTTTTTCCATCTCCTCTTTCCTGAGGATAATGAATCCACCCTTTGTTAGCTGCAATCTCTTCCCAAAAAATGGGATTCGCACCGTCATTCAGTAGGTTTTTTCCGCCTGAATTATCGGATTGTAAAGGATGATCAAATACATGAATCTCCCTATTTTGCGAAAGAGCACTCATAGCTGTGGAAATGGTTCCTGATTTTTTCCCGGACTCCATAATGTAAACATGAAGGGAAAGACCGGAAATCACCCGATTTCTTTTGGGAAAAGTCCACTTGGCAGGTTCCGTCTTTAACACAAATTCGGTGACAAGACATGAGTTCGGATCTTCTTTGACTTTTTTATAGAGGTCCCGATTTCCGGGAGGATATTCCTGATCCATGCAAGTACCAAGCACTCCTAAAACGGGAATTCCCAACTCCAAAGCGGATACAAATGTTTCCCGATCAATTCCTAAAGCCATTCCGGAAACTATGGCTAGGTTGGCATTTTCGGATTTTAATTTTTCGATAATCAGCTTTGTCGCCAAACGGGAAATAGGAGATGCCTTCCTGGTTCCCACGATGGAGATCAGATCTTTCTTCAAAACTTCCTTATTTCCCCTAACGGCAAGAACCAAAGGAGGATCGTAAATCTCCTTTAGATATCCGGGATATTCGGAATCGTAGATGGATACCAACTGAATGTCCCTGTTTCTTTCGGAATGAATCCAAACATAACATTCATTTAATACCTGTTCAATTATTTTGGGATCGACCAAAGACAGAATCTCTTTCGATAAGCCGTCCGGATGATTCGAATGTTTCCATAACCTGAACTTATGACAAAAGCCGCTGATCTTCGGATGGGAAAAAAATACAATTGGGAACACTCATTAAGAGGTCAGAAATTGGTATTTTGGGCCCCTAATTTTTCCAAATTTTTCAAAACATTCTGATAAGAAGGATTTTTCTCCAAGGGTTCCCGAATGGCGCCGTTCGTCTTCATTTCTTCCAAAATGGATTTGAGGCGGATGTATTCGTTATGTGCCTGCGATGATTTTCCCGTTTGATATAAAAAGTTTGCTTTGGCAAATCGAGCGGGAACATTATAAGGTTCTTTTTGCAAAACCAAATCCAATAATTGAAATGCGGTGTCAACTTCATCATAACCGGCATTAGTTTTTCCGGACCAGTTTTCTCCCTTAATGGAAGAGTCAAAATAAATAAGCGCAAGTTGAAACGGGAATCTGGTATCGTCTTTATCCAATCGGGACAATTGTTTGAGAAGTTGAATGGCCCTTGCGCGTCTGGTCGGTTCCCATCCCATATCTTTGGAAGCATTTCCGAAAGCAAGCGCCGCCTCAAATAACAGTTGTTTATCTAGTTTTCCCATCTCCATTGCTTTCTCAAAATAAGGAAGTGCCGATTCGAAACTATGAATTTCATAACCCTTGTCTTCCGTTTGCGCGACGATCGCCTCTTCGTAATGTTTGGCCCCTACTTCGAAAGAACCCGCCCTCATATAAGCGCGTGCAATCTTCCAGGAAAGTGCTCCCGCTTGATTGGTTTTTTGCACCATTTTTCGAATTCGTTTGTCAAGTTCTTCAATCTCGGCTTCTTCCAGTGCGAGCTTCTCTTTCCAATTGGCGATGTCCGATTCACTGGGAGGTTTTGCAAATTTCTGCTTCTCCCATTTGGATTTGGTAAGATCTTTCAGTTGATCACAGGAATTCAGCGAAATGCCGAAGATTAGAAAAATAAAAATACGAAAGTAAGTGGTTTTGCTTTTGAAAACTCCGGAAACCATGATTTGCACTAATTTATTTTCCATATTCCCTTCGTACCTGTTTTAAAGCCAAAATCCCGCATTTTTTTGGGTCTTTGGTTCGAATTTAGTTTATTTCTTATGCCTGGCTAGAAAAAAATGAGATTATGTCTCATGGAATCCGAATCCTCTCGGAGGAAGATCTGCCCTTGCTTTCGGACCTAGAGAAACAATGTTTCCCCGGTGAAGAATGGACTTCCAAAATGCTCGCTTCCCATTTGGAATACCACCAAGCATTTGTTTGGGAAGAAAATTCCGTCTTATCCTATGCGCTCGTATGCGAAACTCCCTGGGAAGTTGAAATCTTCAGGATCGCCACTGTTCCCACCTATCAGAGAAAAGGTGCTGCGCTTAAACTTTTAGAATCCATTTTGAAACGATTTGCCACAAAAGATTTTTTCCTGGAAGTAAAAGAGAGCAATTTGCCTGCACTCTCCTTATATGAAAAATCAGGATTTTCCATCCTGGAAAAACGAAAAAATTATTATGCCGACGGATCAACCGCAATCATTATGTTAAGGAAAAAAGAATTATGAAAAATGCCTACGTTACAGGTGCCTCTCAAGGGATCGGAAAAGAATTCGTTCGGGCTTTGGCTAAAGATTATAATGTATTCTTAATCTCACGTTCGGCGGCCGACTTAAACAAAGCCATTATAGAAATAGAACCGAAAAGCAGGGGAATGTTAAAAGCGATCTCTTTGGATCTTACAAAAAAAAAGGAGCAGGAAGAACTCGCATCCATTTTGGAAAAGGACAAAGATTTCGAATTTCTGGTGAATAACGCAGGATTCGGAACTGTAGGTGAATTTGCAAGCCTAGACTTAGAACAAGAGTTAGATGAAATTAATTTAAACGTCAAAGCTCTGGTTCTTTTGAGTCACAAAGCTTTGAACAAATTCAAAAAAACCGGAAAAGGTTTTTTAATCAATGTTGCATCCATCGCAGGGTATTTGCCTGCTCCCGGTAGCGCAACATATGCTGCCACAAAAGCATTCGTAAAATCATTTACGGAAAGCCTTCATGAAGAAGCAAGACCTTACGGGATTTATGTGCAAGCACTCTGTCCCGGACTCACTCATTCGGATTTTCATGAAAGAGCGGGAATTGAAAAATCAAAATACCCTTCTCTACTTTGGCAAAATGCAAACGAAGTGGTGGATGAATCTCTTTCCGCACTTCGCCATAACAAAGCGGTATGTATTTCAGGTGCGGTAAACCAAAGTGCAATCAGCCTAACGGAGTTTATGCCAAGAACATTACTTCGAAAAACGGCGGGGTTGTTTCTCAAATTTGACAGGAAATAAAGATGGACATAGCAAAAATTGATTCCTGGTATAGAAAGAGTTTGGTGTTTTTTTCCATTATAGCCGGTGGATTCCAAGTCTATTTGCCTGACAATATTTGGATAGACGCCTGTTTTGTGATCCTTATGGCGGGAGTGGTCGGTTATTTTACCAACTTTCTCGCAATTAAGATGTTATTTCAACCTAAGGCAGGTAAGGTGCTCGGTTGGGAAGGACTCGTCCCGAAGAATAAACCGAAGATTGCCAAATCGTTAGGCGAAAGCATTCAAAACAATCTGCTGCATCCCGATATCATTCTCGCTTATATCTATGAAAGAAACCTGGTAGAATCGGGTGTACAAAAAATAGTCAAAGAAATCGACGAAGCCATACATAACGATGAAATCCGGGAGATGTTGGTAACAAAAATCATTACCATATTGAAAGAAAGAGGCCCCGAGATACTGGAAGTCATCTTTGATTTTTCAGAGGAAACTATTAAAAAGATGGCTTCCCGACCGGAAGAAATCCAAAAGCTCTGGATCTATACCCGTAACAAACTGATGGATTATCTCAACGAACAAACCAATCGCGAAGAAATCGGAAACCAACTGCGTGTCGTACTATTGGAAGAGATGCCCAGACTTGCAAACCTTTTGAACGAGGGCCTGGAAGATTATCTTAAAACAAGAAACACTCTCGGTAAAATCGGAATCGGTGTGAAGAAGATATTTTCCTTCAATGACGAAGCGATTCAGGAACTTTTGGAACGATTTGTACAGGATCCCGAAACATCGGATCAATTCATGGGAATGATGGATGAAGTGATGGCAAGATTGCAGGAACGATTGGATTCGAAAGAAACACAAGATTTCATTACAGCCAAAATTTCCGATTGGCTATCGGCAAGCGGTGATTATGCGAGACAAAATCTATTGCCAAACGGTATCGAAAGATTGCAGTCTTATCTGGACGATCCGAGCAATTGGGAAGAAATCGAAAAAAATTTCTTCCGCGCGGTGGATTGGATCAAGAACAGGCTAGTAGAGTTTATGAATAGCGAAGAAGGAAAGATTTATCTAAAAAAGAATATAGAGAAATTCGTTCACAAAATCAATGTTACCGCACTTGTGGAAGAACGTGTAATGGAATTGGATACGGATGATCTGGAAAAGATGATCCTGGATAATACCGGCGGAAACCTGGTCGTCATTCAATTCTTAGGCGGAATTCTGGGAATGATTGCCGGGCTCGTTCAAGTCCATATCTACTTTGGGATACCGGTAGGAGCCTTGGTAGGGATAACATACATTGCTCATTATAGGAATAAGAGGAAGCAGGAGGGGGATCTTTGATATAAATCAATGACCTTGCCCAGGTATTCGGTGGTGTTCCGAATTGCGTCTTATAAACTAAGACGGGATGGGGATTGTAAAATCGACGTGCGTATTCGATCGACATCTTTTGTGTATCTTTCGTTCAAGTATAAATCGGCAAACGACTGTATTCTCAGGGCCAATCCGAAGTCAGTGTTAAAAATGCCTCATACAAATTATTGCATAAATCGGAGAAAAAAGTAAAAAACTACCGATTTTACAAAATCCCAAATGATAACAGAAACTAACAACTAAAATATTTCATATTACTTGTTTTTGTTACGCGGAACCAAACAAATCTTTGGCTCCAATTGCAACTGAAATTCATTATATATTAAAAAATATTTGCTTCCAGTCACAGCGACTAAAATAGGTAGATTTTTCCGTATCGAATGGCTCAAGCTAAGCGTTGACTTTTCTTAGTTGTTAGTTTTTTTTTCTTGAGTTTTGTAGCCCTTCAATCAAATTCTGTTATGTTATGCGGATGTCTTATTGCGGATATTAACTAGTTTGACGTTTACAATAATGCGTTTAGTATAATAAATTTAATATATTCTAGGAAAAACTCATGAAAAAAGAATACTTTCTCTTAGCCTTTGCAATGGCTACTGCCTTATTGGTAGCTTGTAATAATTATCCGACAAGATTGGATCCACCAGGTTCTTACGGTATGTCTGGAGGAGCGCCGGCATCACTTTTTGCAAATCAAAAAGGTAATGTTAGCTGTCAAGTTAGTGATGGTTCTTGCCTTGGCCAAACAGTAGGCGCAAAAACAGGCGAAGCGTGTTCATCAATTTTTCTATTCGGGGTAATTGGTACTGGCGATATGAGTATCGCTACGGCGGCGAGAAACGGAAAAATTACGAAAATCGGTACTGTTGATTATAGTCAATTGAACGTTCTTGGTTCACTATATTTCGAAAAATGTACTATCGTTAGTGGGGATTAATCCTTCTTTTCTCCTATCCTGACTTAGAAAACATTGGCCGACCCGTAGCGATATTGGTCGGTTATTTTAATTTTGACAATCCGGTAACTGCAAGCAAAACAGTTTTATGCGTTTTGACATCCCCATTCTTTCTTTTTTGTTGGCAGGACTAGCGGTCTCCTGTTCTTCAGCCTATAGAAATATTAAAATCCCAGAACCAGTTTTCGCATCGGAATGTATTCATAATGCCTATTTCGTAAATGAGCTTTGCAAGGATGAGAAGGAATATCTCGATTGGGCAAATAAGTTCCCTGCCTATCCTTTGATTACAGATCTTACACGCGATCGACTGAGTGAGTTAGCAAGACAATATGGCATTGATGAAGCTGCGGCGCTCATTTATAATCGGATCATCACAGATCCGAAAAACAAAGCCCTCTATAATTACTTAGAAAACCAGAAAACTAACAAACGATCGAAGCAGCCTGATGTCACTTCAAAACACCTAACTCTTGTTTTTATTCCAGGAATGTTCTATAGAAGTAACAAAGATTTCGATTCGGAAGGGTCCAACATCCGCAGGTTGGCAGAGAAAATTGGTTATAGAACGGACATTATTCGGGTAAACGATACTGGAACGGTGCAAGATAACGCCATCGCGATCTGTGATTATCTAGAGGGGCCCACTCCTGGCAAATTAGTTATGGCAACGCTGTCAAAAGGTGCTAGTGATTTAAAGACAGCATTTGCAAGGTGCGGTAAATCTCCTCATTTCCGAAAAATTATTGGGTGGTTCAATATAGTCGGATTAACAAAAGGCACACAAATTGCCAATTTCGTAAAAGATAATTGGACCATTAAACTATATACGAGAATTTATTTCTGGTGGAAAGGTTATGATTATAATGGCATCCTCTCCATGCAATCTGGACCTAGTACATCGCTTGACCCTGAACTTCTGGTTCCTAATCACATTAGACTATTGAATATTATGGCTGTCCCGATTCGCCGGACAGTATCCGAAAAAGCTATGCCTTATTACGATTTGCTGGCACCTTACGGGCCGAACGATGGCATCGGTCTCCTGGCAGATATGTATTTACCCGGAGGACACACATGGGCTTATTGGCGGAGCGATCATTACTTTTTCCAACCAATAAGTGATACCACAATCATTTCTTTACTAGCTTTCATGGCGGAAGGTTTAGATTAAAGAAAAGGGATATTTTCAACGTTTAGAAAACTTAACCTACTTTTCATCAATAAATTCTCAAAACACTCTAGCCTCGACTGTATGGTTTTGACTCCTAACTTGTTTGAAAGCTTTCAAAATGGAAATCCGGTAATGCCACCTAACATAATATCGCTGAACAAAAGACAGTCGGCACATATTGGAGCAGGCTAAACTCACACTAAATAACGGGGGTTGAAACGCGACGACACTTTCTGCGGAATAAGGTGGGTCCGTTCCCGCTACTCGTCCAAGTTCGACAACCCTGTTGGTTGTATTTTAAAATCCAATTCAAAAGTAATTTGGAGTTGTATTAAACTCCCGAGTTTTTTAGGGGAAACGGGGTAAAAATGGAGCTGTAGTCATGATGATCTTACCATCTGGACGAGTATACAATCGGCTTGGGCGTAAAACTCAGCGATTTACACCCCCTCCTATATCTGCGTGATAGCTACCGGTTTGTGGAATTATAGTGGGAATCGATGCCTGAAATTCTAGCAAAGTTTCTCAGCGTGAGATTGGAGACAAAGATAAACTTACCGTAGTCTCAGTTAGCTATGGAACTTACGCAAGAACCTTTACCTTTGCTTGGAGAATAAGTTATTTTTTAAATGAGTCTTCTTATTTCAGTCGTAGAAGTCTACTTTAAAAAATTTCAGTATGGTTGATACATGAGCAAATTCAAGTTTATCTGAATCAATCTCATAATCTTCGTTATTACATTGGTCATGCGCAAGTATTTAACACCTTAACGGAGTCCGGCTCGATATCTACGTAATTATTAACAAGAGAAAACTGAATCTTGTCTTTCTTTTTGACCCAAGACATTCACATTTTCGTCGAAATAAATTTTGTCTGAGTCGGAAATAGTATATATATACCAGGTCTACGAGCAATTCGGTTTTATAAAACTAGGAGACGTAAATAGCGGGAGCATACCCCCCCTCACTCTTTAACCAAGACATTATCGGTGTTAAATACTATTTCTAATCCTCTATCACACTCATCGAATATTCGGAAATGGCTTCTCTTCTTTTATCCGCATAGTCTTTATGAAACCAAAGATCCTGGATCGTCTTAGCGCTCTTTTTGTTGCCAATGGTGATCTTCGTCATACACTCATCCACTGCAAACTTCATCGCTTCTTTTCCGGTCTCACCCAAACCTTTGTTACGTTTCTTGCGGGTGATCTCAGACCCGGTTTTATTGACTTTTGCGACCAATTTGTCATAATCCGAGTCATCAATACAGAAGACCGTTTCCTTTTTGGCATCTTTCCATTTTACATCCACTTCATAAAGAGGAGCGGAGGAAATATTGATAAAACCGATATCAAAAAGCTCGGGCCAGTATTCGTAAAAGAAAGACAACATCAAAGAACGAATCGCATAACCGTCAAAATCCGCGTCCGTAATAATACTGATTTTATCGTAATGCAATTCATCGATGGACTTTACCTTCCCATCCAAAGGAAGACCGCAGATCGCAACTATGTTTTTCAATTCTTCGTTTTGCATCGCTTTGGCGAGAGACATACCTTTGCAATTCAAAGGTTTTCCACGTAGAGGAAAAAGACCGTGAAGTTTAGGATTCCGTGCGGGACGTAGTCCCGCAATCGCCGAGTCCCCCTCCGCAACAAACAACACCCTACCTACATCATTCGGTTTGCCGGTAGGAGGCATAAGTTTGGGAATATTATTTCTGGAAGCTTTTCTAAGTCCTTTTTGTGCATCTTCCAATTGTTTCAGTTGGGTTCTGCGCTCCATTACCATTTTAACTTCTTCCACAAGAGCGGTTTTTTTCAGAAGTTTATCCAGATGTTTATCAACGGCCTTACGAATGTCTTCGTTCAAGTCATTGATCAGATAGGATTTATCTTGGGATTTAAAACGAGGGTTGAGAATTCGCAAATTCACATACATGTGGAAACAACTTCTTACATCGTTACGCGTACATTGTGTATTCAGCTTTTTCTCTAAAGACACGATTTGTGACTTTTTACGAATCTCATCACAAAGTCTGTTTTCCAAATATTCAATGGCAGAACCGCCTTGCGGACAGAAGATGGAGTTCACCCAAGTCAGGGTTTTGTTCTGACCGACAACCGCATACGTATCCATATTGATCTGCGAAGCGGACGTTTTGTCCGTATAATCCAGTTTGTAGTAAACCATGTCGGAATTGCTGAAAATCTCATCAAAACCTTTTTTAAATTTATACTTTTCTTTACCGGATTTATGAATAAAAACAACTTCCAAACCGGGATTGGACATGGCAATATCCTGTAAATACTGCTTCACCAAATCAATATTAAATGAGACATCCAGATTGTTAAAATAAGCCGGATTCAATTCAAACTCTACGGTGGTTCCGTGATCTTCCTTTTTGGCAGCTTCAATCACCGCAGTCATTCCCGCTTTTTCGGAAGGAGCTTTCAATTGTTTGATCTGCTCAGGAGTAAGGCTCGGGCAATCGGTAAAATGTCCATGTTCGTCAAAATATAGAAAAGTTCTTTCCTGATCTTCTTTGGAAAGTTTGAAGGCACGGATTACTTTTTTTACATCTTCCGTGATGGTAAAAGTTTTTTTATACGCCTTACCATTGTTAATTGTCTTAACGCGAAAGAAAGAAGATACCATTCTTACAAGAGAGATACCTACACCATTTTGACCGGCGACGTGATCTTCTTTGACTTTATCATCAAAGTTTTCTCCGTACATAAGATGTAGATACACGCCTTCCGCGTTATCTGCAGGAATCCCGCGACCATTGTCCTGGATGGTAACCCGTTTTCTATCACTGGAAAGCTGAACGATGAGTTTGTTCATCTTGTCTTTTTCCTGGATGGATTTATCGTTCAGGTTCTTACGATACTCATCCACACAGTTCATACAAGACTCATCCAAACATTTGATTTTCGCAGGTATGTCGGAGAGTTCTTCGTGAGTAATATCGTATTTTCCGGCGCTATCTTTCGTAAAAAAATGCTGTTCGAATGTGGACAATGAGTTCTGTCCGAGCCACATCCCCGTACGCATACGAACGTGTTCTACGTTCGATAGTTTTTTAAAATTACGTGAGTTTGATGCTGACGCTTTTTCTTGTTTTGCTTGTGCCATATATTATTTCGGATCCCACTTCGCTTTCAATTCGTCGAGTTCCAGAGTCATAAATCCTGTGAGTTTCTTATCATCTTTTTGAAGAGCGGTATACTCGGTAAATTTAGTCTTCGCTTCCACAATAGCTTCTTCGCATTTACGAACCTCATCCAAAGTCATTCGATAAACCGGGATCGTGCTCAACCATTCAAAATAAATGAATTTCGCAGCTTTCAGTTTGTCTTCGAAATCCTTTTTGGATTTGATTCCAGTTACTTTTTCGTTCCATTTTTCTTTGATAAAACGAATGAGTTCGGAGTTTCTGTCGATTTTTTCCTTTTCCAATCCCGCAAGACGCTTAAATCTTCGTATAAGATGCGTTTTACGGAAATCGCAAAATCGTTTTATGATTTCTTCAGGAGTATAATTTTTTAGTTTTCCTTCATGAGTGATGACATTGATGGTAAGAACTTCGTTATTTTCCTTGGAAAACAGCGCTTTTACTTCCGCATCGCTCGGCTCTTCGCCTTTTTTGGCAATGAGCTCTATCTTAAAAGTCTGACTGGAATGATCTATATAGTCCTTCAACCAATTGTCTTTTTTCTCAATCAAATCATCCAGATAAACAATCACCTTTTCGCGGTTCCAGTTCATCGGAGAGTCGGTCAAAAACAACTTACCGTCTTCTTTCTTGAAAGCAAATGTTGTCGACATGACAACGGAACCGTTATCATTTTTGGATAATTTAACTTCCCCTTTGTAACCTTTGTACCAAGGGGTTATCTTTTTTACTTTGCCTGTTTTTAAATAAGAAACTTGAGAATCGATGACATCACTGAGTTTATGAGCGGGGATAAAACAACGAAATCCGGTAGCGATACCTTGGATATTATTCAGAAGTACGACGGGAACTTTTCCTACGAAATGAATCGGTTCGTCTTCCGTTTCATCGTAGTTTTTTGCATAATCAATATCGGGAAGACTCTCAAAAAAGCCCAAATCCTTAACAAAATCGGATAATTTCACTTCCGTATAACGAGGGCTGGCGATAGCGCTCGGATCCAAAACGTCCCCGAACGTTCCCTCACCGCTAACAAGAGGATAGTTGTTCGCAAATGCGAAATCCTGTGCCATTTGGGAAAGAGCATCTTGGATGGACTTGTCTCCGTGAGGGTGATACCCCATCGCAAGACCCGCTACTTTTACCGTTTTTGTATGTCTTGTGCGTGCGTCGGAATTCCACATTGCCCAAAGAATTCGTCGCTGAACAGGCTTTAGACCATCAATTTCTTGCGGAATTGCACGTGAATCGCAGACGTAACGGGAGTATTTTCTCTGGTCGTCGTGGACTTGTTCTTCAAAGGGGCGTTTGGGAAATTGATCTTCGCTCTTCATGATACCAAATGACAGAGGGAAGGGGTGAATTGACTTGTCAAGCCGTTTTCCCATTTTAGATTGGCAAAGTAGCCTCTACTATGTCACCCAAACCCCGAGTAAAACCCTATTTTTATTGGTCTATTTGCAGTTTGATTTTTTTTCTATTTTGGGGGTGTAATTTCATAAACTTGAGCCTGAAAAACCGGTCCCAACCTGATTTTTCAGCCCCGGTTCTCTACACAAAAAACCCAAAAAAACCGAACCCGAAGTTCTTCGCGGATGGCTCTTCTACCTACTACTTTTTAGAGGCGGAACCTTCGAAAAAAGCCGGTTTGGCCGCAAAATGGGAGATCGGTTTTTTCATTTATGAGAAAGATTTCCTGTCTTCCCTCAAAGAAAATTTCAATCAAGAAACATTTTTCACATACAAACTCACTTGGAAAAGGTGGATCGGAAAATTGGATCCCGGTTCCAATCAAACCGTTCTTAAAGCAAATTACAACTCTATCGAGTTAGGTGAAGTACAAGCAAATTCATTGCCGGAATTATTCAATCTGATCGGTACCGCTCCGATCAAAAAATCAAATACCGACGAGTATGATGTATTCCATATTCAAACCGATTTGGCCTGGTATGCGGAAGAAGGTAAGGCGGGAAATGACGGAGCAGTTTATATTTGGAGAGACGAGCCTAGTTCCAATACGGATTTTTTCTCCTCTTCTCCCTCTAAAGAAACTTTCAAATACTCTTCAGCAAACTATGATTATACGAGAAACAAATTCGAAGTGATTCCGAACGATCGAAACAAACTTTTTTATAAAACAATCTATTCGGATTCCAAAACCGAAATTTTCTTTGTTCCACCTTTTGCCAACAACTCCGCTTCCAAAACAAAAGAACCGGTAGGTTACACTAGAATTGGCAATTTTTTATTAAAAGAGGATATGAAATGACCGAAGTTCGTACACGATTTGCCCCTTCTCCTTCCGGTTTCCTACATGTAGGAGGAGCGAGAACCGCATTATTCAATTATCTTTATGCAAAGGCAATGAAAGGTAAGTTTATCTTACGAGTGGAAGACACGGATCAGGACAGATCCACGGAAGCATCATTTAAAATCATCTTGGAATCTTTAAAATGGTTGGGTATGGAATGGGATGAAGGTCCTGGAGTCGGCGGTCCCCACGGACCTTATACCCAATCGGAACGATTGCATATCTACAAAGAATACACTGACAAATTGATCGGGGAACGCAAAGCCTATCGTTGTTTTTGCAGTTCCGAAGAATTGGAAGGCAAAAAGAAACAAGCCGAGTCCATGGGTATTCCTTATCTGTATGACGGAAAATGTTCCGAACTGACGGAAGAAGAAATCGGAAACAATCTTTCCAAGAAAGCTCCTTATACGGTTCGATTCCGTACTCCGAATAAAATCGTAATCGTCGACGATATGATTCAAGGAAAGGTGAAATTCGAATCAAAACTGATCGGAGACTTTATCCTTGTAAAATCGGACGGATTTCCTTCCTATAATTATGCAGTGGTGATCGACGACGCACTGATGCAAATTACGCATGTTATTCGGGGAGTCGGTCATTTATCAAATACTCCCCGCCAAATTTTAATTTTCGAAGCATTCGGATTCCCGCTCCCCAGATTTGCCCACGCAAGCGAGATCGTAGGAAGTGACGGGAAAAAATTATCCAAAAGAGCCGGGGCCACATCGGTTCTCGCCTTCCGGGAGTTAGGTTATCTTTCGGAGACTTTACGGAATTATATGGCTCTTCTCGGATGGACTTCTCCCGACGGAAAGGAATACATGGAAGATTCCGAACTCTGTTCCGTATTCGATATCGAAAGATGTTCCAAGTCACCCGCTACATTCGATGTTTTCAAAAAACTGAAAGAAGAAGAAAAGGAAACGGTCGACTTCAATAAGTTAGATGCCGCAGGACTTTCCGATTATTTGAACCCGAAATCAAAACTGAATTGGATGTCAAACAAACTGATCCGTGACGTTTCCATCGAAAGACTGGGAAAAGAGATGGAACCTTTCCTTGCGAATGCAAAGATCCCTAACGAATACAAATCAGGAACTCATCCCACACTTCTTTCCATTTTGGATTCGGTCAGAGTTTATCTGGACAGGTTGATCCAGGCACCTCCTTATATCGAAGAATTCTTTCTGGAAGATCTCGGGTTTGAAAACGAGGAAGCGAAATCCCTTCTTCTCGAAGGCAACGGAACCATCGTAGCAAAAACTTTTTACGAACAAATTCTATCTGCGAATCCAAGTTCTCCCGACCAGTACAAAGAAATTATGTCAAAGGCCGGGGAAAAAACCGGCGAAAAAGGAAGAACCTTGTTTATGCCGATTCGTTCAATTACGACCGGAAAATCCCATGGATTGGAACTTCCGATCCTATTTACCCTTCTAGGAAAGGAAAAACTGCAAAAGAGAATGGAGATTCTCGCAAAGGTAGCAAATATTGCCTTAAATTAGGCCTATTTTTTGCGTTACAAAAAAAATACTTTGAATCTTTCTAGTTTTATGGTTTTTTCTTTGGAAATTCGTTGTATCCTGTAAGAAAAGGCAGTCGTAAAGAATTAACGTGAGCGAAATCCAAGAAAAAGAACATTTTGTAATGAGCCCTTCTCCAGGGTCCTATGCTATGTTTTTGCCACCTGATATGGCTTCGGTGAAGTCCTTCAGAAGGGAACTTCGCAAATCTTTAACGGAAAACCATTTCTCCCTCGAAAACATCATGCAGATCGAACTTGCTGCGGATGAGGCGCTTACCAACTCCGTAGCAGCAAATGTTTGTAATTGCAGTGATGAAACCATCATCTGTCGTTGGAGGATCAACGGTTCCAAATTCACCCTTTATGTTCTGGATTACGGATCCGGTCTCAAAGCGGAGGAAGAGGAAGAAGAAGCGGAAAAAGCCTTCTCCTCAAATCCTTGCCTCGCCACCTTCATCGGAAATGTAATCAATCACCAAACCAAAAAACCCGCTCTCCTTCCTTACAACGGTCAAAATCAAAAACATAAGAATATGGGAAAAGGCTTGAAAATTATCAATGCCATGATGGACTCCGTTAAGGTAATGTTTCACGGAGAAGGCGAAGTGGAAGAAGTTCCGCAGGGTTTTAAAGTGATGGGATCCATTCTTACACTCGAATACGATAGCGCCAAACATCTATAATTTGATTTTACATATTAATACCTCCCGCGAATGGCGCGGAGGAGAACAACAATTATACTATCTTGCCCAAGGGCTGAATCAAAACAAAATCGAACAATTGATTGTTTGCCAGCCGAACTCTCCCCTCTTTGAAAGATGTACGGAAGCGGGATTTTCGTGTTATCCTTTGGAAATGAAAGGAGAATGGGATAGAAAAGCGGTAAAAGCGATTCGAAACATTTGTTTGGAAAAGAAAGTCAAATTGATCCACACTCATACGGCGCATGCGCATGGTTTGGCGGTGTTTGCAAAAAGGAATACTTTGAATATTCCTTTGATAGTCTCGAGACGGGTGGATTTCAAACCGGGCACAAGCATTTTTTCCCGTTGGAAATACGGACATTCAGCTAACGACTATTATCTGCCAGTATCACAAGCAATTAAAAAAGTAATGTTGGAAGCGGGGATCAGCCCGGAAAAACTCATCACCGTCTATTCGGGGATCGATCTAAAACGATTCTCCAAATTGCCTTCAGGGGAAGGCATCCGGGAAGAATTTTCGATTCCTAAAAAAACGATCATCATAGGAAATATCGCCGCACTCGTCGATCATAAAGATCAGGAGACATTGATTCGAGCGATTGAGAAAATGAAAACCCAAGTTCCTTTCAAAGTTCTGATCGTAGGCGAAGGCAGACTCGAGAGAAAGCTGAAAACCCTAACAAAAGAGCTGGGCCTGGAAGACAAAATTATATTTACCGGATACAGAACCGATATCCTCGCATTACTTTCGTTATTTGATATATTTACGTTGACTTCCAAAGAAGAAGGTCTCGGTACATCGGTATTGGACGCGATGGCATCTGCCCTCCCGGTCGTAGCAACTACAGGCGGCGGAATCGGAGAAATGTTAACGGACGGACAAGGGGCATTTCTCTCTCCGGTGGGTGACAGCACTTCTCTTGCAAAATCATTTGATTCCCTCGTAGAATCCGAAGCTCTACGAAACAGTTTCGGAACTTTCAATAAGCTGGCTGTGAAACGATTTTCCTGTACAGAGACCTCCGAAAAAACAAAACTCATTTACTATTCCTTACTAGGTGATTCTCTGTTCGGGAAGGATAATTATGAATCGTCTACTCATCATTGACGGACATGCCTTAGCATTCCGAGCCTATTTCGCTTTTGCCGCATCGAACCTAACCAATTCCAAAACGGGGCTCCCTAGCGGCGCCGTATTCGGTTTCTGGAGGATGTTATTCAAACTTCTCCAAGATGAAAAAGTATCCCATATCGCTTTTACATTCGATCCGGGCACACGACTTCATAGAAACGATATGTACGAAGCATATAAGGCACAGCGAAAGCCGATGCCTGAGGATCTAAGACCTCAGATCAAAGAAATATACAAAATGATAGAAACCTTGGAATTCCCCATGTACAAAATGGACGGAATCGAAGCGGATGATATCATAGGTTCCCTCTGTAAAAAGTTTGCAAAAGATTTTGATGAAATAGTAATTCTCTCCAGTGACAAAGATCTTTATCAGATATTAGGTGAAAACATTCACATGTTACGTGGTAAAAAGGGAGTTTCCGAGTTTGAAAGGATCGATCCCAAGTGGGTGAAAGAAAATATAGGAATCACAAGAGAACAAGTCACCGACTATATGGGAATCTTGGGAGACGCTTCGGATAATATCCCTGGAATCAAAGGGATCGGAGACAAAGGGGCGAAAACCCTGATACAGGAATACGGAAACCTGGAAGAGATTTATAAAAATCTGGGTAACATCAAAAACAAAAATCTTGTAGAAAAACTAACAGCTAACAAAGAGAATGCGTTTTTGTCCAGAAAGCTTGCTACTATCATTACGAATCTCAAATTAGAGATCAAAAAATCGGATCTAAAAGTACCGAATTATTTTGATCCTGCAAAAGTTCAGTTTTTCAAAGATGAAGGTTATAATGTACTTCACCGCGACCTTGCCAAACTAGCAGGGATTAAACTGGAAGATGCGCCATCCGCTCCTGCCGCCAAAAAAAGCAAAAAGAAGGGAGAGGAAGCTCAGGAGGAAGCGGCACCGGCTGCACCTAAAAATCTAAAGTATATCAGAATCAAAACTATCGATGAATTGAAAAAAATCCTGAGTAAGATCGATCCCAAAAAACCGATTTCAGTAGATACGGAAACAACGTCGCAAGACCCGATGCTCGCGGAAATTTTAGGAGTGTCCTTTACCCAAAAAGAAGGAGAAGGATACTACATCGCTTTAGCACATTCCGAATCCATCTACTCTCATTTGCTCCCCAATCCCACGGAAGCTTTGGCCTTGTTTAAACCGATTTTAGAAAATCCGAAACTTCCCAAAATCGGACAGAACATAAAATATGATGTTTTGGTTTTCAGAAATTACGGAATCCGAGTCAAAGGAATCGAGTTTGATACCATGCTCGCTTCCTACATTCTCACACCGGGAGAAAGACGTCATAATATGGATGATATGGCAACGGATTATCTTAATTACAAAACAATCACCTATGATGAATTAGTTGGTACAGGAAAAAAGAAACAAAATTTATTTGATATAGATCCTGATCGTGTTTCCGAATACGCCTGCGAAGATGCGGATATCACTCTGCGACTTTATCATGTTCTGGAAAAGAAACTGGAAGGTACATCCGAAAAAATCTTCAAAGATGTGGAGATGCCTTTGATTGATGTTTTGGGAGAGATGGAATTCACGGGTGTCAGCGTTGAGAAAGAATATTTCGAAGGCCTATCCACCGTATTTGAGAAAAAGATCCTGGAACATGAAAAGAATATTCATTTTTATGCAGGAAGACAGTTCAATATCAATTCCACCAAAGAACTGCAAGTTGTTCTATTTGAGGACTTGCGTTTGCCTGCGGAGAAAAAAACACAGACAGGATTCTCAACGGATCATTCGGTCTTGGAGTCTTTGCAAGGAAGTCATCCCATCATAGATGATTTACTTGCTATCAGAAAATTTTCCAAACTGAAAAGTACATATTCGGATAGTTTGCCTACCTTGATCAATCCGAAGACGGGACGCATCCACACCAGCTATAACCAAACGATTGCCGCAACAGGAAGATTATCATCGACTAACCCCAATTTGCAGAACATCCCGATCAAAGACGAAGAAGGTCGCCTTCTTCGAAAAGGTTTTTTCCCCGGCAAAGGATTGGAAATTCTTTCTCTCGACTATAGCCAGATTGAGCTCAGGATTATGGCTCATTTTTCCAATGACCCTCAAATGATCGATGCCTATCAATCCGGTGCGGACATTCACAGAAGAACCGCTGCAGGTCTTTTCGGAGTCAAGGAAAAAGATGTAACGCCTGAAATGCGGAATAAGGCGAAAGTCGTGAACTTTTCCGTAATCTACGGAGTTACTTCCTTCGGTCTTTCCAATAACCTTCGAATTGCACGCAAAGAAGCAAAAGAATTTATAGAACGGTATTTTGCCCAATACACAGGGGTAAAAGAATATATGGAATCAACCGTAGAGTTCTGTAAAAAGAACGGTTATGTGGAGACGTTACTCGGCCGTCGTCGTTATCTTCCCGATATCAATTCCACACATAAAATGGCATCCGAAGCCGCAAAACGGGTCGCGATCAACTCACCGATCCAAGGAACTTCCGCCGATATGATCAAACTTGCCATGTTGAAAATACATGATCATATCCAAAAAAAGTCTTTGAAATCACGTATCATCTTACAGGTGCATGACGAACTTGTATTTGAAGTGGATAAAAAGGAAAAAGAAGAGTTTTTCGCTTTTGCCAAAAAAGAAATGGAAAAGGCCCTACCTTTGAAAGTGCCCGTGACGGTCGAAGGTAAGTTTGGCAAAAACTGGGACGAGGCACACTGATAGGGTTGTGGATATTAGTCCCTTCCTCGCGCTAATAGAAGCGAGGAAGTGTTCGAAACTCCTGTGCGCCTCGATCTTCTTTCTTTGTTCAATCGCATAGCTTTTGCGAGGCTCATGCAAAAAGGCGAACTTTTTCTGAGAATTTTTCGGAAAAATGCAAAGAGGAATTGCTAATTCGGCTTAGATATGTTAGTTGGAACTCATTGGGTGGCGGGTGGACTACCCCTCCCTAATCAGGGCGGGGATACCAAAATCTCATCTTATAAGAAGTAACTCTCCTTAAACAAAAATTTTACCTGCGCCAACGATCGCAGCGAAAATCCTTTGCGTAGCAAAGATTGAAGCGGAGAGCGTGATCGGGGCTTCGATACATCCGGATCGTCTAATATATCCGAGGCGCCCTAATCTTCACCATCTTCAAATACAAAAAAATCAAAACATTCTTCTCTTAAAAGCAAGTGAGATGTTCCACGCGGTGGCATAAAGTGCATCTCAGGATTTAAGTGCATTTTTAAATGTCAGGTGATTAAAGATTTATGTGTCGATTGATTAGACTTGCAAGCAAGTCTGTAAATCTAGACTACCGCATTCGCTTACCGTCCAGTTTACATTCTCGCTCCCTATGGGTCGCTGCGAATGGCCAGGGATGCAGGAGCTCGTGCGTCGGAACAGGATGTTCCGCGCACAGGAGCGTGAAACATCGAACGAAATATACTTGCCAAAACCGAATCAATTCTGTCTAATTTTTACTCGTTTGTCACATAGACGTAACAGAGAGGGGTTACTTTGAAGCCAGATAAGAAAAAAGGAAAACCCTTTATGAAAGCGAACAACCCTACACTGCACAAAACGGAACGAGTTCTGGAAGTCCGTCTTGCCGAAAACCAATTGGAAATCGAAAGAGCACTCGCTCTTCGTTATGACGTATTCAATCTTGAAATGGGAGAAGGACTCCCTCAATCGTCAGCAACCAGAAAAGACAGAGACGAATACGATCTTTACTGCCACCACTTACTTGTATTTGATAAAACCAATGATAATAAAATCGTAGGAACCTACCGTATCCTAACAAGAGAAAACGCAAAAAAAGGAATCGGATTTTACAGCGAAAACGAATTCGATATCACTTCCATCTACAACCTTCCCGATGAAATCGCGGAAGTAGGTAGAAGTTGCGTTCATCCCGACTACCGTGACGGTTCGGTGATCTCTCTTCTTTGGCAAGGACTTGCCGAGTTTATGATCAAGTATGACGTTCGTTACTTGATGGGCTGCGGTTCCATTCACTCTACAAATGCGGACGTTGCTTCCGAATCTTATGCATTCCTGAAAGCGAAAGATGCGCTTGCTCCGGAAGAATTCAGAGTGTTCCCGAATCCCGACTATTGCCTACCGGGTTTCAATGTGAACCATGAAATAGGAGATCCGAAATCCGTTTCCAAAAATATCCCTCCACTTTTGAAAGGATATATCCGGATCGGTGCTAAAATCTGTGGAATTCCCGCGCTGGATTCTGTTTTTGGTACTACGGACGTGTTTATTCTCTTTGACCGAAAAGAAATTACGGAGAGATACGCAAAACACTACATGAGTGCATGAGTAAAAAAGAGGAAGTCGATTACCAACACCCCAGTTTCAAAGACCAGGTTCGTTTCTTTTCCATCACAGCAGTACTTGTTGCTGGGATTTGTCTTGGCTATCTTTACGGGCTTCCTACTTATTTCCTAGGTTGGTGTTCTTTCGCTATTGCCGCATTTTCTGTTGCAGGAAACGATGCGGTTCAAACCGTCGGAACTTTTATTGAAAGTAAAAAATCCGTTCACTGGTTTCGAAAATTAATCGTACTCGGTGGACTACTTGTCCTAGTCCATCTTTTCGGATGGTTTCTCCACAAAGGAGAAATTCACTTCCACCGTTTGGATCAATTTCCCGAACCGGATCATTTCAACTTATTTCAATTGCTCGCTCCCGTAGTCCTTGTAGTCATAACAAGGCTCAGAGCACCCGTTTCCACCACGTTTCTCGTATTAGGTCTGTTTGGTGGAAATAACATAGAAAAAATGCTAACCAAATCCTTTTTGGGATACGGTCTCGCATTCTTATCCGCCATAATGATTTGGGCAATACTTGCCAAAGTCGATCCCCAGGAATATTACGAAGAACATACCCCCGATCCTGTTTCGGAACGAAAATGGTCTCGTTTGCAATGGTTCTCCACCATCTACCTTTGGGTAGCCTGGCTTTTTCAGGACACAGCTAACATCGCCGTATTCATACCACGCCATCTGAGCTTTCTCGAATTTTCGGTCGCCTCCTCTTTGTTAGTATTCGCATTATTCATCATCATCCGAACGAACGGAGGAACCATCCAACAAGTCGTCTCGGAAAAATCTGACATCAAATGGTCGAAGGCCGCTACGACGGTTGATTTTGTTTATGGAACGATTTTGTTTATATTTCAGACCATCAGCAATGTTCCTATGTCCACCACTTGGGTATTTTTAGGATTACTTGCTGGCAGGGAAATCATTCTGAATGTTCTCACCTACAGAGACCTCCCCTACTTGGACACATTCAGAAAAGTCGGCAAAGATGTGGTTCTCGCGGCAATGGGCATTATCATCAGCATCTTTATCATCTATATGGCAAACATTGTTTATCCCGAAGTAAAACCGATCCAGGGAGAAGTGATCAAAAAACAATCCGACGTACAAGAATCCCCCCTCTAAAAATCCTTTACCTCTCTCCCAATTGTCAGGGTAATGTCATTTATGAGACTGATTCTCACCAAATGAGCTTCAGCCGCAACTAGGAGATTTTATGTCAGTAGCACTTATGTTGAGAGAAGGAACGGCGGAAAAACACCAGGAAACGGAACGAGTTCCTTACCTCAGAGCCATCTTTCGCGGCGGACTCGATCCTCAAACTTATACATACCAATTGGAAAGCCTTCGCGATGTTTACAACGTGATGGAAGATCTATTTCGTGAAAATGCAAAAGACCCCATCCTTTCCAAAGTTTATTTCCCTGAACTTTTCCGAACGAAAGCGTTGGAAGAGGACATTCAATTTTTCCAATCTAAATTCGGAACCAAAGTCAAAGGAAAAATTTCCCCCAGAACACAGGACTACATCAATCATATCCAAAGAGTAGCAAAAGAAAATCCTTCCTTACTGGTTGCACAGTCTTACGTTCGCTATCTGGGAGACCTTTCCGGCGGACAAGCGATCAAAAAAGTAATCGCAAAAACTTTTGCTTTGGAAGGAATTCCCGGAACAGCTTTCTATGAATTTCCTGAAATCCAAGACCACCAAGCATTCAAAGGAATCTACAGAACAGCGATGGACACTCTTCCTTTGAATGATTCCCAAAAGGCGGAATTATTGGAAGAAGCGAAACAAGTTTTCGATTTAAACAAAAATCTATTTGTAGAGTTGGAAGCGGATTTAAAAATCAATATCGGTGCTGAAAAATTCCAAGAATTGATCCCGGCAGGATGAGTTGAGTTTCCCTTATACACTAATCACTCTCGTTTTTCTTTCCATGTTGCCGGTCACGATGATCGTCCCTGTCGTCAAGGACATCGTCAAAGACCGGTTACTCGGTTCGAATTGGGAAGTAGCTTATTTTACAAGCATTCCCATGCTCGGCTCGTTTTTATTCGCACCGATCGCAGGAATGATTTCCGATAGATTCCGCAATAGAAAGTATTTTATTGCGGCATTTTGTTTTGTAGACGCCTTTTTATTTTATCTTCTCACCCAAATCCACAATATGAATTTATTCCTTCTGGTTCGTTTCTTCGAAGGAGCTTCTCATATCTTTATCATAGGACTTTTACTCTCTTCTGCGGCAGACAGAGAAAACGACCCGGAAAACACCCGTTACTACGGCAAAGGGGTTCTTATGGGAATTACTGGAATGTTTTTATCCTTAGGCGGTGCTTTCGGAATGCCTCTAGGTATTTTGGGTAGGAAAAATCCACTTCTGCCTTTTTATGTAGGTTCCGGGATTTTGGTTTTTGTAGGACTCGTTGCTTTATTCAAATTGAAAGACACCGGTGTTCATAAACAAAAAGAATTCAAACTTTCCCATTTGAAAACTGCGATCATCGACAATCCTTACCTGTACGTTCCGTTTTTATTCAACTTTATAGACCGTTTTACAGTCGGATTCATTATTTCCTCTTTCAATATTCATTTGAGAGAGACATTGGCATTTCACCCTGGGATTTTAGGGGTATTCTTAGGACTCGTTCTGTTTCCGATGAGCCTACTGTCTTATCCTTCGGCATTGGTTTCTCGCAAAACAGGTGTTTTGCCTCTAGTGCTGGCCGGTTCCCTGGTATATGGGATTTTCCTCGGACTTTCGGGGACTACTGACAATTTTTGGCTTCTTTTCACCTATCTTTTGATATGCGGGATTGGTGCAGGAGTAATGTTCGTGCCTTCCATGATGCTTGCAAGCAAGATGTCTCGTTCCGGTTTGACTGCAACCACCATGTCGGCATTCACAGGAATCGGATCTCTCGGTTTTATGTTAGGTCCCGTCGTTTCCGTACAAATGGAAGGTGTTTTCAAAGCGAATCTGCCTGCAGAATATTCGTTTCCGGCATTGTCTTTCTTTTTCGGATTTTTGGAAATCGGACTTGTACTTCTCACGATTCCATTCTTCAAAAAAATCCTGGAAAAAATCAAGATCGCAGAGAAAGAAAGGCACGAGATTCCACTTGCCAATTCCACTCCACTTGTCTAATCTTAGAATAGAATTTACATTACGAGGTGAACTGTGAAACGTTCTCTAATCTTTTTTTCTTTTTCTCTGGTCTTACTAACATTTGTTTCATGTAGCTCCGGAAACAAAGTAACATCCGACAGCTCCAAAGTGCACCCGCATACTGCACTCCGCAAATTGGAAATCGATATGATTAAAGTCGGTGATAGTCTGGTTAAAACGGAAGCGGTTCTCGGCAAACCTACTGAAAAGTCATCTGATCCTGCCGGTACTGTTCAAGTATGGTGGCTTGCAGAAGATAAAAATGTTCCGGAACAGTATTATACCTTGAAAGAGAAACCGGAAGAAACCGACGGAAAATTCATTAAATTGGTTTTTGATACGAAAAACAAAATCGTTTCCAAAGATTTCAAACTTTAGTCTTCCGAAGAGTCATCCTCTTCAGATTCTGAATTTGTTGGAAGAGGGAAACCCGGAAAACTAGGTTTCTCTTTTCCCTCCAAATCATCGTCAAACATATCAAAGGTGGTAAAGCCCAAAACAAAGTCCAAAGCTTCCGCGATATTAAATCCTACTCTGGCACCACCGTAAATCCCACCTACAAATTCGATATTCCACAAAAATCCTTTAGGATACCCGAACGGTTTTTCTTCACCCTTGGGCAAATACATCATCAATTCTTTGTTTCCCGTTTGGTTCACTATATCGAGAGTGAGTTCTCTTTGGAACGTTTCTTTTTTACGTTTTTTTCTTTCTCCCACGGGATCATTGAAATAGGAATAATAACGCATCTTATAACTTTTGAGATTGGCTCTCTCGTCTTCCGTTAATGGAATCCCTTTCTTGTCGACGATCCAATTTCCTTTGTCGTCTAACATAGGAAGGCCGGAGTGATGACTTTCCCCGCCTAATATACCAAATACGAGTTGTTGGGAATGATAACCGCCAAAGTCCCCTCCCCGAAGTCCGTAACCGCGACCCAAATCCCTTTTACCCATTTCGGATTCTCCCCCTTGGAAAAGAAATCCTATGGGCAAAGGTCCGATTTTGACTGCGGCACCGTACATGGGAGTTTCCGCGCCTACCGTGACAACGTCTTGCATGTCTTTGCGTCTATTTTTCCAATAGGTGGCACAATCTGCCAAAAGGAAGAGTAAAAGAATTGGGGTCCAAAATCGCATTCTTTTCCAGTTTTTAAGATTTTCTACTTTTCGGAATCAAAAAAACAACAAGTCTAGGAAGATATGGCAGAGATGATCACGGAAGATGATTTTCCAATGATAGAAGTGAAGAAAATGAACGAAACGGAAGTTCGTCTATTTGCCCTTCTTTTCAATCTTCTGAGGGAACCGAAAGGGATTTCCTTTCAAAGATTCCGTAAAATCATGCCTCGTTATTATCGAAATGAAGACATAGACTCGGATCGCAAAAAATTATACAGAGATCTGGGTCAACTGAAGTCCATGGGATTCAATATCAAAGTCGCCAATTTCGGATATCAATCGGAAGACCATTTCCCATATTATTTGGAAAAAGAATCTCTCGAATCCGTTCTTAAATTTTCAGACGAGGAATTGGAATTTTTGTCGCGTAAACTCTGTGAGGTGGAGAACCAGGACAACGAAACTCTCCTTTCCCTTTCTCAAAAACTTTTTTCAAAAAATCTCGAACTCTATCCCAAAGGAATCAAGATCAACAAAAGAAAAAAAGAATCCGATGCAAACGAAGAAACCGATCTGATCAAAGTCATTCAAAGTATCAAAGACAAACGCGCGCTCGTGATTCGTTACGCCGGAAAGGAAAGAATCATCGAACCCTACAGATTGATTCGAAAGAACTCGGAAGATTTTTACCTATTAGCTTACGACCGTTCCAGGAAAAACTTACGTAGATTCATACTTCCCAGAATCGAAGTCAAAAAAGATTTGAGAGAAGATTTTATCTCAAATAAAAAAATCACCGATAAAGATATGAACTTTCATCCACTCGGCTTCGATGTTCATGAGGAAGAAAAACTACAAATCTCCGTTGCAAATCATTACTTAGATTCTTTGGAAACATTCTTAAACGGGTATCCCTATTCCTTGGACGAAAACACATTTACGATCCAAACCACCAACAAAGCCGCGCTCTTTCCTTTTTTCACAAAATATCCCGACGCATTGCAAACATCTGTAGAGAATCCGTTTTGTGTTTCCTTTCAAAATCATCTGAAACAAATCCTAGAGACTTACAAGAGTGTCGTTTAATTCCATTCATTTTCCGATCACCAAATCTCAATTTCTTAATTTTACAAAATGTGTGAATTCGTTTTATATCCTCAACCAAGGGCTCATTACAAAACAAAATATCCAACACAGCGGGAATTTGGAATGGAGTGAGTTCCAGGATTTGTGCAGATCTTTATTTCCAAAGGCAGTTTCGATACCGAAATCCTTATCCAAAGAAGATCAACTAACGGAAACTTTGGCGGCGATACGGGAAAGAAACGCAATCTTTCACGGTTTTCTTGAGAATGAAACTCTTTCTTCATCTATAGAATGTTTGGTGCCGGAACCGGATTCTTCCGGATGGGTGCTTTGGGATTTCCGTTCCGTCGGCTCCCAAAAACAGGACATTCTAAGGTCATTGTACTTTCAAAAAAAACTATTGGAGTCTTTCCAGATCCCGGTTTCACAAATCAAGGTCATCCGAATCAATTCCGGTTACGTTCATACTTCCGAATCGATCGATAAGGAAAGTTATCTGGTAATCGACGATGTTACGGAACGTATAGAAACGGAAAAAACCAGATTCGACCAAGAATGGATTCTTTTCGAAAACTATAAAGGGAATCCGAACTTCCCCCTATTTATGGAGGATTTCCACACATGCAAATCACCTAAAACCTGTTATCTGGATACGGTGTGTTTTCCCGATTTGAATCGGAGGGAAATTTTCGATTTGAGAGAAGGTCACGATCTTGCAAAAAAATACTATCTGGAAGGTTTGGGAAGTTTTCTGGAAATCCCGGAAGAAGAATTGACCCCCATCCAAAAAATCCAAAAACAAAGCCATGAAACAGGGAAGTTGTACATCGACTTCCCCAAAATGCAGACTTATTTTGAAAATGTAACTCCGAAGATCGCTTTTTTGGATTTCGAGTCAGTCAATCCCCTACTTCCTATTTTTGCGAACTCCCGTCCTTTCCAGCACATTCCCTTTTTATTTTCTTTGCACATCTGGGATTCGGAAACGGATGAATTGACCCATCATACTTATATCCATGAGCCGGACGGAACCGACCCGCGCTTATTTATCTTAGAGCATTTGTCAAAGAAACTGCAAGAAGACATAACAATTTGCTCGTTTAATGACTTTTTTGAGAAATTAGTGATCGAAGAAGCTACTCAAGTATATCCTAATTTTATAGAATGGTGGAGTACGATCCGTCCGAAATTTATTGACTTGGCTTTGCCTTTTAAAAAATTTTGGGTCTACCATCCCAAACAAAGAGGCAAAGCATCCCTGAAAGATATACTTCCCGCCATCACGGACGTGAGTCATGGGAGCCTAACAATCAAAGAAGGACAAGACGCAAATTACCAATTCTTACGATTATTAAAAAAGCACGTGACAGATGACGACAAAAATCGTGTTCTTGGAGATTTATTAAGATACTGCGAAATGGATACCTTTGGATTGTTTCTTATCTATAAGAAGTTGAAAAATGAGATCTCGATTAGTCAATGTTAGTAGATATTAAACGTTCCATCACTGGGTTCGCTTTTTCCATGCCGGAAAACTGGGTTCACTCTCTATTCGGGGGAGCCATCATCTCCAATGAGCAGGTTTTGAACGCGCAATGCCAGCTTGCTTGCAATTTTGCCCGGTTCCTGCCCAAGATAGAAACCCTGCCCGCCCACAAAGCCCGCAAACTTTATGCGGAAAATACCAAAATCTTCGACGAACCCCCCATAGGGATTTCTCATATAGAAGACAAATTGATTCCCACTCCTTCGGCATCCTTTATCCCGATTCGTCTTTACAATGCACACCCACAGAAGGGAAACCTTCCCATTGTCATCTACTTCCACGGGGGAGGACTGACCATAGGTTCCCTTGATACCCACGATGCACTATGCAGACGAATCGCTTATTATTCCAAAGTCATTGTAGTATCCGTAGGATACCGATTGGCACCGGAACATCCTTATCCTGCCGCGATCGATGATGCCATGATTGCCTACCAGTATGTAAGAAGCATTGCTTACCTTTTCGGAGGTTCTCCGAACGCCATTGCGGTAGCGGGAGACAGTGCGGGTGGTTTGCTTGCAACTGCACTTTGCATTCGGGCAAAAAGAGAAAAGATGCCACTTCCTGTATTCCAGGCATTATTGTATCCGGTAACAGATGTTTCCCGGGAATCGGAAACTTATGATACTTATGGGGACAAATTCATTCTGACGAGGAGCACCCTTCGTTGGTTCATTCGAAACTATACACCGGATGAAAGAGATAGAAAATTAACCGTCAACTCCCCACTTCTTTCCGATCCCAAGGACTTGAAAGGGCTTCCCCCTGCTTATGTCGCAACTGCAGGGTTTGACCCGCTTTCTCAGGAAGGAGAGGCGTACGTGCAAAGTCTGGAGTCCGCGGGAGTAAAAGTGCAACACAGACATTTTCCTTCCCTGATCCACGGGTATGTGCATCTGACAGGGATGATCCCTGCGGCCAAAGAAGCGGAAACCGATTTTTTACAGTCCATCCATTCTTTTTTCGCCACAAGAAAATTCTAAAAATCTTCATTCAAGTATCGACAGGATAGAATTCGATACTATAAAGGACTGTAAGTTTACTTGAGGTATGTCATGATTCATCGTTTGAACGCTTTGTCTTTATCGTTAGTTCTATTTTCCGGGATAACCGTCTCCCTGTTCGCGGAAAGACCTGCCTCTGTGACAATGAAAGACAGAGAGACCCAAAAACATATAGATGCCCAAAGATCCTCCGGATTTTCGGACAACGAAGTTGACACCTTACATGGATTAGTGGGAGAGCATCTCCGCAAAATGAAAAAATTGCAGGATCTGGGAGTTGATAAATCAGCGGCCCAATATCTGGCTCACACTCCTACGGAAGTCAAACCGCTTTATAAAAAAGACGATGCGGGAAAATTTTATTTGGAAATCAAACTCCCGCAAGGACAGTCTTACATCGATTGGCCGAAAGTATATCTTTATGACGGAACCGCTTTTGTTTATCCAAAAGAAGATTTTTCCGATTTGGACAAGATCATTTTAGCGTTCCGAAGAGTGAATGCGGACGGAACCATCCATGTAAAGGAAATGAGAAGACTAATCAATCCTAGTCCCAGAGCACAAAGCCCGGACAAAGATGAAAAAGGCGAAGCAAAGATCGACACAAACTCGGATATCATTTTGGAGTATTTTCAAGCATTGACGTCCGACACGATTTGGCCGAACAAACCCGTGCAAAAAGATCCTGCCAATATCACAATGGTATTGAATGACGACAAAGATCCCCTTCCTTATGAAAAACAAAAACACATCATGCTTACTTACAAAAAAATGTTACGAAAAATCAGCAAACATACGGCGCATAAACTTCGCGATATGGAACTCGATCAAAAACAACTGATTACAAAAATTCTGGATTACAACTAAAGATTCGTTAAACGAAATAAGTCAAAAAAACAAACACAAGGTCAGGTATTCGCCTGACCCCGCTTGATAAGGAGCTGCGATATCGTTTGCTCCTCAGTCACATACTTCCTCTTCAAATAAGAAATCGCATTATTGATAAAAGTGGGAACATTCTTATCCGCGTCCAAAAGATCGAGCTTCGTTTGCATCAGCTCGTCAATGGTTGCCAAAGCCAGTCTTCTCTGGCTTTGGTGCAGTTCGAAATCGTCCTCTTCTATCTCATTCATTTTTATTCTTGGAAGTTATTGGCAGCTTCCACTCCCCTCTTTTCATTTACGAACAGATTGATAATCAACGATAGGAGATAAAAGAACGAAACTACCAGGAAAGCATTTCTGAGAGTCACCAAGGTTTGGATAAATCCGAACAAAAATAAACCCACAGCCGCTGCGATCTTTCCCGACAATCCCCACATTCCGAAAAATTCACCCGATTTGGACTCGGGAGAAAAAATTCCTACCATCGCCCTTGAAGCCGATTGAGTGGAACCAAGTCCCATCCCTGCCAAAGAAGAAATAAAAACAAATACCCACTGAACCGTCCAGGATTTGCCCAAAATAGTATTCAAAACCACAGTGACGTCCTGAACAAAATAAATCAGTCCGCAAACCACAAGCCAAAGAACAAGAGTTAGGTTAAATGTTTTTTTCGCACCGATACTATCCTGGATCACTCCAAAGGCAAGAGCACCGATCGCAGCGGAAATCTGAATGAAGATAAACATCACTTGTTTGTGTTGTGCTTCGATATGGATTTCCTGCGAGCCGTAGATAAATGCAAAGGAGATCACGATGGCAAGTGCCGCCATAGTAAAGAAAAGCGAAACCAGATAGATCATCAAATCTTTGAATCGACTTGCATATTTCAATGTGTCTACGACACGATTGACACCTTCTTTCAGGTAGTTCACCTTGCTGGGAGTACCTTTGGGAAGTTTCGGTTCTTTCATCAAAAGAAAAGTAGGGATTGCGGCTATTAGGAAAAAGACGGCAGTATAAGGGCCGACCAATTTTAGATTTTCATAGTTTGCTAATGTATAATCACCGAGAGTGGTTGCAAGTACCACCGACCCGATCCCACCGAAATATCCGATACCCCAAGCATAACCTGAGATCTTGCCCAAATCTTCTTTTTCTCCGAGGAAGGGAAGAAAACTCGCGGCAAAATTTTCACCGCTGGCAAAAAAGAAATTGGATAGAGCAACTAGTACGAACCCGAGCCATACATAACCGGGGTCTACATAGTATAACAAAAATGTGGTGACTACACAACCGGCATAACTGATAAACAAAAACATTTTTTTAGTGGAGGAATAGTCGGTAATTGCCCCGAAGATAGGTCCGGTCAAGACGACAAACAAATAAGAAACTGCGAGCGCCCAGGCCCAAAGGGAATTTCCAAACTGGAAAGGGTTTGCGGAATTCGGATCCGAAGGTACGACCAATTGGGTGAAAATCTCACAATAAACTACACTGATAATTACTGTTGTATAGGATGAGTTTGCAAAATCAAACATACACCATCCAAAGATCTCTCTGTTGCGACTTTTTTTCTTTTCCGGACTGATATCCTTTGCCATAAACTTTTTGGATTTTTCCTTATCTGAAGTAATTAAAGAGTTTCCCTCCCTTTACAATTTCTGTCAAATGATTAGTGTTGTCGTGGACAGTTTCGATTTAAATTCCCTGATGCGACCCAAACGGGTTTGTCTCTGTAAGATGGTGACAGAAAAAGAATTGGTAGACGCCATCCGAGATGGAGCAAATTCTATGGCAGATATACGGGAAAAAACAAGAGCCACTACAGGTTGCGGCACCTGCTCTCCGCAGGTTTACCAAATCCTTCAGAGGGAATTGCAAATTCTTACCGCAAGGAAACCTGAATGAAACTTTCGATTAATATGGCGATGACTCTGGATGGCAAAGTGGTGCGCCCCGACGGACGTTGGTACGGACTTACTTCCAAAGATGACAAACACCAAATGGATGTCTATCGTTCCCAATCGGATGCACTGATTATAGGTAAAAACTCAATCATCAACGACAACCCAGTTGTCAAAATCAGAGCATTTCCGAACGTTTTGAACCCTAGACCGGTGATTTTGGTGCGAAAAGGTTCCCTCCCTATTAACAAACACGTCTTCGAAGAATCCGATCATATACCTCTTGTTATCTGCACCAAAGTCAACTTAAAAGAGATCAAAACCGATTTGGAAAACCGCGCGGAGATTTTCGCACTGGATTCTGAAGACATCGATCCTAAAAAAGTAACCGGAATTTTGAAAAGAAAAGGTTACAAGAATGTACTTCTGGAAGGTGGCCCCAAGTTGAATTTTTCCTTTCTGGAAGGAGATTTGGTGGATCGGGTTTATATCACCCTTGTTCCTTATATCATCGGCAAAAACGGACTTCCCGGAATTGCGGACCAAAGCATAGAACTTCCCAAATTCGACCAAAACGCTTGGAAATTGACTTCCTCTACCACAAAGGGAAACGAAGTTTTTCTAACTTACGAAAAATAACCTGACACTTCAGAATCATAATAAGTTGACAAAGTCCCCGGCATAAATAGTTTGACATTAAGTTATTTAAGAATAAGAGGTTCGAAATGAATTTACTTTACCGTTTGCTTGCAACAAAAAAAGACATTACTTTGACTATCATCCGAGTGACCCTTGGGATCGTGATTTTACCTCACGGAGCACAAAAACTTTTGGGTTCTTTCGGTGGATATGGTTTTGACGGAACGATGGGATTTATGACAGGACAGTTGGGAATTCCTTCCATATTTGCATTCCTTGCGATCATTGCGGAGTCTTTCGGAGCACTTGGACTCATTCTAGGTCTTTTCACTCGTGTTGCTGCTTTGGGAATATTCGCTACCATGCTCGTTGCCGCATTACTCGTTCACCTTCCGGGTGGATTCTTTGCTCCTAACGGAATTGAGTACTTTATCTTAACTTTCGGATTGGCAATTCCCGTAATCCTAAAAGGTGCAGGATCTTTCTCCCTTGACGATTTGATTTCTTCCAAATTGGAAAAATAATATTCCCACCTAACATCCATGCTCTGTCAAACCAAGGTTTCAGGGCATGTTTCTTTTTTTTCAAAAAACGCATAATTCGTATATAAATGATTTGAATAATGTTTCGCAATAATCTCCTTCTATCTTTTTTTAGTGTTTATTAGATAAACGCGGGTCAGGAAATTAGAAATGAGTAGTTTAAAAACAATTTTAGCATTATTGGAAGGAGCAGAATTAAAAAATTGTCCAGCCCCAGAGAACATCGAAGTAGATAAAGTATTACCTCTCACTAGTAAAAATGCAAAATTCATTTCTTTTGTTTCTTCCAAAGCATTCGTAAACGATGCGAAAGCTTCGGAAGCCGCTGCAATCCTTGCTTCCTCCGAGCTAGCGGAACTTATCCCCGGCAAAGTCCTTATTGTTGTTCCTCAAGTCGAGCTTGCACTTAGCAAAGTATTACTTCATTTTTCACCCCAAAAACAACCGGATGGAAAAATAGCGACTAACGCCGTGATCCATCCCACTGCGAAGATAGGTGAAAATACAACTATTGGAAATTTCGTTACTATCGGCGAAGGTTCCGTCATCGGAAAAAACAGCATCATCGGAGACGGTGTAAAAATCGAACACAATGTAACAATTGGCGACGATGCCAGAATTGGAATGAACTGCGCATTTTATCATGGAACCAAAATCGGAGACCGATTCACCGTATTTGCCAATTCCACTTTCGGAGGCGACGGTTTCGGATTCGTATTTGCCAATGGAAAACACAATAAACTGCCGCAAGTAGGCAGAGTGATCATCGGTGATGATGTGGAAGTAGGTGCAAACTGTACGGTAGACAGAGGAGCGATTACGGACACAACTATCGGGAACGGATGCAAGTTCGATAATATGGTTCACATCGCACATAATTGCAATGTAGGAAACCACGTGATCATCGCAGGCCAATCGGGACTTGCGGGAAGCGTAACACTAGGAAATTATGTGATCATCGGCGGAGCCTGCGCAATCAGCGACCATCTAACCCTTGTTGAAGGAACGATCATCGCAGGAGGGACTTCCCTTCGCACTTCTCCCAAAACAAAAGACGTATATATCGGCTGGGATCTAGGATTGAATTTTCCCGACTTCCAAAAGTACAGAGTGAACATTAAAAATATCGTAGTTCTGAACAAATGGATCAAAAGAATCAAAGAAGTTGAGAAAAAATTAGGAATCGATCTTCCCGATCCGAATTAAGAAGGTACAGCCGTTGTGGTCAAGTACCAAGCAGTTGCTTATAGTATTTGGAATCTAATCCTCGGATTGAGCATTCTTATCTGGCAAGGGAAAAGTTATGCAGAAGGTAGCCCTTCCGCACGATCGGAAATACTTTTTACATTCGCAATTGCGTTATTTCATTTCATCTATTCCATTTGGTTTTGGAAAGGAAGGGAGATTTTTTCTTTTATCAAACAAAGTCTGGCCCCCAGAACGTTCGTTTTGTTTTTTTATATTCTCTGCTCTTTTTTATTCTATCAAAGTCGAAATCAATTGGAACTTTCCGATGATTTTAAGTGGTTTTTTCTCGTTTATCTTCTATTACATTCCGGAGAGGAGATTGCGAATATCGTTTTTATCTTCTTTTCTAAAAGAAAAATAGATCCGCCGGATTGGAAATCATTCCTACATACAAACTTTGAATATAAGAATCGATTTGTATTCGCCATTTACATGATCCTTATGGGAATTTGGATCTTATCCGCGTCCGACGGGTTTTTGAGATTTTTCAGATTGCCTGTAACCGTATTTCCAGGTTTGCATTCATCCGGCTTTCTATTCGGCCCCATTCATATCATAGGACTCCATTTCCTTTTACTCTCTTATTATAATCTCATCGCAGTCTTTTATCAGATAGAACCTCTGATTGAAGCGGGAATGAGGGGCGGGAGTTTCACCTGTGTGTTCTTACTAATACTTGTTATATTGGGAATCTTGTCTCCGATGATCCTACTGATTCCTTTGGTAGACTTGATCAGTGTAGTTCTTTTGTTTGGGAAAAAATTGATCCGACGCTAGATCTTGTTCATTCGAGATCAATCTCTACGTAGATGATAGACGGGAGAGAAAAGTCTAAGAAGCGAGCAACCCTTGAATGGATTGAATCAAACTGTCTTGGGTCCAAGGTTTTGCCAATACCACTTGCACCTTACCAATGTTTTTTGCCCGATCGATTGACTCGGGATCGGCTTGGCCGGTGAGCAAAATCTTTTTGATTTTAGGATAAGTGTTGTTGATCTTAATGAAAAACTCATCGCCCTTCATTCCCGGCATCAGCCAATCGCTTACTATGATCACAATGGTTTCATCAGGACGCTCATATTCGTCTATGATTTCTATAGCCTCTTCCGCGCTCTCCGCAGTTTCGTAAATATAGGACAAGCCGAAAGCGGATCTTAACTGCTCTTTCAGTGCTCCCAGAATGGAAGACTCGTCATCAACGCATAAAAAAACGGACTTGCTCATATTTTACCGGGAAGGATCACCGTGAAGGTTGTACCGTTCCCCTCGATACTTTCAAATTGAAGAATCCCATTATGTTTGTCGACGATTCTTTTTACTATATCCAGACCGAGTCCGGTTCCTTCTCCTCTCGCTTTCGTTGTGAAAAAAGGTTCGAAGATCTTGGATTGAATCTCCTTCGGAATCCCCGGTCCGGTATCCGTAAAGCTGATGAAAACGGAATCTTCATTGACGATCCGATGAACACGAATGTTCAGACTCCCTTTGAAATCCATGGCTTGTAAAGCATTATGAATCAAATTGGTCCACACTTGCGCCAGTTCATCCGGGTAACCGTAAATCTCGGGAACATCTTGAAACTCGCGGACGACCTCAACACCTTTCTTTGTTAGGTTTTGATAAATCAGTAGTACCGTTTCGATAGAATCCTGAATAGAAACCAAAGATTTTTCTTCCGTATGGTCCTGGTGAGAATATTTTTTCAAAGCAAATATGATTTTGGATGCCCTCTCGACTGCGAGTCTGATATTATCCGAATTTTGTTTCTGACGAATGATTTTATGTGCGAGAGTGATCAGATTTTGATCGGTTTGATCTTTCAAAAGCAATTTCCAATCTTCCAGATGATCGTAGCCTCCCAAATCAACTAACATATCAGAGACGGAATCTACGTCTTGTATTCCCAAGTCCGCCAGGTTTTCGATAATCGATTTTTTCAAATTCCTCTTTTCTTTCGAACTGAGATACACTGAGGATTTAGGTCGGGAAACCAACTGAAAAAAACGATCCCTGATTTCCACTGTTTGAAAATTGGACGGCTCGGGCAATGTCTGTAGAATGTATTCCATTCCATCCGCCAAATTTTCAACCGATGCCTGAATGGCACCCAGGGGAGTATTGATTTCATGTGCAACTCCCGCCACGACTTGTCCCAATGCCGCCAGTTTTTCGGAATGTACCAACTGTGCTTGAGTTTCATTTAATTTTTTCAAAGTTTGATTCAATTCCAGATTTGTTTTTTGCAACTCCAAATTGGTTCGATTCAAGTCTTTGAATAATAAGGAAATTTTTTCTTTGGAGATCCGAAACGCTTCCGCCAAAAAACCGATCTCATCCTTTGACTTGTATGTAACCGGCAGATCCCAATTTTGATTTCCGATTCCGATCGCAACCGTTTGCAATTCTGTAATCGGCTCGCTTACTTTTTTACGAATGATAAACGAAGAAAATACAAGAGAGAAAATTACGGATAAAACAAGAATCAACATCAAAACAATCAGAAAGATACTTTCCCTTTGATATTCCTTAACCGTACGATCCGTTCTTTTCTCCAGTTTTTCAAAGAAACGATCAATCGGTTTCATAATTTCTTTTTTATCGCTATGATACTTACCGTCATGCATCAAAGAAATCGCCATTTTCTGGTTAGGCGGTTTTCTTACGGTAAAATTCCCTTTTCCATCGTCATACAATCCTTTCATCGCATTCATGGCAATGTTCTCGGTGGAGACAAGACTATCCGAATTCTGCTGTGCTTGTTTTAATTTTTGAAATTCTTCTTCCGTAAATCCCAATTCCATCATCATGGAACGAAGCGGTTTGTTTTCAGAATAAGGTCTGGGGCGAATCTTCGGATCCAAAACAAGATCCCAATAAATCCTTTCGTAATTTTCCGGCCTGGGTTTTTCTCCGTTGCGGATCGCCAAAATTTCCCAGAAAAAATCTTCATACATCTTATTTCCGGTAATGACATACGTACGGGCAAATCGGGTGAGATCATCGGAACTTTGTCTCAGCTCATCGGCAACTTTATAAGATTTATACCGGATCTCCTGGCTCTTGGCCAATTCGGATTGAGTATCAAACAATAAAAAAGTACATAGAATCAATAAACTTAAGAGAAAAATATTGAAACCGAATAAAATGAAAAACATGGATTTAAGTTTCATTGGCGTATCTTTCCTCTTATAAGTCGATTGCCACCAAACAGACATCATCTTCCGGATCTTTTTTCCCGATAAACTGTGCGAGTTCCGAGAGGATTGAGTTCAAAAAAACATCCAATTTATATTTGGAATACTCTTCCAGAATCTCAGGCAATACCGCTTCAAAATAAACTTCCTGATTTACATGCCTTCCGCTCTTTGCTTCTGTCAATCCGTCCGTATAAAATAAAATCCTGGTACCTTTTTCAAACTTTGCATCAAAACTCACATATCCTTTGCCTTTGGATTTTCTTACGGAACTACTCTGCACTCCCAAAGGAAAACTTCCTTTTTTCAAAGGGAAAAGCTCTATCGTATTTTTATAAATCTTAAAAGGCATAGGATGGCCTGCGGAAGAATATCTGACCGTGCGATTTTCCAAATCAAACAAAGAATACATCGCTGTCACAAAACGATTGTCTATATAATCCATTATGGAATCGTTTACAAACTCCAAAAATTCGGATGGATTTTCCTTCAATTCCGGACTTGCTTGCTGGATCGTACTTTTCATAATCGCAGTAATGAAAGCGGAAGGAACTCCGTGCCCCGCTACATCACTGATAAATATACCGAACTGATTCGGATTCGGAAATTTGATAAAATCGCAAAAATCCCCGCCTACTTCGTCTAACGGTTTATAGGCGAATGAAATCGATTCATTGGGATTGGAAGAAGGAAGTAATTTTTTCTGTACTTTCGCAGCCATAGCAAGTTGGTTGCTAAGAGTTTTATTTTTTGATTTTACCTTATTCGATTCCAACTCCAAAGCGTTCTGAATTTTTGATTTTTCCGTAATGTCAAACACACTGAGCCGGAATATGGTTTGATTTTCCGTAGGAAGAAAAATCTTTCTGCCTGAGACAAGACAAGTGATCCGATCCCCATTTCTTTTTGAAATATCCAATTCCTGATCGTTTAGATTGTTTCCTTCAATTAGGTTTCTGAGAAATTTTTCGAAAATGATTTTATTCTCTTCACTTAAGACATCTTGAAATAAGAGTTTCCCAACCATTTCCCTTTTGGAGTATTTCAACCAATCCAGAAAAGTCACATTTGATTTCAAAATCAATCCCTGGTGGTTTACCGTCAGATACCCGCAAGGAGAATTGTTGTATAGATCATCCATCTCTACATATTGATTTAATATCTGATAGTCTTTCTGAAGAAGAGTTTTGACCTTCGCTCTCAGTTCAAGCACGGTCATTATCCTTTGGGCAAAAAACCGGAATGTCTCTTTGGTTCGGATGGCATCTTCTATCAAGGAATCGGAAAGAACGGATAACACCCCGATAGGGATCCCAAGTTTCGTGATGATAGGATATCCGATATAACAGGGATTTGCCATGTCTGGCAAATCGGAAAAAACTTCCGTAACTATCGTCAATTCTTCGGGTTTATCCTTAACCTTTAAAACAAGAGGTATTAAAGAAGAAAGAGATCCGTTTTTGATGTCAAAGCTATGGGCGAAATGAACTTCTTCCTCACTAACCCAACTAATAAATGCTAACTCTTTCTGCATCGTGTCCGCAAAAAAAGAGAGTATCTCTTCCAATTCGGGAATGGGGGAATTGGGGGGAAGTTGATAGATTCTAAATGCTTCTAAAATTTGCGAATTTTCATCTATCATGCGAATCTCTTATCAATTTTACCCGGATTCGATTTTCCTGTATATTCGTTTCATTAGAAACCCAGGGTGCACAGGACAAAATTTCTCACGAAATCCGCTCATCCGTTTTTCAGCTGATCAATCTTTATTCAAAATGCTTAAAAATTTGCACTCTATAGATGATTGGCCGGGAGCCGGAATCAAACTAATATCTGTTATATAATAAGCAAACAATTGTTAATTTCAGAGCGTATCAATGAAATAGCATTCTACCTGAGACTAAGACTCTTTTCGGGGAAGGACTCGGTTTTCTACTAAATTCCGCGAGGACGCCCTTCGCTTAAGTTTTTCTTGCTTTTTCCTTTTCTTGTAAATAAATTGACAATATAATTTTTATAGATTAATAAATTATTTTTCGTCGAAAAAGACATTTGGAAATAGGAAAGAAATGGAAAAGAATTCTCGTCCCATGGACCACATTACGAATACGGAACAGAAAAACCACGTCATCCTCAAATATTTAATCAACCAACAGATATTAGTGAAGATGAGCCATTTGAATCAATCTGGAATGATTCTAAAGGCAGCTGCGGGAACGGATGAAATCACTCTGCAACTTCCGGAAGCCTGGGACTTCACTTCGAAGGAACCGATTTTTTTATCCAAAGTACTTGCCCGATACATCGAAATCCAATGTTCTTTTATTTCACAAGTAGACGACCGCCAAATCCGCTTAAAGGTGGAAAAAGTCGCGATCGCCAAAAAGGACCGCCAAGCTCCCCGTTATCCGGTGACCGAAGAAGGTTTCGTAAATATCACAAACATCGTCAGTTCCAAAACCATCATCGAAGCAAATATGTTTAACATTCCTACTCTTGTTCGTGTGAATTTCGAAGAGTATGCAAAAAAGCTGAATCAAAACCCCAATGACTTTGTTTCCATAGACGTATTCAAATCGAATATGGACAGAGCTTTCGAAGTAGTTAAGCGCACTCATAAGATTTTACTACTGGAAGATTGTAACGATTTAAAATCATATAACAACGTAGATCCGGATTACATAGATTACGAAGAAGAGATTGACGACCATCTGGAAGCTGCGATCAAAAAATACAGAGAGAAAAAAACGGCTTCAGAACTGATTTTTCCAATCATCTACACAAATGAATTGGAAGAACAAATTCCCATCGGATACGTTTGGGTACAAAGTAAGGAAAACAAACTTACGAAAGATTATGTTAGCCGAGTGCAAACCTTGATGCAGGAAATGGTGGAAAGAATCAAAGACGCAAACTTAACCAAATCGGAAACCAGATTTCCGGTATTGGATATTTCCACGTCCGGACTTAAGATCAAAATCAATGATTCCAATCTAATCGAGACCTTGCCTAAACAAAAAGGTTTTTTATTTGATCTCTTCTTCAAAATGCAAGCTCCGTTCCGCGTATTTGTCAGAGTTGCTTGGTGGAGAAAAGATGATGAAGGCAATCTTCTCTTGGGTGTTGAATTCTCAAGTAAGTCAAGAACCTATTTTGAAAAACAAAGATTCGAACAAAATATTGAAATCGTAAAACAAATAGGCAGTGCTGCTTAATACAATTCTCATAAAATTAGAGTGGAAAATGATCCGTGCCCTCAGATCTTTGATTTGATTCCATTCTTTGAGAGGACCTGTCCAAAATGAAACGATCATATTTATTTTTCTCTTCATTCTGTCTCATATTTCTATTACAAACTCCGATGATTCCCTCGGAAAAAGATTTAATCATTCAAGATGTTAAATTAGGGACGGGGAAAGAAGCTTATTCTGGTTCCAATGTTACGGTTCATTACGTAGGAAAACTTACAAACGGAAAGAAATTTGACAGTTCCAGAGATCGCAAAAAGCCGTTCGAATTCAATTTAGGAACAGGTGAAGTCATCAAAGGTTGGGACAAAGGAGTAAAAGGAATGAAAGAAGGCGGAATCCGCAAACTAACCATTCCTCCCGAATTGGGTTACGGAGCAAAGGGAACAGGATCTATTCCACCTAACTCTACTTTGCTTTTTGAAGTCGAACTGATTAAAGTTTACTAATCCAACCTACCTCCGCCTCCTTAAGAACGACGCACAAAAGCAAACGTGCGTTGTTTTATTTGATATATCTGGAATATCCGAATTCGATTTCCCGGATTATAAAATTAAAATAGTTTAACATATCTTTGTCGGATTGATACACACTTGCTTCCTTTCGGTAATATTCCGCCAGGTTGTCCCGAAACAGAGCGGTTTTAAAATCAGCTTTGCTGATAATGATTTCTTTGGTGCGCCCTTTTATTTGCAAAGCTTCCGGAATTCGAATCACCGCAGAAATCTGTAAAATGGCATGTTCTACTTCGGAAATGATCTTTTGATCTTCTTTTTTTCTTTCTTGTACGGAGAGTAGATTCCTGATTTCATTCAGGTTTTCTTCAATCTGATTTCGTAATTTTTTAGGATCGTATACCTTATCAAGCAGATGATTGTATTTTTTAGGGTAGATAAAAGACTCTGAGGCTTTGATCAGAGATAAAAATCTTTCTTCCTGAATGGAATGATTCTTTAAGGAAGTTTTATCTTTATTAGTTTTTTTAGAATCGTCTTTGCGTAAAATATAAGCCAAAACAACACCGAGGATTATACTCGCAAATAGTCCGGTAAGCAAACTATTCAAACGGTTGAAAGCGATTGCAATGATCGTAGAAAGAACCGAACCGGAAAGTGCTGTGATGATTCCTACGGGAAGATTGAAGTTTTTTTGAATTTCCGCAAAATCAAATGCAGTAGTTTTGATTTCCTCTTTTTCCGTTTCTTTTTTAGAAATGGGATCATTCTGTTCTTTGTTTTGGGAAAGAGTATCGAAATTTTCATCTTTTCTTTCTTTTAAAATCTTTTTGATTTCTTCCAGAAAAACTAGATGTTCCTTGTAAATGGGATCTTTCAAAGAAAGATCTTTCGTATTCAAAACCACATCGGAAAAATATTTCTGGTCTACTGCAACCAAAGCCCCTTTCCCCGATTCGCCTCCTGCGATAGTTACTCCTAAAGATTTTGACAAACCTGCTTGCAGCTGTTCAATGACGGATTTTTCTTCAAATTTCGGTAAAGATCTCAAGAATTGGATTTCTTGTTCCAGATTGATCAAGCTGAGGCTAAGAGTCCTTTCCGTATGATCCATCACCCTATTCTTGATTTTGACTATGATCTCCGCAATTTTGGTTTCTAAAATATCTTTGCCCTTGGATTGAATTTCATTCAAAAGTTTTTCCAAAATAGCAATGGATACCAAACAGGAATCTTTAACTCTTTGTAATTCGTCCGATTTGACCTGATCGAATGGAAATCCTTTTACAAGAAAAATAAGTTCGTAAGCAAACTTCCAACCGCCTTCCACCAACCTCTTCCCCGAACTGGGAATCTTGGCTTCCAAATCCTCAATTTGATCCAGAGCTTTAAGTATTTTATTTTCTTTTGCGAACTTCTTAAGATAATGAAAAGAAAAACCGGAAAGCGCATCCAACTGCACCGCTATGTGTTTGAATAGAGTGTCTAAAAAAGAATTTTGAGACAAAACGATATGATAGTTTTTATTTACTTCGTATAACTTGGAAGAGGCGTTGGCATAACTCACCAAGTCTACGATAAAATCGGGGAGAGGAATATAAAAATAAGGTTCAAATCCTTTTCTCAGAATGAATTCGACATCGGACTCGAAAGAAAACCCATTCGGGTTTAAAAACAAGATCCCTTTTTCATCCCGATACAAAAGCCTCGCCCCCGGCTTCTCTTCCTCAATCATCGTTTCCCTGGAAGCGAAATTTTTCATCAGTATGGCGATGATATCCTGAGAGTATTTAAAACAAGCTCTTCGGTATGGAATGATATCCGTCTTTTCCTTGTTTTGTGGAGCAACCAAAGCGATACGAACAACGAGTCCGGTATCCGTCTTAAGAAAATAAGGATAAAAATAAACCGACCTGTCTTTGAATCCGTTTCCCAAGTCGGAAAGCTCTTTCAGCGCTTCACTGATTGCTTCGGGAGTTTTATGATTTTCAGTCAATTGAACCGCTTTCAATAGTAGTTCGGAAATACTATCAAGCGTTAAAAGAAGAGAGGGAGCAATTTCAGAGCTACCATGCATCGCGAGTCTTTGATGACGCACTCGCAATTCTTCCAATATCAACTGTGCGGTAAGAGAAAATCTACCTTGGTTTTTGGGTAACCCCAAAATAGCCGCTCCCGAATCCCACTCCTCTTTCGGGGAAATGGTAGAGTCTTCAAAAGAAAAATTCTCCAAAGGATTGTCAGGGCTGTCTGGCATTGAATTCGGTCGGTTCCAATTTGATTCTTATAAAGAGACTACAAAATTCAAACGATAAAAATATTTATTTAGTCAATTTTTCCGTGAAACAGGCTTTGGTCCCGAAAGACTGTATACTTGAAGAGGCAAAGACTTTCCTTTTACTTTTGTCAGAGGTAGTTTTTTTACCAACAAACCCGAACCGACTTCCTTTAATACAGCATCCGAAATTAAAAATCTTTCCTTAAACAATTTACATAGGGATTCAATTCTGGAAGCGGTATTAACGGCGTCTCCGATCACAGTGTATTCCATTCTGCCTTCTGTTCCGATCGTTCCGCAAAACACTTCTCCGACATGGATCCCTATTCCTATCTCAACGGGCAACAAACCTCTTTTTTTTCGTTCCGAATTGATTTCTTCCAGAACCAAAAACATTTTCTGTCCCGCCTTTATTGCGTTAGATGCATCTTGACCTTGAATTTCGGAAGGTTTGGGAGTTCCGAAGGTTGCCATGATAGCGTCTCCTATGAATTTATCGAGCGTTCCTCCGAACTCGAAAATCGCATTTGTCATTCTATTCCGATAGTCTGTTAAAAATTGCGCCAATACGGAAGGATCCAAATCTTCCGACAGTTGAGTGAATTCTCGGATATCCGAAAAAAGTATGGATACCTTTTGTCTAACTCCTGATTCAAATCCTGCTTCTGCGGAGCTTAATTGTTCGACTACATCGGGAGAAAAAAACCTGGCTAAAGAAGCACGACGGGATTCCAAATCTCCGATCCTTCGGATCATTGAGACTGCGCGATAAGTAATGAATGTTAATATCAATCCTAAGATGATAAAAGGTAGCGGCCTCAAAATCAAATCGCTTAATATAACTCCCGGACCTAAAACATAATCTTTCCAATCCTGGGTCAATGGAATCCCCAAATACAATCCTGCGGACACCAACCCGAACCAAAATACAACAAAGAGTAGTATTGAAAAGAGAACCAATCTTATCCGAAACTGAAGAGCAGTCAAAGCAATCGGAAGCATTAGCAAAAACAGGATGGGATTTTTCAAAACATGAGCGAAATTATCCGGACTAACCCGAAGACTATAAATGACAGGAGTACCGAATATCAAAGAATAATCGAAGATCACAGTAAAGTAATCAAAAACAATATTCAAATACTTTGATTTTCTAATTAATAAAACCGTATGTAGAATCGTAAAAGCCAGGAATAAAGACAATGTGAGGAAATTAAGAAATAAGTCGGAGGGAGATTTGGCTGTGCCAAAGGCCAGGAAAAGGAATAAAACCGCGATTCCATATCGAAACAAATTCGTTGCATAGGCACCGATCTGTTCCTCCTTAACCAAAATCCCCCGAACCGTTCCGTTCATCGAATTTCTATTCAGTAAATTCGAAACACCCTGCCAAAAAATGAAAAGACTATTGCGCTTCATGGAAAACTCCGGATTGAAATCTCTTATGATTGATCAATCAGTCATATATCATTGGAACCGGAACCACCCAATGTCAAGACCCATTTGTATATAGAAGGATATTGATTTTCTGCTAGCTAAGGTTTGTAGTTCTTTGCATCGTCAAGACATTCGGATTGAAACATAATTTTATCCGTTTTGTTAATGTAAGACTGGACAAAGTTGACAATACTGTTTTGTGACTCAACCTGATAGTACATCGCACATTTCGTATTGGAGCAATGTTTTCCATTGGCGGTATCCTGATGCATTGTGGAAAGAGGAACTCCTCCATTGACAAATCCCAAAGCATGACCTATTTCATGAATGACTGTAACTTGTTCAGCAATAGGTCTAGTAGTCGTAGAAAAAGTATCTACCACGTCTTTGAAAACTACAGTAACAGGTGTTCCTGAGATATTCAAACCTATCGTGGACTGACTCGCAGTTCCGTTGTCATTATAATATCCGTGAACTAATACTAAAAAAAATCTTGCGGTCGCATAATCAGATTTTTGCGATTGATACTTTGCACTCAAAGCAAGTATGTCAGATATACTCCATAAGGATCTATTTTGGGAAGGAATCGACTTCATATTGCTCAAGCTGGAAGGAATTGAGAATCCGACCGAATAACCCCGATCAGCGAAAATTGCCTTTAGATTATCTTCTGTAACCGACCAGTAGGAACTCCCGCCTAATGTAAAGTTGCCGATCTCCGGTTCCGCTCCCGGTTCGTAAGCAACTTCCAAGTTTAACTGCCTAACCGTAGAAAAATAAACAGAAGGGCTATCGGGGTTTTGATGATTACGTAAATAATACAGAAGCAAAATTCCGAGGCCTTCATTTTTACGTTCCGGTTCTTTCCGGCAATTCGCAAAAAATGAAATCAATAGAGAAAGAATAACTATCGTCTGCGTTAAGTTTGAAATTCTAAACATTTTTCCAGTATACCCAGTTACCGAGAATGGTTCGTCCAATCCGAACAATTTGGACTAAAAAATGAAATTTCACTGGATTCTTTACGTTACTTTCAATGTTAATGAGATCAAAATGACTTTCTCTTACGATATTTATTTAACATATTTATTGTTTTTCTTCAGCGGACTCTCTTTGCTTTTTGCGATAGGTGAAGTTTCTTTACAGCACAATTCGAAAAAAGAAAAAAGACTTTCGGTAATTTTTTTAATTCTCTCTTATTATTTTTTTCACTCGTTTCTTCTGTTTTCCGGGTATATTCTTTTCATTCCGTTTTTACTTTTCACACCTCTCCCTTTCATCACCTTACTCGGACCATTGGTTCGTTCTTATATCTCCTTGGTTTTGAATCAGGAAGACTCTTCGAACAAAGTATGGATTTTAGGATGTCTTCCCGTAGGAATTGTGTTCTTGAGCTTAATGCCTTTTCTATCAAGTGACATTTCCAGAAAAGATTACTTATGGAAAGAAGGGAATGTGATTCGGGTTTTCGCTCCTTGGAATGTAAAGATCGCTTTTGTTACGGCATTCATCTCATTATTCGCTCAATTTACATTGATTGTCGTCAAAGTATTCACAAACATTCGTTTTGTTAGGTTTCGTGCGGACGTGAACTTACGAATTGTTTTTTACATATCGGTTTTTATTTTATTTATCGTTCTGGTAGTAACCTTACAATTGTTTTCTATTTTGAAAATCGGGCAAGGTATACCGTTAGTCTTCGTAGGGATGATTCCTATTCTACTCTATCTGATAAAATTGCGTTACCCCGAACTTTTCTTCGAAGTAAAGAGAGTTGTGGAAGAAGAAAGGCAAATCAGAAAATCTTATCTAAAGAATCTCGATTTAGTAGCTATCGGCAGGAAATTAAATGATCTATTGGAAAAAGATAAAGTATATTTGGATGAAGATTTGTCCTTGGCAAAGCTTTCTTCCTTTCTCGGAATCACAACTCATAAATTGTCCGAGTATTTGAATTTGGAGGAAAAGACCCAATATTTCCAACTGATCAACAAATACAGGGTGGAAGAAGCAAAACAGAAAATCTTAAATCATCCGAAAGAAACCTTTTTGTCTATAGCTTATTCCTCCGGATTCAATTCCAAATCCAACTTCAATCAAGTATTCAAACAACTTACAGGCCTTACACCTTCCGAATTTAAGAAGGAAAAAAGAGTAACCTATGCAAAGGTTGTGCCTGAGCGCGTTAGAAAAGCCCAGTGAAGTTCCGTTGCAATCTACACCTCTCCTTCCCGGCAACTTTTCAATACTAAGCCGCTCAGATTGTACTGTGTAGGGGCGAAATGATCGAATTTCTGAAATCAATAACTTTCATTTGGAAATTTTTTTCGGATTTTCGTTGAAAATTCTAAGAATAGATCTTCTCATTGATAGTATGTTCCCTAGGGAAAAAAAATTACCCTCTTTGCTATTGCTTTCTTTTATTTTTCTTTTAGCGTCGGTAAATTGCCAACCAGGTTTCAACAACCCGGCAGATCCTTCCAGCTTGGCATTTTTCAAAACGAATTTGGTCTCCACGTATCTAAAAAGTTTGATTAAGGACGCAGAATTGGTTGAGGCAGAAGTGCCTCAATTCCTAGCGCTACTTTATCTTAAATCCGGCCCAAACGAAGTGGGAATCAAAGTCTGGAATGTGGATCCGGACACGGGCAAATTAACAAGTACTATCGGGATGCAAGCGATTCCCCCGAACGCTCCCGGCAATAGCCCTGTTAATTTGAAGAGAGTCCCGAAAAGCAGGGAGTTATTTGCTTCATCCGGTTTCGGGTCACCATCAACTTTCAATAAGATTTATTCTTTTAAAATTCAGGATGACGGGTCCGTTACCGTAATAGGCTCTTCTCCATCCGGTATTTTACCAAATACAGTTACACCTAATATATCGGGGACGAACGTATATGCAACCATCACAAGCAGCACTACCAATGTCTATCTTTACCAAAAGGACACTTCAGGCAATCTAACACAAAGTACATTATCGTCTTATCCATTCGGAACCTATTGCAGCCCTTCTTCACTTCTCGTTTCACAGACGGAGCGAAATATATTCATCACCAATCCGTCTTATTTGAGTATTTATCAGCAGGATACTTCGGCAGGAACTGTAACGATCGGTTCCGGTAGTCCTCTGCCTATAGCCGCCTCACCAACATTAAATGACAATTTGACATTGCATCCGACCAGGAACTACATCTACACTACCATTGCCAATATTGCTGCCCCGATTGCAGGTTTTATTTACAACCAGGATTCAACCGCCAGTGCCATCCAAGGATCTCCCTTTACACCTTCCGGTAGTTATTCGGCAACTACTTCTTCGACCAAAACCTTAACTATCGATCCTTACGGAAGATTCATCGCTTTTGTATATTCTGATGCATCAGGCAACAGACTCCAACTTTTGAAAATAAATTCGTCTACAGGAGCACTCACTCCTTCGGGATTTCCCATCGGTGTGGGAAATGCTCCCGGCGATCTGACATGGGATGAAAGCGGTAGGTTTATTTATTTTTTCTCAGATACGGGCGCAGCAAGCAGCGAAAAACAGCTTGAGGTTTACAAAGTTTCTTCTACCGGAGAACTCACTTCCACTCCAGGCTCACCGGTGATTTTAGGAACCATTTCTTCTTTCAGTCCGAGAGGAATCGTTTCCGTTACAAAAACAATGAAAGTCAAACCGGGAGAATATCCCTAATTCAAATTCGTTGCGGCTTGACGAACATCGATCCTGTTTGCTGTATTATGGTCTCATTATTTATAATTTATTTCCGGATTTTCATTGCAAAATTTAAAAATAAGTTTATAAAGTTCATTTATGCTTCAGAGGAAAAAGAATATACCCTTTCTACTGTTAACTTCTGTAGCTTTTTTTATTATCACGATTCACTGTAAATTGGGTTTCAACAATCCTGCAGATCCTGCAAGCCTGGCATTCTTCAAAACGAATTTGGTTTCTACATATCTAAAAAGTCTAATTCCTCAGGAAATAGCACTCGTTGATGCGGAAGTGCCTCAATTTCTAGCATTGCTTTATCAGAAGCCCGGTGAAGTAGGTATCAAAGTCTGGAATGTCGATCCGAACTCCGGCCAACTAACTAGTACAATCGGAATGCAGGCGATTCCCCCGAACGCTCCCGGCAATGCACCTGTCATATTGGTGAGAATACCGAAAACCAGAGAACTTCTTTCCTCTTCCGGAGGAGGTGTTCCCACCAGTTTTAATAATATTTATACCTATCAAATACAGGATAACGGTTCGGTAAGTGTTGTAGGAACATCTCCTGAACCTTTGCCGAATTATATAACTGTAAATAAAGCGGGAAGTACCAACAATGTATATATATCCAGAGGGGCTTCCCAGGTTTTTCTATACACAAAAGATAAGTCCACTCATATACTCACCCAGAGTCCGTCCGTAAGTTATCCTTTCGGTACATACTGCGGGCCGAATTCCATAGTGGTAAATCCTACGGAAAAAAATATATTCGTAACCAATACTGCATTCGCTCCCGTATCATTGAGTATTTACAACCAAGATCCTTCCTCCGGAACAGTCACCATCGGCTCGGGCAGTCCCTTAACTTTGCCGGCCAGTCCGACATCGAACGATAATATCAATCTACATCCTACAAAAAATTACGTTTACACAACCATTGCCAATATCGCAGGACCGATCATAGGTTTTGCCTATAACCAGGATTCAACCGCGACAGCGATCCCCGGCTCTCCTTTTACACCTTCCAGCAGTTATTCGGCGACGAATGTATCCACCAGAACATTGACAATCGATCCTTACGGAAGATTTATCGCTTTTGTATATTCGGATGCATCAGGCAATAGACTCCAACTTTTGAAGATAGATTCCTCCACAGGCGCGCTCACTCCTACGGGATTTCCCATTGGTGTGGGGAACGCACCAAATAGTTTGACATGGGATGAAAGCGGTAGGTTTATTTATTTTCTTTCGAACACAGGCGGCTCCACAAATCAACAACAGCTTGAGATATATAAAGTCTCCTCTACCGGTGAGCTCACCCCCAGCCCGAGTTCTCCTACAACCCTCGGAGCGATGGGGGCTTTTGTTCCGTCGGGGCTTGCTTCCGTTACAAAAACAATGAAAGTCAAACCGGGGGAATATCCCTGATCCGTATATCCAAACCTTCTTCGATCGCAACTGGAATTTCGATTTTTTTCTATACGATTTATTTTTTCTCCGGCAACCACCTACCGGATGCTGATATCTACTATCATACCGCAATCGCCAAACTTTATTTAAACGATGGATTTGTAAGAATTCTCAGTTGGCCGGAATTCGGAATACAAAAGATCGCATTTACGGATTACCACTTTCTTTTCCATATTTTTGAAATACCTTTTTTGTTACTTCCCCTCTCGGAAACGAACTCAATCAGAATATTTTTACTTGTATGCTTGAGCTTTTCCTTGTATCAGATGTATTCTTTTTTAGAAGAAGAATCCGAATCCTTTCCCGTTTTATTTGCATCTTTATTTTTTACATTAGGCTCCCCTCTCTTTACAGGGAGATTGCTTTTCGGAAGAGGGATCGTTTTGTTTTTGGGATTCATCTTTCTTTATCTCAGAAAGCATAAAGAAAAAAATCGGATCTATATATTCTTGATCTCTTTCGTTTCCGTTTGGACTTACTCGGGTTTTCCGATCTTGCTTATCCTTTCTTTTTTCTTTTTACTGGGAGATTACCTTCGAACAAAAGAATTATCGTACAAACCGGTTCTTTATACAATCTCAGGTTTGACCTTAGGAATGATTCTTCATCCTTCCTTTCCCAATCAGTTCGAAGGATATTTTTTAGAATTGATAGTACAAGCTTTTCCGCCTTCCGATACCGAGGCTATTGCGGAATGGTTGGCCCCCGAAAGAAGTTTGATCTGGGGAGGTATTTGGTTTTTATTGATTTTCATCATCTATCATACATTTCACGGCTCTGAATTCTCCATTACCCAGAAAATATTTCTCAGCCTAACAATCATTTACCTTGTTTTTGGAATTTCTTCTTTGCGATTATTTGAATATTATTTTTTATTCGGATATTTGTTCTGCTTCAGTGGCAAACCGAGTCCGAGACAAATCAACTATGCGGGAATCGCAGTACTGCTTTTGATTCTCTTTCCAATCACTTACGGAAAAATGAAAGTACAATATGAATTTACAGATCCAAATCCTGCGTTCAATGCCGCCGACTGGATCAAAAAAAATCTGCCGGAAGAGAAAAATATTTTCTTATCATGGGGAGATTATCCTTACTTTGTGTTTCGAGCTCCTGAAAAGAATTATCTATTCGGACTAAATCCTATTTATGCATGGGCCTTTAATCAGAAAAAGTATATGTTACAAAGATCCTTTTTCGAAGGAAGCAGCTTGGATTACGAACAGATTCCGGGTATTTTAGGTTATAAATATGCAGTTATCAATCTAAATTATTATAAGCCTGTTGGGGATGCTTTGAAGCGGTCGAAAAAAGCGGAACTCGTTTATGAAAATAATAAATACCGGGTTTTTCGTATGATAGGAGCTAACAAATAAAAAACCGGAAGTAGGATCAAAGCCCATGTGATCCATTTTGAACGAAAACCGGAAAGAGAAACATTGATTTTTCCGGAACCATTAATGACTGCTATCTGGTGCGAATCCGACTGATAGAGTGATATTCCGCTACTTTCTTTCAACTCGGGAAAATATCCCATATTATGGAATTTCCAAGGATTTGTTTTTACTTGCGAATTTTTCAAATGTATTGCAATTCTTTTTTCTATATCAGGACTCCAATCCCATATATAAGGATCATTAGGTGGTGCTGGCACACCGAGCAGAACGACATGAATCCCTTTTTGTGCAAATGACTTTGCATAAGAGATCCCATCCAGACGGTATTTTGAATCTACGGAAAGAAATAGAAAACTTATATTTTGTTTCAAATCTTCGTCCGAAAGCTCGGAAGACGATTCCAGATTGACGATCCTTATGGAAATGTTATGGGAAACCAATCGGGCGAGAATCGTATTGGAATCTCTTAAAAAAACATCCGGCTTCACCGCAGTTTTGGACTGTAACCACGAATAGGACAGATATCCTCCCGGAAGGTTCGGTTTTTCGGAAGGATACAACAATTCCACAATCAGAAACGGACCGGATTGAAATAGAATTTTGAAATCATTATTTCTTATTTTTATGAATTCGTAGAACGGTGCAGTATGTCCGGTCAGATATTTTACTCCGGACCTTCTCAAGAACTCGGGCAGCTCGCCGTTTCTATTATCACCCGTTAGGCTGGATGCCCATAGGCTTTTCCAAGAGACATTCGTTCCCCAACGGAAAGTATGCGCAAGCCCGAATTCTTCCCAGTTAAAAGCAAGAGTCGGATACAACGAAGATTCCACAGTGAGTCCCAAGGCGTTTCTGAGCCCATGCTTTCTAAGCAAATTCGACCAAAAATGCGGAGTATCGAGGATAACACTCGTTCGAACGATTTCAGGAAATACGAGCGAACCTTTGGGTAGTTGTTCCAGAGCTTTTTCTGTTTCATGAAGATGGAACTCCATTTCTTGGGAAACATCCCTATCGGAAGATACTTCTTTCGGTTGAAAAAAGATAAAATTTCGTAACGTAAATAAAAATAAGAACACAAGTCCCCATTGCACTGGAAGTTTCCATTTCCAGCGAATCAGTATATGAAAAGCACCGAGTACGGATAACATGGAAAATCCGAGAAAAGCGGAATCAAAAGCCCTATAATTATGAATCATCAGACCGGGAATAATATATCCGAAAGTATTATCCAAAGACAACCAAAGAAAAAAGAAGGTGAAAATCGTCGCATATCTTCTTCCATTTCTATGTTTCAAATACCGAACACATAAGGAAATAAAACCGAATAATAAAAACAGGGAAACAACTCTTCCGCTTAACAGTAGTTCACGAATATACGCTACCAGAAAATTTTCGCCGTTCCCGGTAGAAGCTAATGCCACATCATAAGCATCTTTTCCCAAAATCGAAAGAAGAGGAGGATACGTATATCCGTAAAAAACCCCGCTCGTGTATTCGCTAAACTTCAGATAATTGTATAAAACCGGAAATGATAATATCAATATGGCGACAAAGAAAGAGGAATAGTATTTAAAGTTCCGAAACCAATCCTTGCGAAATACGATCAAATGAAGCAGGACCGCCAATCCCCAGAAAAAAGAAGTTAGAAAATGGGTGTATATAAGTAAGGAAGATATTAGGATAAACTTAATTCCTTCTTCCTTGGATTTTGTTTTACGAAAGACTTCCAAATGGGAGAGAGAGATCAATAAAAACCCATGTGCCAGTGAGGAGATGAATGTTCCTTGTTGCATTCCGATCGCACTTGTTCCTTGCAGCCCGTCACCCGAATAAGAAAAATAAAACAAAACAGAGGTCCCATAAATAGGGAGCTGATAAGAAAGGGGAAACCTGTTCAAAACAAATACGTTCAAGAAACGAATGATTGCATAAGCAAGAAGCGGGATGATTAAAAAAATACCGAACCCGAAAGCAAAAGGAAAATTAACGGGCAAGAAGATGGAAATAATATTCGTTAAAAAATAAAAGAAAGGTGGGTAAAAATAAAAAGCGGCGAACCCACCGAACCAACCCTCATCCCAAGCAAGAGAATTGAAACTCGCAAACGATTCCCGATAAACATTTGCTAACTGATAGTGTCCTCCAGTATCCCAACCTATAGGCTCCGTACCCGTAAGGTAATTGGAAAATTTCCAAAGGAAAAGCAGGCCTAAAAAGAAAACACTGCCGATTTTTATAACATTTGATTTCAAGACGATTGGCAATTCGATACTGTTTAAAGATGACGGATTTCGGAAGGTTCGTTCATCCAATTATTATTCAAGCCGTCAAAAAATCGAACAGGCGCTTCTATCAATTCCGAAGGTTCCGCATCATCCAAACTGGCAATCGAAATGGAGATATAATCTCCGCCGATTTCTTTCACATGACCTTTGGAATAAACTCTGATTCCGCAGTTTTTACAAAAATAATGTGCATTGCTTTTTGTCCCAAATTGATGGAAACTAAGGCTTCCTTCACCACTTAACAAACGAAAAGCGGCTGGTTTTATGATGGTAGACCAGTTTCTGACTTTTTTACAATAGGAGCAATTGCATTTTCCCGTGCCGAGACTGAGATCCAAATCCGCTTCGTATTTGACATCCCCACAATGACAACTTCCATGATAAGTTTTCAAACTCATATTTGTTCCTTTTGTCCGATATTCGGATTTCTTTTCAAGAACCAAAGTATACCTGAATGTCAATCATTCTCAAATGCATTTTTTCGAAGCGACTTAATATCTTTCAAAGGAACCGGAGCAAGATACTACTTGACAATGACTGATTTTTAAACGGGAATCAATACTTAGTAACTTTTATACAATCTTTCCGACATGAAAAAAATAAAATACAAATCCGTTTTTATTTCAGACCTTCACCTGGGTACCTCGCACTGCAAAGCCGGCTTATTACTGGATTTATTTAAAAAAATCAAATTCGAAAATTTATTCTTAATCGGTGATATTGTAGATCTTTGGGCGCTCAATTCTCATTGGTATTGGAACAAAGACCATGGGAAGGTAATTGAAAAGATTTTGAAATACAGTAGAAAACGAAATGTAAATTATATTTTGGGAAACCATGATATGATTTTTAGAAATCTTCTGTTAAAGAATGCATTTCAGTTCGGTGAAATTCCATTAAGCGATTATCTCATTTACAAAACAGTGAAAGGAAAAAATTTACTATTGATTCATGGCGATCAGTTCGACGGATTTATGAGAAACCTAGGCTGGTTGTATCATCTCGGCGACAAAACATACGACCTTGTCGTTTTCTTTAACTCGGTATTAAACCGATTCAGAAAATTTTTCGGAAAAGAATATTGGTCTCTTTCCGGATACTTAAAATCAAAAGTCAAAACAGTTCTCGCCAATGTTACAAAATTCGAATCCATCCTGGTTCAATATGCAAATGATCATAATGTGGACGGAGTCATTTGCGGACACACTCATACCCCAAGTATGACGACGATCGGCTCAACCATTTACATGAATGACGGAGATTGGGTCGACAGCTGTACGTTCATTGCAGAATCGTTAGACGGCCGGTTTTATCTCTTGGATCACAAACTGAGAGAGATCGCTCGCATAGATTGATGCAACGGTAATCAACCGAAACAATTTACAAAAAATCCTTTCCATCGGTGTTTTTTGCAAAAAAAACGAAATTTCCCTTGAAAATAGGATTGCATAAATATTGCGCACAATTTAATTTTAAACAATCTAATTAACGGAACAATCACTTGCTCCCGTCCTACTGTAAGGAGATACATATGACAAAGATTAAAGCGCTTTATACGGCTCACGCCAAAGCTACCGGAGGCCGTGAAGGAACCGGTGCGACTGATGACGGCAAGGTATCCGTAAAACTATCCACACCGAAAGAACTTGGCGGTGCAGGTGGCGAAGGAACAAACCCGGAACAATTGTTTGCCATCGGTTATGCTGCTTGTTTTATCGGTGCATTGAAATTTGTAGGTGGTCGTGACAAGGTAGCCGTGCCTGCCGATACTTCCATCGAGTCCAGCGTCGGAATCGGACCGACACCTGCGGGTTTCGGTCTTGAGGTAACATTGAAAATTTCCCTACCCGGTATAGATCCCGAAACAGCGGACCGGTTGATTGCGGAAGCTCATAAGGTTTGTCCGTATTCCAACGCAACCCGCGGTAATATCGAAGTCACACTCATTCGCGCCTAACGGATATAAGTTCATTTTGATCGGACTTGGAAGAAAGGACTTAATGTTTTTCTTCCAAGTCGTTTTCCGTAAGAGCCCTACCGGGATTCGGATTTTACTTCGAAACCGCCTTGTTTTTCTTTTTCAATCGAGCCTCCGCTCCCCGCAATTCGGAATCAGTAAGTCGAATCGCCCACTCCGGGAAATGTCTGAATAAAAAATATTGCAACCAAGAATCCCAGCCGGTGTATCCGATGAATTTTCGATTCGGAATCCACCTAACAATTGCATTAGCAACACTTTCGACGGAATGTACTTTGTTTAATGCAGAACCCATTTCCATTTCTTTCGTGATCGCAGGTTTGTCCTCATTCTCCCGAGCAAGTCCGGGAGTATCCGTCGTGGGAGGAAAAAACAATTTTACTTTCACATTATGAAACATCATCTCCTGGCGAAGGCCTTGGGCAAATCCCACGATTGCTTGTTTACTCGCAGCATAAGCTCCGTATCCGTAGATGGAAAAAAATGCAAGAGTGGAAGATAAAAAAACAATTTCTCCCGACCCTTGTCGTATGAATTGATTTTGGAAAGCAAGAGAAGTATTCACATGTCCGAAATAATTCACATCCATGAGTTTGCGATAAACGGAATCATCCAAGTTTGCCGCTTCTCCCACTTGCGCATAACCACTATTACAGATTAGTAAGTCAAGGCCGCCTAAAGTTTTGATTACATCCTTCGCTACGGATTCCACCTGTTTTTTATCGGAAACATCCAAAACCACATAACCAAAAACAGCTTCTGGGTTACCGACCTGTTTCAATTCGGCGACTGCTTTTTCCAAATTTGCCTGATTCCGAGCGCAAATGATTACGCTTGCCCCTTCTTTTGCCAAAGCGAGCGCGATTCCTTTTCCGATCCCGGCAGATCCTCCGGTAATGAAGACTTTTTTACCTTTGTATTTGTTATTCATTATGAATCCCTTTCTTCCCTTAGTCCGATCCCAGATCAACATCAATCTCCGAACATTTTTTTCACAAGACAGAATATTCTAATTTTTTAAAAAACGAGTTGGCATTTTTAAAAACGGTTCCTAAAATCACCTCCCATGAAGAGAACCCATTTATCCACGTTTGCCACGATCTTACTCTCTTTCTCCGCCTGTTTCCCCGATTCAGGAAAATGGAAAACTTCTGCTCTCGGTTTATTGCAACAAAGTTCGGGACAAAATGAAAATGCGGATACCCGAAATCAATCTGCAAATTCAAGAGCGAACAATGTTTCGGTTACAATGCATTCTTTGGATTACTCCGATACCGGCCCGGAAAGAGAAATTTTCATTTCCGACAAAACCAATAATAACATCACGGATAAAATTTTCATAGATGGCTTGGGGCGCGAAGTCTCATTTCGCGGTTTCAATATTTCAGGAAATATGAAATTAGCGGAGCACGGTTTCAAACCTTTTCAAAACGAATCGGATGCGGAGATAGCATTTGCAAGACTCGGCAAAACAACAGGCTCCAATATCATTCGATTTACGATCGCATGGGAAGGAGTTCATCCTTCCGTAGATACGATCGATTATACCTATTTGGATGCGATCATCGCGCAAATGCGAAAGGCTACTGCGAAAAAAATGTACATCCTTTTGGATTACCATCAGGATTTATTTTCCAGACATCTATTCAATAAAAATTCCTGGCATACCGGAAATGGAGCTCCCGTCTGGATCACGAAAGGCGGATCTTACCCGAGCGAATATTGCGGATTCATTTGCGCAAGCTGGAGCCAAAACAATCTAACCAATGAAGCAATCCGCCGAGGTTTTCGTAATTTTTGGAATAACTCTTCTCTTTCCACTTCCGCCGGTACAAGAAATATGCAAACCGAATTCATCTGGCAAATCGGGAAAACATCTTCTTACATCAAAGAAAAGTTAACTGCAGAAGAATTCGCTTATGTATTGGGGCTCGATCCGTTCAACGAACCTGTCGACGGGGGAATGGAGGGATTAACTCCTGCAAGCTGGGACAATCAGAAACTTTGGCCAATGTATAGAAAAGTCCGAACCGTGTTGGACCAGAACGGTTGGGAAAATAAATGGGTATTTGCCGAACCGTTGGTATTCTGGAATACAAACGTTGGTTCTGCGATTGTTCCTCCAACGGGAGGAGGCCATCTTCTCACTCCGCCTGGTCCGGGTTTTGTATTCAACTCCCATTTTTACGACGCAGGCAGAATGGGAACCGATCTGACTGGAATCGACAACGCCACTTATTTCAAATATTTGGACGAGATCAGAAAAGAATCACGTTTCTTGAATATTCCGGTTTTCTTAAGTGAATTCGGTATGTGGCTCAAAGGAACGGGAGCGAAAGACACTCCCAGAATGCTGAATGCAGTCTATCAGGCGATGGAAGTTTCCGACGGAACTCAATCCTCCAAAACAAGATTCGCTGATTTTTATAACCCCATTGTGTCCGGAACGGAATGGCACTGGGATTATTATTATAACAACCACCACGAGTATATGAATGGAAACACTTCCAAATTGATCACAACCAAAGATGCTTGGAACGAAGAGGATTTTTCCGTGGTAGGAAATTACGGAACAAGTTTCAATGTAGACTCTCGTGTGATACAAAGATCTTACTTTCGCAGATCCCAAGGTCGTGTGATGAGCTCTCATTACAACGCAATCGGATATGATACTTGGAATAATGTTTTCCAATGGGCTGCGATCAGACCGGGAGATACGGAAACAAAATATTTCGGAGACAGAAGGTTTATGATTCTTATCTGGAAAGGAAGAAACTCGGATGCTCCTACGGAAATCTATCTACCTCCCCATATCGATCCCAATCAAACGGTGCTTATTTCCGAAAAAAGAATTTATAATAAATCACTTCCCACCTCTCCGAACCAAGAGCCAAACGAAGCGATTTTTATAAACGATCGAAATAGAGAAACAGGTTCAGGCAATCTCGTTGTTTTATGGGACGACCCCGATCAAGAAGAAGATCTTACCTCTTCCTATCATTATGTATTGTTAGTTGATGCCCAAGGGATCTCTCCAGGCAACCCAATGTTACAAGATTTACAAACCAAGTTAAACAATCGAATTCTCTTGGAACGAAAAAGCCCTATTTACTTTACGGGAAAAATGACATATTCGGGTTATCCTGCGGAATGATAAAATCGGCGGTTAAGGTCGGGCGTTCCCGATCAAACGAATGATACGACTAATATCGATTAGGGGTCGGGCTACTCCGGGGTGCGCTGACGCTCCCGTCCGACTTTGCAAAGCAAAGATCGGACCTACGCCCTACATATCCCTTACGCGGTAAAAAGAAAATGATATATGAGATTCATCGGTATTATTTTTTTGTATATGAATACCCTTAGTATTGTATTAGGGATAAAATTTCGTAATGATCAGTGAGGAGTAATCGATTTGATTGATATGCCTATAAAAGAAAAAAACAGATGCTCCTGGTGTTTGAATTTCGATCAATACATCAAATATCATGACGAAGAATGGGGTGTTCCCGTTCATAATGATCTTATACATTTTGAATTTTTGGTTTTGGAAGGAGCGCAAGCAGGTCTGAGTTGGGCGACTATCCTGAAAAAACGGGAAGGTTATAGAAAGGCATTTGCCGATTTCGATCCTGAGAAAGTGGCCAAGTTCACTGAAAAGAAATTGGAAAAAATATTACTCGATCCCTCCATCGTTAGAAATCGTTTGAAGGTTTATGCAGCGGTTAATAACGCCAAAAGGTTTTTAGAAATTCAAAAGGAATTCGGTTCCTTCGACAAATACGTATGGAGTTTTGTAAACGGAAAACCCATCGTCAATCGTAGAAAAACCTTAAGGGATGTACCTGCCACAACGAAAGAATCGGATGCACTGAGTAAAGATCTGATCAAACGAGGATTCAAATTCGTAGGTAGTACTGTAATCTATGCACATATGCAGGCAACCGGTTTGGTGAATGATCATTTAGAAGAATGTTTTCGCTATAAGGAAACTTCTAAACTGAAATAAGAGTCTAAGATAAGTAATGTTTAGAACGGCAAAAATATGAATGTCAAAGACAATGAAATTAAAGATATATTAGTAAATTATAAAAAGATTGCAGTGTATGGTCTTAGTCATGACCCACAGAAAGCAAGCCATTATGTGCCCGCCTATATGAGAGGGCAAGGTTGGGAGATCGTAGGAACATACCCAAAAATTCACGAAGTGAACGGATTCACAATTTATAAGAATCTGAGCGAAGTACCGCCAGCTTTCAGAAAGTTTGTCGACGTATTTCGAGGTTCGGAGTCCATCCCGACAGTAGTCGATGAAATACTTTCCATCGGTGGTGTGGAGGTTTTATGGCTTCAACTTGGGATTTCCCACCCCGAAGCGGAAGCACGCGCAGAAAAAGCGGGAATCCGAGTCGTATCTAACCGATGTTTGATTATTGAACACAAAAAGTATTTTTAAAGTTCAGTATCTTACCTGCACCTGACAAGTTCGTTTGCACGAAGTTCCGATGCAGTCATCCCCGTTTCCTTTTTAAAAGCCTCATAAAAGTTTGAAAGCGATTTGTAACCAACATCAAATCCTACATCACTTACATTTTTATCCGGAAATTCGAGCAGGATTTTTTTAGCTTCGTTGATTCTATATTTGTGAACGTATGAATTGAAAGTGATATTCATCCTTCCGTTTAAAAATTCGGAAAGTTGTCTCGGGTGCAAATCGAGTTTTTCCGCCAAAACTTCCAAGGAAAGATCCTCATCCAAATAGATTTTTTCCACATCCATCAGATGATTCAAACGAGTTTGTAAATCTTCCAGATTTACTTGCAATAAACGTGTTTTTGCATACTGACCGATCTCCAATCTCGGAGTTTCTTTCATTGGTATATGACGTGTAAATTTTTTATTCAACTTCGGATCATACATACGGCGAAAGGAATCATATCTTTCCAAAGCCAAACGAAGGCGGTCTTCCAAGACAGGCTTGGCAATAAAATCAATCACACCGTATTCGAATGCAGACAATGCCTGATCCGTGTTACCCGAAACAACAATGGTAAGAATATTAGTAGTGGGAACGGTTTTCAGTAAATCAAAACCATTTTCCCCGAACAGATTCAGATCCAAAAATAAAAGATCGATCCCGCCTTCTTTTAAATAATTTCCCGATTGAATGAGAGAAGTCTCGTGGAATATGGCTTCGATGTCATTACCCAACACCTTTTCCAAAAGCTGCTTAAGATATCTTGCATGTACCGGTTCGTCTTCAACGATTAAGATATTCATTTTATGTTTTTTTACTATAGTCTTCTATTTTTATCACGATTAAAACACGATAGCCAGTTCTCGTTTTACCATGTTCCAATTGCCAATTGCCAGGGTAAGACTCTTCCAAACGCAAACGAATATATTCCATACCGGTTCCTGATCCGCTTTTCGTAACACTAGTCCTAGAATCCCTACTATGGTTGTGTACAATAAAACAATAATGTTCCGAATTTTTATCACTCTTTATATTCTTTTTTTTCCAAATGCAGAAGGAAAGTTTCGCATTTCCGGAATCGTCGTGTGTAAATGCGTTTTCAAGAAGGGTGTGAAATACAAGCGGAGGCACGGTTTCATCACCGGCAAAACCTCTCAACTTCAAAGGATAGTTCTTTTCCATACGCATTCCCATGACAGCAACATGGTATTTGCATAAATTAAATTCATCAATGATAGAAATCTGTTTTTTGTTTGCGACATTCTGAATGATGCGTAGTTCTCCCGCAAGAGCATCCAGAATATCCGTTGATTTTTCAGGATTTTCCATCACCCAATACCGGATTGCAGAAAGTGAATTCATTAGAAAATGAGGTTGGATCGTTTTTTTTAGAAGTTCCAATTCCATTCTCTTCGATTGAATGTTTGTAAGGAATAATTTCTCTTTGAGTAATGCAGATTGTTCCAACTCTACATTTTGTTTTTCCACTGTGGAAAGTACGTTTGTAAATTTCTTAGAGAGAAAAAACGCCTGTGAAAAAAACATCACAAAAGATCCGATAGGTGAATAGATTTCAGTCTTTATTATATTTTTCTCGAAGAGTATATCGTTAATGACTGTTATCACAAAAACCAAAAAACCCGCAAGAAACCCGAGAGCACTTTCTCTTTTCCGAATCGCTGCATGGACGAATATGTGCAAAACGAACAAACAACACAACATAATCAAAAGTTCACCGGGTATCAGTGAGTATTCCAGTAAGGAAGATTCTGAGAATATTACGAAAACAACCATTGCCAAAAAGAGCCATTGTATCGACCAGGCGATCCTTCCGGGAGTCTCTTCCGGGAACATTTGTCTTACAAAGCTAATAAGAACCGGAAAAGTCAAATATACGGAGAGTAAGAATATTTTAATCAACCATGTCCAATCCAGTCCGGGAAACAACATCATCAAAAAATATTCACCGTTAGTGAGTTTATAAACCACACCTAAAAAAGCGTAAATGGAAAAGTATAGAATGCCTTTATCTTCTGGTCTTATCAAATAGATGCACAGATGAAGGAGAGAGATCACAAGTAGTCCGCCAACTAACAGTAAGTCTATCGTCAATCGCATCTGCTTGGTATTCAAAACATCCTCTGCGGTACCCAACTCTATACTTTGGCGAAATCCTCCGTTTAATGATTTGAAATTGGAAACATGTATGATGATTTCTATTTCCTGGTTCGGAGTGCTGAAGAAAACAGCGGATGGAAGCCAAAACTCCTTTGTCTCCCGTGCGTTTTTACCCGGTGTTCCGTTTTGTAATTCCAACTTTCCATTTATGTACATATAATACGCCGAAAAAGCATGAGGTACATACAACCCAAGGGACTGATTTCGAAGTTTATCCGGTAATTTTACAACCAATCGATAAGTCGCAAAACCTGTACCGCCTAATGTAATACCGTCAATTATTTTATCATTCCAAAATCCCGGAAAGGAAAGGTAATCCTTCTTAAGTGAAGGATCTTTTGTAAAATGGCTCTCGGAATAAAAATTCCGATAATAAAATTCCCACTCTCCATCAAGCTTAATTAGCGAATGTTTTGCGGCGAAATCTTCACCTAAATAAAAAACACCGTTTTTCGCCGTTGCATCGAGCGCATTTTTTTCAAAGGAACACGACATACTTGAAAGTATCAGGACAAAATTCAGAAGAACATAAGGTTTGTTACCGAAGGTGTGCATATTGAACTTAAAATCCAATGAAATAATATTTAACATTTATCTGGAACATTAATTTCACCTCTGATCATAAATTTATCTCCGTCTTCGGAATCATTCGAATTCAAAAATGTCGTGATATCACCGACGACTGTTCACACCTAACATTTTCGCAATGAACATAAAAAATTTATTTCTCCCGATTCCCGTCCCAGGACGACACAATTTATTTATCAAGTTATCGTAAGCACAACTTGATAAATTTGATGGAGAGAGTTCCATCAGAAGGAGAATCAATTGAAAACATCTTTCTTAAGGGAAAACAAAATATCGCAAAGGTATTTTTCGATGATAGGAATCTGCCTGCTGTTACCGGTATTGTTAAACTGCAATGACGGAGGTTATGATAAAAAAGATAATAGTTCGCAAGAATTGTATTCTGCCATTTTGCTGACTCAGTCCGCTCCGCCTGCGAACAATACAACTCCGGTCGCTGAAGAAGATCTACCGCAACCGGCAATAAATACGGCGGAAATAACCGTCGGAGAAACAAAATATGTAAAAACATTGGGTGTCTGTAGAGGTAATTTGAATGTGAACGGAAATGATGATGTGGAAATCCCGAACAATGATTTAACTCTACCTTCCTTTTACCTTCATCGGGTGGATTTTACAAAAAGCACAGGTGTTTCCCTAGCAGCTCAAGGAACATTTATATTGAATATTGATATGCCTGGAGGTGGTGGTTACGATCCTGTCAGTACCTGTGATGCCAAGATCATCGAAAACTCCACTACCATTTATGATATTCAGGTAAAAAAATGTGCTGTCGATAAAATATTCGGAGCGATCACACCTTCAACAAATACGGTATCCTTCCGAGCTCGCTGTACGAAAGGGCTCTAAGCTTATACCTGTCAAAAACGCGGATTTGTAGCGTTTTTGACGGGATCGCCAGCCACCCGTTAACCGAATCGTTTAAAACAAAACATTTCAAAACTAAAATACAATCATTCTGCACTCCGAATTCCCGTCCCAGGACGACAAAAGCAAAGATTTCGAATATCTTTAGTTTATTGAAACTAAAGATCCGGATCTACCATGATAAAAAAAACCAATTATGATTTCATTACTCCTTTCGGAAAAAAAAGGAATCTTACTTTTAAAAAAATACTTATTAGCGTCATTTCATTTCTATTTTTCGCAAATTCATTGTTAAATTGCAAATCACCCGTATTAAACGGTGCTTGTGATCCGCAAAGCGAAGGTTTTCTGCTTTCCCTCTTTTTAAAAGCATCTCAAAACGATTCGTCTTATGCCTGTTCGACTTTTTTAGCTCCCTCCGGCAAAAGTTTATTCGAAATAAAATACGAAAATCATTTTCTCGCTTTGAACCAAAATGAAACCATCAATGAAATCCTACCCGCCGCTTCAAAACCGATCACAAGATGCGAAATCACTCCGAGTTTACCGGTTGGACTCATATTTAATACTGCAACATGTGCGATTACGGGAACACCTACCTCAGGCCAAACAACAAAACCTTACACGGTCACGGCTTATCATAATTTAAAAGAAACTAAAACCACCTTGGGCATTCGGGTTTTATATATTCCAAAGTTTGCTTATGTAGGCAATTATACTGGAGGAGATATCAACGTTTATTCGATCAACTCCACATCGGGTGCATTAACGAGCCTATTTACAAGGACGGCTGGGGGCGGACCAAATTCGCTTTCCTTCACTCCTGACAATCGATTCCTAGCGGTTGCCAACAGGAATTCGCAGAATGTTAACATTTTTTCAGTGAATCAAACCAGTGGGGATATCACTCTCTTATTTACCGAACCGGTAGGACTTAATGAAGCGATTACTCTCGTCTATCATCCTTCAGGGAATTATCTTTATGTTTGCACAAGTGCCAATGTCCAAACTTTTTCCGTTAACCAACTAACTGGCGCAATAACAAATATCGGTTCGATTTCTTTAACAGGCGGCACAAGCTCTGTTGTGATAGATCCGTTCGGAAAATATCTGTATGTCACCTTATACAGCGCCTCTTCCGTCGCAATATTCAGAATCAACGAATCGACCGGCCTACTTACCGCCACAAGTCCGCCGACCGTAAGTTCGGGCATCAAACCTGTATCCATCGATATATCGGGGGACGGAAAAACATTATATGTGTTAAATGAAACCGACGAAACGGTAACTAATTATAAAACCGATGCCAATACGGGGATTCTTCAGCCGGGATCTCCTGCTACGTCGTCAACCGGACAATTTCCCCGTTCTCTAGGTGCTGATCCGAAAGGTAGATATGTTTATGTTGCAAACGAAGATTCGTATGATATCTCAGTCCTCAATGTGAATCAAACAAACGGTAGCCTAACAACCGCATCACTAACAAATGTAGGAACGAGTCCGAATGCCATCACGGTTGATACCTCCGGAAAATTTGTGTATACCACAAATTATGCTGCAAATACAGTATCCGTCTTCACCTTATCACAAGTTACCGGCGCATTGACTACCGGCACACCCGTCGTGGCTGGTACAGGTCCCACAGTGATTGCCACGATGGGAACAAATTAAGTATGAGCGTTCCCAATGAAATGCAATACCGGAACAGAACAGAGGAAGGGCCGGGCTCTTTCGGGGTGCGCTTACGCTCCCGTCGCATCGCGACCAAGCCCTGCAGATCCCTTACGCGAAGCAGCAATATCTAAAATGTAACAAAAAATACGATAAAGACCAATCAATAAATTATTGAATTCCGCAATGGATTCGTAGTATTTAACAGACCATGCGGCTCTTTGTTTTTATTTCTCTACTGAATAGCCTTATTTTTTTCAATTCCTGTTTATTGAATCCTTTGTTGAAAAAATATCTTTTTCCCGAGACTGGCACTGCAACAGATCCGCTTCTATTATTGGGAGCAGGCGGAATAGGAATCAATTCTTCCGATGGTCTTATTTTAGGCGGAAACATCTCCGGATTAACCCAATCAGGTCTCGTTCTATCCAGCGGAACTGCAACTACCGAATCACTGAGCGTTGCATCCGGTTCCTCTACTTTTCAATTTACAAACAAATTCAGCCCCGGATCAGCATATAACATTAGTATATCGAATCAAGCTTCAGGCAATGTATGTAGTATAATAAATAACTCGGGAGTTATGGATGGCAACGTAAATTCGGTTTCGATTCAATGCGAAACGGTTAATACTCTTTATATTTTAAATGCACAAACGCAAGTTATTCGGGCTATGACTATCAATTCCAACGGATCCCTTTCCCTTTTAAATACATACAGTACGGGCATAAGCGCCGGATTTATGATTTGGAATGGAAAACATATCGTGATCGGCGGTGGGAATAATATAAAATCCTATTTGCGAAATCCCGACGGAACTCTCAGTTTCTCGAATTCATTGACCCTGGTGAATTCATTGGATGGCGGAAGTCAGTATTTTGCACCTTCGGGAAAATTTCTCTATGCACATTCTTCCGCTCAAATCTTTTCAAAAATTCAAATCGATAGCGATGGATTTTTTTCCGGTGAAGCGAGTTACGGTTTCGGTTGCTATTTGGTCGTAGGACCGGTTCACCCCGCTTCAAACAATTTATGGACTTTCAATACCGGATGCGGGCAATCGCAAGGTTATTTTCCGATCATAGACACAACAACGGGAGCTCTCGGGGGAGGATCGACGAATGAATCAAATATCGGGACGCCTCCTTTTTTCCCGGAGGGTTGCGCGAATTGTTGTTCTTTCTCCCATAACGGCAATTACCTTTATTGTGCCGACGGTGGAGACGTTCCCGCTAATAAATCCGGCGGAGACGTGAAACAAATGTCCGTTACATCTACGTCGCTCGCTGCCCTCACTCCATTCAATATAGCACCAGAGACTCCGACGCATTACCTCGGCCCGAAATCATTGATCCTTCATCCCAACGGAAACTATATTTTTATATACGGAAATTCAAATATATTTTCATATAACATCAATTCTTCGACAGGACTTATCGGAGCAATGGTAAATAGTTTGCCCGCACCGAATTCTTGCGGTACATCAAGCAACGTCGGAACCAATCTTCAGATCAATACGGATGGAACTCTTTTATATGCAATTTGTACAATCACTGGCGATCTGGGAGTCTACTCCATTTCCGGTAGCGGTGTCTTGGGAAGTCCGACCATATACACAACAGCAGCCAGTGTAAATACGCAACAGTTGGTTTATATTAAGGGGAATTAAGGAATCGCATTCAATATTTGTTGTTTGCGAAAGTCCTGCGGGGAAATCCCGATTGTATTTTTAAAAGTACGGTTGAATGCCGTTCTGGAACCGAACCCGCTGGCAAATGCGATTTCCAACAAGTTCTCGTTTGAAGTCTCCCGAATCAAACGACAAGCTTCTTTGATTCTATATTCATTTACAAGAGTCCTGAAATTCGTATTCAATTCATTATTGATGATTGCAGAAACCTGATCTATCCGTAATCCGCAAAAGCGGGACAAATCTCCCAAATCAAAATCTTCTTCCAGATAAGGTTTCCTTTCCTCAAAAATTCCTATGATATCCTTTGCAATTTCATGTCTGTCGATCCGACTGGTTCTCTTATCATATTGCGTTGATTCGTTTTCAAAGCTGTTTTCGTCTCTGAAAACATTCGATGATTTTTGTAAGTCCTTATTTTCCAAAATCAAAGTGTGCAGTTTTTCCTGAAATACGATCCTATCTTTTTCCAGCTGCCTATAACGGTAGATAGTCGAAACCAAAACGAGAACAAACTCCACGATAAAGGAAAAAAAGATACCTTGCTCGAAGATGATGCTGTATTCGATGAAATGCAAAAGCATCAAAGTGCTTGCCATGGAAAAAAGAAAGATAATCACCCATGCAAAAATTGAAAAAAACACCCAATATCTTTTTTTCAAAAGATTCGCAATCCCTCCGTAAATCATAAAACAATACATGATCATCACATCGAAAGAACGTATCGATGATTGGATGGAATTGGGAACGGAACTAAAGAGCAATGGAATCAAAAGAAAAAAAGAACAAGCAAGAGTATTTGCAAACCAATTGTAATACTGCCCCATCTCGTAAAAACGCAGATAATCCTTGATAAACAAAGTAAAACAGAATCCGAAAAAAACCAAAGAGAGGAAAGGTATATATTCCCGGAACGAAACCATATCCGATAAAAAGAGTCTGTTTCCATCTCCATATAAAAAATAAAAGTATCCGTAACCGAAAAAAACTGCGGCGGCCAAAAGTATTTTCAATTTTAAATTCAGGAAACGATTAAAAAACAAATGCAGAATGATATAGAGAACGATAACCGAAAAAAAACCCAGTTGGTACGTTTGGTACGCATAAATAAAAGATCCGAAATCTTCCGATGAAATAAGATGAACGGGAAAACCGATATGTGAATCCGTCTCGATTCTTATATAGATAACGGCTGCTTCATTGTGACCCAACGTAAAATCCATATAAGGAAAAGAAGCTTTCGCTTTGGCAGGTATCGGGAGATGATCTCCGGTGTGGAGTTCTGTATTCCCGGTCTTCTTCAATACATGAAAGTCCACAAAATTCATCCTGTTGTTTTGCAAAGCCAAGTACCAATGTGTTAGGTCCGATGTGTTCTTGATCTGAAATCGAATCCAATGTACCTGATTGCTAAAACCCCGATCAAAAACGCTGGAAGTGTTCTGAAGCCAGCCTTCTTCTTTTTTTGTAACGGATGCAATATCCAAGGATTGATTCCCGGATAAAAATTCGATCCGTTTCGAAATATTAAACATACCTCCGGATTCCAGATGAATCAACGGCTCTTCCGATCGGGGAAGTATTTTTTCCGACTGACAGTGAATCAAAAAAGAAAAAATGAGAAAATATTTGGAAACAAGAAGAATCTTTTTCGATATCGATTTTTCGGAATTTCCAGAAAACAAAAATGTAATAATACGCATTGAAGATATGTCACACTTGATTCTTCAAAATATCACCCCCTATGATAGTGCAATAAAAAATCCGTAACACAAATTCTAAAACAGAATCCATCCTTTCAAATATTCGTACATTCCCGTATTCTATAACATATGATAGATTTGAACTTACCCGGATGAATCGATCACCAAACAAATATAAATTCACAAAACAAATCCTATCGGAACATTCTAATTTCTTCTGGTAGCATTCCATTTGCGTTGCCAAACAAGGTTTCCGCTTTGATCAAACTTTGCTACAAATATGCTCAGGCCTTGTACCCCTCCGATATAGAAATCACCGCTCACCTTATTGGAAGTGATTGCGGTAGATTTTGTTTCCTTTCCTGCTTCGCCAAATGATTTTACCCAAATACGATCAAATCCCTGGTTTGCCCCGGTTGTCCCATTTTCCGTAAAACGAATCAGAAAGGTATCCAAAGATCCGGTTCTGGTTTGTGACAGAATGTCCGCATTCGAGTAGGTTGCCATAGTGATATTTCCGGCATTGTCATAGGCAACGGAAGTTCCTACGATTCGTTTACTTCCATCTACCACCAGTGTCGATTTTCCAATTGTGTGAGTTGTTGTAGGCGGATTCGCGGCAGGGTTTGAAGAAAGATCCAGCTTCATCAAGGTATTGCCTTGGCTTTGTGCAGGAAGATTGATTCCGATAAAGGGCTGAGCCGACGAATCCCCGTTTATCGATCCCATTCCCATATAAAGGGAATTGTTAAGAATGAATGAGTTGTTCGCAAAGATAAGAGAACTCAGCGAGATTTTAGTGCCGTCAAACACATAGTTATTGGTCACCGCTCCGTTTCCATCCGTATGCAATAACATATAAGTTCCTGTTGAAGTCAAACTGACCGTATTTTTAAAGTTAATAGATCCCGCATTGGCTCTATTGTATAACATAAGACTTCCTATACCGCTGCATGGGCCTCCGGTCATATCCCCTACGCTGAAGAGTTCATTTCCCAGATTGATAAGATTATTGGAAACACCCGAACATGAAATACCTCCGAGCCCCCCGCTTCTGGTCACCCAGGTAGGATAAGTATTAGAAGAATTGAATTTAGCAATGTAAACGTCCGCGCTACCAGTGCTTATCGCGTTATTTGTACCACTTCCGGATCCGAATTTCATGCCTCCATAAGCATATCCGGAAACTGCATACCAGTTTCCGTCGCTACTGGCAACTCCCCCGCAACGAACTTCTTTGTACTCCTCGGAAGCTTGCAATAATCCGGTCCATGTAACATTTCCATTCGGATCCATTCGTCGAAGGAATGTACTATTGTAATTAGGTCCTCCCGTAGTTATGGAATCAAAATCTCCATATAAGTTCCCGCAAAAAAGCACATCATTCCCAACAGGCTCGATCGCATTGGCTGTAGCACTGTTACTGGCTCCCCCCGGCTGTGGCCCAAATTCCTTAACCCACTCCGCATCACTCGTAGATGCATTCACTTTCATAATAAATGCTTTCTGATCCGAACCTGTAGGCGTAGTACCGGAAGTAAGACTCCCCGTTACATAACCCACGGCATAAACCGAATCATTCAGAAAGGCAAGGTCATACAAATACGCGCTACCCGGTTGGGAAGTCGTGGAAGAACCACCACTGGAGCCTCCCCCTCCGGAACCATTTCCTCCTGAATCCGAACCCGCTCCGGAATTGTCCCCCCCTCCGGAAGAAGCGGCATTTCCGCTACTCGCGGCCAGAGCAAGTACGGCACATTCTTGAACGACTCCTTTGCGATCATTGCTTTGTCCGATGAATTGATTGATCCACTCCAGATCATTTTTTTCCGCAGCACCTACGCAAGGAAGCCCCGCTCTATCTTTTGTGAAACAGCCGAACAAAGTGAAATGAAATATAAACAATGAAAACATAAATAATAAGTATTTAAGCATATTCTAAAAATCGACCTCTCTCTTTAACAAAGATTGTAGCGAATTCTGCCGCAGATGTCGCACCAGTTCATGAACTGGTAATCGTTTCCGGGAATTTAAGATAAAAATACAGTTAGGTGCCGAATTTTTGCGTAGAAGCACTAATCCCCAATCAATAGTGAGTAGAAGATTTATTCATGAAACCGTTCGATCCGGTCATGTAGTTATGGAGATGGGCGTTCCCGATCGAATCGTATAGGCGTAATGTTTTTGTTAGTGGGTCGGGCTCTTTCGGGGTGCGCTTACGCTCCCGTCGCATCGCGACCAAGCCCTGCAGATCCCTTACGCGGGGTGGCTTCGGAAAAATTGGAATTCAACAATCCTAACCCCTTTATTTAATTCACAAAAAACATTCGTTAATTGAGAATTTTAAAAAATCTCCTTGCTATAGAAAGGGAGATATTTGTTAATGGTACCAGATTCACAGCATTATTTTTTATTTAATCACTAGAGTAGTCCCCCACTTTCTTGCATTCTGATCTCTTTTCTAAGGTTTCCCCTGCATTTTCGTTGAGTTTTTACCCGATCTCCCATATGGGTTAGTTGTATTTAAATTTTCAATTTTGAAGAATCAAAAATTAAATTCCCAAGGACATCAAATGTCAGTAAACATCTACGTAGGCAACCTTTCTTATGAAATGACGGAAAACAAGTTAAATGAACTTTTTTCCGCACACGGAGCAGTTACATCTGCAAAAATCATTATGGACCAGTATTCCGGTAATTCCAAAGGTTTCGGTTTTATCGAAATGAAAGAACGCAGTGAAGCAGACAATGCAATTAACGATTTGAATGGAAAAAACATTCTAAACCGCGAATTGAAAGTGAACATTGCTAAACCGAAAACCAACAACTGGAACTAACTTTCCATTCTATTTTTGATTTCAGTCTTTAAGATAAAATATTTTAGGGCTGAGATCAAATCATGAAAGAAGACTCTTTCATCTGCTGTTTCCCATATTAGTTTTTTTAATACAGTCAGTCGAGTTTTGTATTACTGTGGGTCGATCATCCTCCCAGGATCAAATGGCCTTCCCGCTCCTGTGCGCGTAACATCCTGTTACGACGCACGATCTACAGCCATCCCTTCCCTCGCCACCACGAGAATGCTATTTCCCAAGGTTTATTAATCTAATTTCAAAATATATTTTGTATATAAAAGCATTGCTATGTGTTGAATTCGGGAATATTTTTTTGGGCGTTCCCAATTAGTTTTAGTTAGGTGGGAGCTATTGATAAGTGGGTCGGGCTCTTTCGGGGTGCGCTTACGCTCCCGTCGCATCGCGACCAAGCCCTGCAGATCCCTAACGCGGGAATTAAACTTTACAAAAAGTTAAAAGTAATTACAAATTCTTAAATACTATTTCTCAAAGTGAAAACAAAGTTTTTTCCAACTTTGTTTTCCTTTTTTCCCAATCAGGAAGAATTCGCCTTAGAATTCTAAAAAAAGTTTCATCATGTTTTGGAGATACCATATGGCAAAGCTCGTGAACAATCACATAATCAACAATAAACAGGAGTTTTTATTAACTCGGAATTAATGATTACCGTATGTTTGGAAGTATAACTCCCCCAACGTTTTTGGATCTTATCGTTCTTTAAAAATCTGCTTCGATTGTTGTTCATACCAACGCTCTAAAACTGTTTCTGTTGGCTAAGCTCTCCGAACCTTTGCAATATTTAGAATTTCGTTTAAGATCTCATCTAAATCCGTGTATGTCGTGGAATAAAAGAATTCCAATGCTAGCATCTGTATTTTGGTCTAAGATTTGAACAGATAGCAATGGAGCCAATTTGCCTAAATCAGGATCAAATCCGGCGAAATATCTTTAGGTGGGTTAAATTTTAAATGCCAATGTTAAGCAATCCATTCATCGGTTTTTGCCTTGCTGTCTTCTTATCTAACAAAGCAAATTTTAGGTCAACAAAACTGAGTCAGAGTCATTTTCATCCTAGTTTGGCTAGGATTTGACCTTGTTTGGTTTTGTACTGACCTAATCTTTCTTCGATTCTTTTTCGACTTTTTACAGTGATCCTATCTTTGCTGATTACGATATTCGAATCGGTGAGAAACTCCTCTATGGTTTCGTTTTTTACCTTAATGATTCCGCACATGCTGCATAGTTCTTCAAATGCCAAAGGAAATTGATAAGTGGTCGCATAACTTGTTGTTAAGTTTGCACCTTTGCGGATGTCTTGGTCCCGAATCGAGTTGTAAAGAAATGCATATAGTCTTTTGACTGGCGATTGCATACGTAAGATAATAAGTCTCTGGTGTGAAAACCAAATCCTCCTTGCAATGCTTTCGAATATCTTCTGCAATAAAGATTCCCCTACCGTTTCGAGAATATTTTCCGGCGTCACACGCAAGACGGTGGATGGAGTTTCAGCGACAGCGGATGCCATTCTCGGAGCATTATCAATAAGACTCATCTCACCGAATATTTCTCCTGCACCTAAGACATCTATGACATACTCAAACCCTCTTACGATGCTAAACAGTTTTACATTTCCTTCTAACACAACAAAGATGTCCCGATTCATCTCACTTTCTACGAAAAGTACATCACCTGCGTTCAAAGTGTTTTTTTGATTTTTCCACTCTATTGGTTTTAGATTGGAGCGAATTTGAGCAAGCAGGTTCTCAGCTTCTGGAATTTGATTCGATCCCTGATGGGTTTTTGCCCATTCAATATATCGATGTAAGGAATGCGCTGCAAGATCTGGCTTTTGCCATGCGAGATAAGTTTTCGCATTTTGTATCAACTTTTCAGGGAGGTATTCCCTATCTGCCGGTTGATTGGCCCTGGAGAGATTCCTTTGAAGAGCTCTCAATTCATGGGAATAAAGTCGCAATATCTTCATCGCCAGTTCCTTGTTTTCTTTCAGAAAAGAACCTAAGAGACGAATCGGAATTTGCAGTAGTTCGACGTCCGTTTCTGCAAATAATGTAACAAGAAAATGATGTTCGGTGAGAGCGGAAACAAGTCCAAAGCTATCACCTTGGTTATAGCTTGTTAACTCATGATCAATTTGAATGTGCTCCGAATCAACAGCAACCCTTCCGTTTCTGACTATGTAAAATAACCCCGGATTGGCCGCATTCTGAACAACAATGGCAGCTCCTTTAGAGTAATTTACGACTTTTACTTCATCTTCTGCCATGCCAATTTAATGCAAATATTGAGGTAAGTAATCGTCAAACAGATATTGAGGAAAAGAAACGTAAATTAACCGCTTTTTGCCATGAGAAATTTCTCTGTGAATTCTGTGATGTCGCAAATATTGCAATTGGTTCTTTTTCTTAACTCAGGAAGAATCTTTTGGGACTTCATCACACTGTAACAATTCAAGGCATTCTTCAGCATTTTATGTCGTATGAATTCCTTGGTCTTCATCAACATATGTTTGCATCCACATTACCAATATTCCATTATAGAATAATTATTTGACGAACGAAAAGCATAAAGAATCGTATTTGGGTGCTAGAAAGCGGCATCTCGGCTCCAGGAGGTTTGAGGTCGATTACAACTTATATGATTTTTTCTGGCTCTTCCTAGATTTTTTGCCATCTCACTGAGAATATCTTTTATTTTGATAATTTCACCTAATAATAAATATACGACGATAATTTCAGCTAGTCCTTCGACTAATTTCAGTTCTTCACCTTCTTCCTCACGCTTAACGATTTTATCTGGAAGGCCGATTTCAGGAACTGGAGGAAAATAAGGTTCCAGTAAATCATTGAGAGATGGCGCCGCAAGCATATGCGCGCGTTTGGTGGTATTTTCCGTTTTTTCTAAGGTCTTCTCCTTTAGATA